>CAZXDD010000396.1:0-7446 GCA_964639415.1 uncultured Armatimonadia bacterium
CACCTACCAGGCCGACGGCGCGCTGGAGACCAAGCACGACGCCGACGGCTGGGCGTACTACGACTGGGACGTGGACGAGGCCCTGCTCCGCGTGACGAGAGACGGTAGCGTCACCGGGCAGGCCAATGAACTCTACGATGCCCAGATGAAGCGTGTGGCCCGGGAGCTGGACGGCACGGCCACGTACTACGTCTTCGATGGCGAGAAGATCGCGAGAGTCGAGCAGCCCGAAGCGGGCACGCGCGACTTCTACGTCCAGGAAGGCCAGAGCATCTACTCGCCGCTGGTATCGGTGCATGATGAAGCCGCCGAGGCCCACTATTGGTACCTCTTCGACGCCCTGGGCAGCACCATGGGCCTGGCGGACGCGAACGGCAACCTCTCCGGCAAGCTCCAGTACGACGCCTTCGGCAACGTGCTGGCAGAGGAGAACGTCCCCAGAAGCGCCTTCTTCAAGTACGTCGGCGCCTACCAGTACATGCCCGAGCAGTTCGAGGACATGATGCTCTTGTGGCATGGGGGCCATCGCGGCACCCAAGGTACGTGCGCCACGTCGCCTGCCGAGGGGCGCAACGGCGATGGCGAACAACAGGAGCCATCAGAGCCCCGCGCGAGCGTGAGTGGCGCGCGAGCTGCTCCAGGCGCGCCGGGCGGGGGACTATCCCTCTGGTACGACCCTTCTACGGGACGGACAGCGACGACGCGGCTGGCGCCACACTGGCGCCCAGGTCGGGCGCGAGCCCACGCGGCGCTCGGGACAGGAATGCCCGGAGAGATGTCACTCAGCGGCCTCAACATCCCGCCTCCGGGGCCGCTTTACGATCTCGCTTTCGCGTTCGTTTGCCCGCCACTGCCGTGGTATGCGCGGTGTTTTGGGGGCCTAACCAAGCCGGCCTGGTGCGACAAGTGCGGCAAGGCGTGCGCGATGCTGATCCCCGCCGATGGCACCGACGACAGTGTGGCCGCGCTTGTCTTGTGCGCCGAGCGCGAGATCACGTGCAGGGCGACGAGAGGCTTCATTTTCTAGGCGCGTCCCGGCGGCACGTTCTCGGGAGGTCGCGAACAGGGCGTTGCCGTCATCGTGGGAGGGTGATGCCGCATGCTGAGATGGCTGAGATGGTCATGGAGAGCGCTGTTTGCTAGGCGTAGGTTCCCGATGGCCTTCTCGGGGCGTCGCGATGTTGCGCTGGCAGCCTGCCGGATGCTGAGAGAGATCAGTCGCCACCACGAGGCGACGGGCGACCTGCCTCAGGCCCGCCGGGAGTTCGCGCAGCTTGCCCAGACGCTGCCAGACTGGGCGCTCCTGCACACGGTTCAGGGCATAGTGGAGTGGCGCGCTGGCGACGTGGTCGCCGCCAAGGCCTCTCTGGGCCTCGCCATCGCGGTCGCTCCCGGCGATCCCACCCCCTACAGACACCTGGCCGCCGTGCTTGAGTCGGAGGGCAAAGCGGAACTCGCGGGCGCGGTGCGGGAGCAATGGCGGCGAGTGCTCGACGGTTGGGGGATCGTCGGCCCGCCGGACGCGCCTGGGGGCGACCCGACTGGTCCAGACACCGCTGATGCGTGACCCATCCCCCGCCTCGGGCCTGCTCAAGACCGTGGCGGCGGCTTCGTGCAGCTGCCTGCACCTGGTGCCGGGGTTGGAGTCTGGCGCGAGGGTGGGGTAGGGCAAACCGGCGGCGCATACGTCGCCGCCCCACACAACCGGCAGGGCGCAGGTGCCGTTGCGCGGCGCGGGCCTGTACCGCGCCAAGGATGAGCCTCGGCCGTCCGGGCCTTTCCGTCCGTCTCCGACGGCCGTCAGATAGCACCAGGCGCCCGCCGCAGCCGATTGCGGCCGGGCGCTCTCATCGGGAGGACCCCGATATGACCCAGACAACTGAAAACGCAATGCCGGTGTCCCCACAGCAAGATGCTGTGCGGCTCTGGCTGTACCTCGGTCGGCTGTATGCCGAACTGCAGCAACTGAAGACCGAGCCGGAGAAGAAGAAGGCCCGCGAACGTGCGCGTGAGCTGGTGCGCGATGTGGGGAAGGTGAAAGACGCCGACCCCATCGTCCGCGGTAGGATCCTCCAGGCGCTGGAAGCCGTGGAACGGGACCCCTCCTCCGCCCCGGACCTGCTGAAGGCCGTGGCGGCGGCATCGTGTAGCTGCCTGAACTTGGTGCCAGGGTTGGACGTTGGCGCGAGGGTCGCGTAGGGGCGGGAGGCGGATCTGTACCGCGCCAGGAATGAACCCCGGCCGTCCGGGCTGGCGCGTACGGCTCGGACGGCCGGGGGACCGCCATAGAGCGCCGCGGGGATGCCCAATTGCGGGGTCTGGGGCCACGGGCCCCAGCGGGTGTGGGCAGAGCCCACGGTGTTTGGTCGTTGGCCGTCGCGCGTCGATGCCGTCAGCCGGCCCTACTGTGTGGCCGATCCCTTGGGGCGGAAGACCTACTTCCAGTACGACGCCGCGGGGCAGCTTCTGGCCACCGTGTCGCCGCTGGGCAATGCGGCCTACTATGCCTACGACGGTGCCGGGCGGCTGTCGGCCATCACCAACTCCCTGGGCGAGACGGTGTCGTATGACTATGACGCCGTGGGGCGGCAGACCGTGATGCTCGACCCGCTGAGCAACCCCACGTACTACGACTACGACGCCGTGGGGCGGCAGACCGCGGAGATCGATGCAGTCGGCGAAGAGCAGGCCGTGGTATACGACGCCGCTGGCCGCATCGTGCGGCTGGACAAGGCCTCCGGTGTCGGGGCGTACTACGAGTACGACGCCGTCGGCCGCGTGCTGTCCGAGCTGCGGTACCCCTCGGGTGAGGAGATCACCTACGAGTACGACGCTCGGGGCGCGGTGACCGGGGTGCAGAAGACCGGCGTCGAGGACCAGGCCTGGGAGTACGACGCCGCCGGCCGCGTGCTGCACTTCTCTCAAGGCGGGAACAATCTGTACTACCAATACGACGCCGCTGGCCGCCGCACCGCCATGACGCAGGTCGTTGGCGAGGACCTGCTGACGACCTACTACACCTACCGCGGCTGCGGAAGCCTGAACTCCATCACCGACCCGTGGGGGCAGACGGTCTCGTATGACTACGACGCCCTGGGCCGCGAGATCGCCAAGGCGCTGCCCAATGGCGTCACCACCTACCACAACTACGATGCCGCCTCACAGGTCACGCAGGTTGCCCACCTGGGTCCCAGCGGCGTCCTGCTGAGCTTCGACTACACCTACGACACCGACGGCCGCCGGACGAAGATCGCCCGCGAGGACGGCACCAGCATCTACTACGGCTACGATACGGTCGGCCGCCTTACCTCCGAGGAGTGGCTGAGCGACAGTGATATTGGCATCTACTCCTTCACCTACGAGTTCGATGCAGCAGGAAATCGCTCTCTGTTGACGAAGGACGGAGTGACGACCTACTACTCATACAACACTCTCAACCAGCTCACCCTCACCGAGAGCACCACTGGTGCCCTTGCTTACTACACCTACCAGGCCGACGGCGCGCTCGAGACCAAGCACGACGCCGATGGCTGGGCGACCTACGACTGGGACGTTGATGAGGCCCTGCTCCGCGTCACCAGAGACGGCACCGTCACCGGCCAGGCCAATGAACTCTACGACGCCGACATGAAGCGCGTGGCCAGAGACCTCGACGGCACAGCCACCTACTACGTGTTCGATGGCGAGAAGATCGCACGCGTCGAGCAGCCGGAAGCGGGCACCCGCGACTTCTACGTCCAGGAAGGCCAGAGCATCTACTCGCCGCTGGTGTCGGTGCATGACGAAGCCGCCGATGCCCAGTACTGGTACCTCTTCGACGCCCTGGGCAGCACCATGGGGCTTGTCGACGCGAGCGGCGACCTCTCCGGCAAGCTCCAATACGACGCCTTCGGCAACGTGCTGGCAGAGGGGGATGTCCCCAGGAGCGCCTTCTTCAAGTACGTCGGTGCCTACCAGTACATGCCCGAGGAGTTCGAGGACATGATGCTCCTGTGGCACCGGTGGTACGATCCGACCGTGGGGAGGTTTGTGGGGAGGGACTCTTACATTCGCGACACGGAGCGATACGCGTACTGCCACGGGGCCCCGTTGGGGTACATGGATGCCGATGGTGAGGTGCCCCTCATCGCCATCTGTATCGTTGTCGGCGGAGCTGCTCTGATCGGCATCGCCGGCTGCGGGAAGCCGCCCAAGAAGAAGCCATCGCCACCCAAACCGCCTCTGCCGCCAGCGGTGCCGCACCCATCTGACCAGCGGGTGACGAATCTGGTGGACTCACTACCCCAGTGCTTGCATTTCCAGAACATGCTCGCGTACAAGCGCGCTGGCAAGGCCCACAAGTGCGGTGAAGTTCCTCAAGATGCGAAGTTCGAATGCTGCAATGCGATCTGGAACACACCCTGGACAGTCGGAGCGCCCAACCCCACTCAGACGCAGACTGGTGACCAAGCCATGTTCATGGAATGGTGCGACAAGTTCCTGGACGAGGTGTACGACCGCGCAGGCCGTCCGCCGGGGCACGGTGGCCCCTGAGTGGTCGTCCACGGCTGGAGAGACAACACGCGCGCTGGCGAGGTTGGCGGGGCGGGGGATACGGCCCGTGACGCGGTCTCCATCGGGGTGGCAACATCCTGAGGCCCGGGAGGGGTGACGACATTGTGTCGCACACATGTCCGCGTCACAGCGTGTCTACTGGCCGCCACGGCCCTCTCTGGTTGCCGGCAGGTCCCAACGTCTGGGGGATCACCGGATGGCCTTGCTGCCAGGTGGGAGTACACCCTTCCGTACTCTGTGGACCCCGCCAGCGGCCGGCTCGTGGTGTGCGTCCAGCGTGATCCGCACGGAGCGGGAGATGACATGCTCCATGTCATCGACCTAGCGCATGGCGTCACACGCTGGTGCGTCCCTGCGGGCGGACAGGTCGTGAGCGGACTGCAGTGGGCGCCCGAGGGTAAGTGGCTCGCATACTCAGTTGACACCACTGCCTCGCCGCCCAGGCGCGTGAGGGTGCTGGATGTCCGCAGCGGCGCGGTCTCGCGCCCCGGCGGGGACGTGTCGGGCGATCACCCCATCCTAAGCCCCGACGCTGGGCACGTGTACTACAGTGGGGAGGGCGGCATTTGGTATGCGCGGAGAGCGGCGAGTGCGGCGGCACAGCCTGCCGCGTTCCGCGGCATCTTCCGCACTCCGGCGACCCCATGGTCGCACGCGGCTGACCTCTTCTTTCAGACCTCGCTGCGCAGCAGCGGCGGAGAACTGCAGTACGCACTGCTCTCACGCAGCCCGCAGGGATTGGTCACCGCCCGCGGGCTGCAGTCGGGGCTGATGATGGGGCCCATACGCTTCGACCACCGGGGCCGGGCCTTGGCAGTGACCATCAGCCCCACCACCCCCCCGCACGCGCAGTGGACCGACGATCGCGAACTGTGGTGTCTGGACACCACGTCCGGCTCCCTCCGCTTCATCGCCGGGGGGCGCCTGGGGCGCGACATCGCCTGGATGCCAGACAACAAGGGGCTGGTCGTGACTTTGGCTCGTGCGGACATCGACTACCCCACGCTCTGCACGGTCGACGTGGCCACGGGACAGATCACTGAGCTACGCCTGGCCAATGGGGACGCGGTGACCGGAGCGTGGCCGCAGACGACACTCGACCCGCCTGGGGTCGTCTTCAGTTGGCGTGAGGCGGCGTGGCTGTACACCTACCGCGACCGCAGATGTGCGCCCGTGTTCGACTCGCAGGGCCGTGTCTTTGCCGACGCCGCGCCGACGCCAACGGACGGTGGGGAAGCGCGTGCGACCCCCGGCTGGCGGGACCAAGAGAGCACGCAGGAGGCCGACCGGCGCGGCAGCATCGTTCCCGAGACGGTCAAACTGGCCAACATGCAGTTCGTGCGTGTGCCGGCGGGGAGGTTTCGAATGGGCTGCGATGCAGGCGACTGGGACGAGCGCCCGGCGCATGAAGTGGAGGTGGAGGCCTTCTTGCTCAGCGTCTACGAGGTCACCAACACTCAGTACCAGGGCTTCCTCGATGCGACCGGCCATCCGTCGCCGGGCGCCGACCATCTTGACGCTCCTGAGGCTCCTGGCCCCGACCATCCTGTGGTGCAGGTCACGTGGGAGGATGCCACTGCGTTCTGCGACTGGCTGACGCGGAAGACCGGCAAGCAGATCGCCTTGCCCACTGAGGCACAGTGGGAGTACGCGGCCCGTGGCCCGGCGGGCCTTGTCTACCCGTGGGGGAACACCTGGCATGCGGACTGGTGCTGCAGTCGGTCGTATCCCGGCCCAGGTGGCACGACGTGCGCGGTGGGGGCCAACGAGCGCGACAGAAGCTGGTGCGGCGCCTACGATATGGCGGGCAATGTATGGGAGTGGTGTCGAGACGAGTTCTCGCCATACCCCCACGCGCCGTCGGGAGTCTTCAGCTATGCGGACAGGCATGTTGTCCGCGGCGGCTCGTGGGGCGTGTACGACGGGCAGCAGTTCCGAACCACAGAGCGCAACGCAGGAATGGGGCTGCCGGGCACCAGCGACCCCGCGCTGGGGTTCCGCGTCGTGGTAGAGACCTCGGCGCCCGCGACGAGTGGTCAGTAGACGTAGTGCCGGCAGACACGACCAAGCGCATGTCGGCCATCATCGATGGCGGCGGCGGTGTGACGTACTACTCCTACGACCCGTTCATCGCCATCGACGCCGAGTGTGGTGTGACCTACTGGGAGAGAAACGGACACGCTGATATTACCCGCCAGCACGTCCTCGGCGGCGTCGACCAGCACTACACCTACACCGAGTACAGCGAGTACGTCGGCGAAACCGACGCCCTGGGCAACACCACTGGCTTCGGCGTGGACTACTACGGTAACCGCACCTACGTCCGCGACGCTCTAGGGCACTACACCTCCTTCACCTACAACGTGACCAACCCCAAGGGCAATCGCATGATCCGCTCCGTCGATGCCCTCGGCCGGGCCACGTACTACAACTGGGACGCCGGCGGCAATCTCGTCTCCCAGGTCGATCCTCTCTGCCGCGAGCGCACCTACACCTACGACTGCTACGGTCAGATGCTGGCCGCCACCGACCCTCTCGCCCACACCTCCTACTTCGCCTACGACGCCTACGGCAACACCATCTCCGCCACCGACGCTCTGGGCAACACATCTACATTTGACCACGACCTGGCGGGCAACGTCATCGCCGCCACCAATGCCCTGAGCGCTACAAGCTACATGGAGTACGACAAGCGCGACCGCGTCACCAAGACCACCGATCCCCTGGGCAATGCCACCGAGGTCGCGTATGACGGCCTGGGCCGGCGCACCATCGTCCTCAACGCCGACGGGCAGGCCACCTACTACGAGTACGACTTCCGCGGCAATGTCACCAAACTCGTGGACCCGCTCTTCAACGAGTGGACCTCCCAGTTCGATCTCCTGGGCAACC
>CAZXDD010000397.1:0-7432 GCA_964639415.1 uncultured Armatimonadia bacterium
CCCCCGAACCTCCGCCAGGCGGGTAGAGACCTTCAGTACGTCCTCGAGCTTCCCACCGCGGTCGTAGAGCTTGGTCACCTCCTGCTCTTCACGCCTCGCGTTCTTGATCCGCGCCTCCAGGTCGACGTACGCGGCGGTGACGTCCTCCACACCGGTGGCCCAGCTCTGCACGCGCCCGATCTCCCGCACCTGCTGCAGAGCCGCGTCGAAACGGTCGGAAGGGACTCTCAGGGAGATGTTTCCGCTCTGGCTGCCGTCGGGGGCGCGGTTCACCGAGGTGTCGGCGACGAAGCCGCCCAGCGAGGAGGCGATCTTCTCCAGCCTCTGCAGCGCGCTCTGGGCGTCCTGCACCTCGACGGAGATCATGGCGGTGCGGATCAGGTGCTTGGCCCCAGGAGCCTGGGGCGCCGCCTGAGTGGCCGGCACCTCCGGGGCGGTGGCCATCTCCTTGTCGGCGGGCATGTCGGGACCACCGCCCGCCATGCCCGGAACGCCACCGCCCATGGGAACCGAGGGCATCGGCGAGGCCATGGACGGTGCCGCGGAGTCCATCTCGGCCCGCTCACCGGGGGCCGACCTGCCACAGCCGATCAGGGCCCCCGCCGCCACAGCCGCCAGTCCGACCGCACCCACCCCTATGCTGCGGAGCGAGGCACATCCATTTCGCGGCATGACGGCACCTCCGAGACGGTGTCTGGGACGAACAGAACGACGCGAGCGCGGCTGAGCGTCGTCAGTCAGACGAGTGCGCGCGGCGGCGGGTTCCGGAGACACATGGCGTTTACAGAAAGCGGCGCAGGTACTCGGCGGCTCGGGGCAGGTCGTCCTCGGGCGGCCCGGGCACGCGGCACTCCATGGCCATGTAGCCGTCGAAGCCGATTTCCTTGAGCGCGGCGAACCCGGGGCCGAAGTCGGTATGGCCGTACCCGGGCAGCCAGCGGATGGAATCGGCCAGGTGCACGTGTTTGACCCACTTGCCCGCCCGACGGATGCTGTCCTCCATCCGGGGCTCTTCGATGTTCATGTGGAAGAAGTCGGCCATCACCGCGACGCCCTCGGGCTCGCCGGCCAGCTCGATGATCTCCACGGCGTCCTCCAGGCGGTTCAGCAGGTGGGTCTCGTAACGGTTCAGCGGCTCGAGCAAGAGCAGAGTATCGTTCTCGGCGGCGGTCTGGGCCAGCTCCCGGATGATCTCCACCAGCAGGGCCTTCTCCAGCTCGATGGCGTCGGCGTACGGCGACAGGTCCGGGATGCGCGGGGCGCCGAAGATAGGGACGAAGATCAGGCCGACGGCCCCGATCTGCCCGGCGCACTGCAGAATTGTCTTGCTCTGGCTGACGGCCAGATCGCGCGCGGCCCTGTCGCCGTCCAGCGGACAGCCATCGAACCCGGCGCAGATCGTGGAGGGCTTCACGGGGCTCTCCGCACAGGCCTGCCGGATCTCGTCCACCCGGTCCCAGATGCCCTTCCCGTAGAACTCGATCCCCTCGTAGCCCCACTTGGCGAGATTGTCCAGCTTCTCCGGCAGCGTCTGTCCGGGGCAGAGCCCCTCCTGGCATGCGAGCTTCATCTCAATGACCTCCCGGTGACGGCGTGGTCCGGCGCGACAGGACAATCGGTTTCGGTGTCGACTCGGCCTGGATCGGCACTCAGTCTTCGTCGCGGAAGCACAGAGCGTCCAGATGCTTTGTGATCTCGCGGAAGGCGGCGATGCCCCGTGCTCGGGCCGCCTGCTCTCCGCCCAACCAGCGTACGTGCTGCGTGTGCACGGTCTCTTGGTAGCGTGCGCAAAGGTCCCGCTGCGAAGGGCTCGGTGCCCACGGAATCAGCAGCGAGCGCACCTCCTTGAAGCTGATGTTGGGGGTGCCCACGCCGTTGATGAGCCGGTGAACCTGCGCCCAGACCACCTGCGACTTCATGCAGATCAGGGCGTAGACCGGGTCGACATCCCATACGGCGATGCGGTCGACGAAGGAGCCCACCACGGCCGGAGCATCGTCCTGGTAGATGCACACGCGGTTCTTGGCCACCGAGGCCACGCCGGAGCGGGGCAGGAGGAGGTCGCCGCGCCGCACCCGGGCCCGGGGCCGGCAGTCCCACTCGCTCCCTACGGGCACCCTCACCGCCTGTCGCAGGTCGACCCCGGTTGTCGTCACCTGCCCCTGGTGAACCACGGGCACGCCATCGGCACTCCCGGGCGGGACCCTGCCGGTCACGATGGGTCCGTAGGTGATGTCGGCGATGAGATCACCCAAAGGACGCAGCGGCAGCCGGCACCGGGTAAGGAGCGCCTCGTAGGCGGGATGCCGAAAGCCCGGGTCCAGGCGGTCAACCAGTGCCGGGTCAGACTGCTGGCAATGAGTGGTGAACACCTATGGCACCAGTGGCTCGCCGTAACGGTCTAGGAACGCGATCTCACTCAGTGCGAGACGCGGACGCTGCCGGGGTGTCTCCGCCGGCCGCCCCAGGGGCGTGAAGGCCACGATGCTCAGCCCCTCGGGGATCCCCAGGATCTCCCGGGCCGCTGCGTCGTCATAGGCCTTGAGCCAACAGGTGCCGTAGCCCAGCTCCGTGGCCTGCAGCATCATCTGGGTGATGGCGATGGTGGTGTTGAGCGCCATGTAGGCCGCGCGCTGAGACGGCGGCATGGCGTCAAACCGCGATCTCATCAGCCGGCCGGTGCGCTTGGCGATAGTCGGCTCCGCCGCGGTGGGGTCGGCCTGGGACAACTCCACGATCCGGTCGGGGATGTCGCAGTGCGCGTCGGCCACGGCCAGGCAGGCGATCATCACCGAGGCCTGGCGGCAGATGGTCTGGTTCTGCTTGAGGGTCATGGCCTCGGCGGCCAGACGCTCCCGGGTCTCGGGGTCCCGGATGACGATGAAGCGCCAGGGCTGGGAGTTGCAGCCCGAAGCCGCTAGGCGCGCCGCCTCCAGGACGGCGAGGAGGTCGGCTTCCTCCACCGGCTGCGAGGTGTCGTACTGCCTGATGCTGCGGCGCTCCGAGACGGCCTGTCGCACAGTCATTGCCGTTGCTCCCTGAACATGGTAACCTGTGGTCTCGTCTACATACCGCGGATGCCGGGGTATTATAACACCGGACGGGTCGGCGGAAACCCCGTGCGCTCCGCGGCGACGGTCGACACAAGGCGCCATGCGTCACAGCACACATCTCGCAGGAGGACGACAGATGAACCGGAAGACTCAGGGCCTGTTGCTGATCTCCATCGTGCTGGCCTGCTCCACCGTCTGGGCTCAGGACGTGGAAGGCGACAAGGTGCTATTGCAGTACAAGCCTCAGGTGGGGGAACGCGTGGAGTGCATTGCTTCCAGCGCCATGAAGGATGTCCAGATGAATGGCGTGTCTCTGGGCCTGTTCGGTAAGGCCTCCGGCACCCTGTCAATGGAGGTCGTGGCGGTGGATGATGAGCGGGGACAGTTCACCCTCCAGGCGTCCTTTTGCGACCTGAGCGCCGACTTCCAGGGCCAGGAGCGTGAGCCGGCGCCGATTGCCCCGCTACTTCTCACTCTCACCAGTACCGGCAGTCTGCAGGAGGTCGCTCGCGAGCCGCAGGCCGGCGGCGGCGGCGATGGTCTCTCGGCGTTCACGTCCGGTGGCCTGCCCCTGGATGTGGTCTCACTTCTCGGCGCCACCGTGCAGTTCCCCACGACCCCGCTGGCCGTGGGGGACAGTTGGGAGCTGGAAGACACTCGCGAGCTGCCCGTCGTCGGTTCGGCGACGCTCGTGACCACCAACAGGCTGGTGAAGATCGATGGGAACGTGGCCTTCATCGAGACCTCCATCGCCTCCGAGTTGCCGGGCTTCGAGATGGACAGCCCGATGATGGCCGGGGCGAAGATGAAGGTGCAGTCGGCGCGAGTGGTCAGTGAGAAGATCGCCCGTGAGTACGACATGAGCCGCTCGCTGGTCACGCGCGCCAAGGGCGACCTGCTCATCGAGATGAACGCCGATCTGGGCTTTGGCCAGACCAAGTTTGCCCTGATGGGTGATGTCGATCTGCGGCCGGCAGATGAGCCGGAGGCCGAGGAGGAGATAGAGACGGCGCCGGAGAAGGTTGAGACCGCCGGTGCGGCTGCCGCAGGAGCGGAGCTTCGGAGCGTCCGGCTCGGCGCCCTGGCCGCCAGCGGAGCCTACAATCAGGGCACCGCTCGTGTGGGGCTGGGCGTCGACCTTGCCAAGTCACGGCTGGCGGCGCGCCAGGACAAGTACGGTCTGCTGGCCAAGACCACCCGCATCGGAGGCAGCATTGACGCCGGCGTGGCCGGTGAGCGCGCAGGAACGGTCACGCTGGAGGGCGAATTCGCGGTGGGGCCGCTCTACCGTCAGGGTCAGGTATCGGTCGACCTTCGCACCGTGGCCGCGCGGGCCCTGGAGCTGGCACGGCAGATCACCGCAACGAGGTAGCGCGCTTCGCGCCCCCATCCACGGCCCGTCGCCGCAAGGCGTCGGGCCGTCCTGCTTTGCAGCGGCAATACTCAGAGACACCCATGCACAACCGCGAGCCTCTTCTTCTGCCCACGGTGCTGCTGCTACTGTCCATCGGTACCCTGGTGGCCGGCCACATGGCCGCGCGCTACGGCCTGTTCTGGCCCCGACGGCTGCTGGCCCCGCGGCCACCGGGGATCATCCTCCACCACAGCGCCTCCCCGGCCAAGGAGGGCGGCCGGCAGGTGGACGCCGCCCTCATCGACCGCTGGCATGCCCGGCGAGGCTGGGGTATGCAGGGGCCGGACGGCGAGATCCATCACATCGGGTACCACTACGTGATCCTCGCCGACGGCACCGTGGAGCCGGGGAGACCGGAGTGGATGACCGGCGCCCACTGCAGAGGGCACAATGACCACCTCGGCATCTGTGTGGTGGGCAACTTCAGCTCCAGCGCCAATCCCCATGGAGCCGCCGGGCCCAGGCGCCCGACCCCGGCTCAGCTCGAAGCGCTCCACCACTTGCTTTGTGACCTGTGCATCAAGTACCATCTGCAGCCGGGCGCCGTGCGCCGACATCGCGACGTGGGCGCCACCGCCTGTCCCGGCGATCGATTCCCATACGCCGATGTGATCCGCAGGCTTGAGAAGGACGACCGTCTTCGCCGCCGGCGATAGCAGCGCCCCGGGCCCATCTCGGGCACGTGACGGGGGCTGTGCGGCTCGGCGCGGCGACGGGCGCCCGGCGCATTACCCAGGCATTCCCGACAGGTCTCCTTGCGATGAGCCAACACGAGCAGCAGCCCAGGACGACAGCGCGAGGTGCCACCGTCCGGGCGATCGTCATCGGCCTTCTTCTCATCGTTCCCCAGGCTCTGTTCTCCCTCTATGGCTTCGTCTGGGGCCAGAGCCACCCGGCCACCGTCTCCTTGTACTTCAACGTCGTCATCACACTGCTATTGCTGGCTCTGGGTAATGCCCTCGTGCGCCGGCTCGCCCCCCGGCACGCCCTGGGCCAGGGCGAGCTGGTGGTCATCTACGGCATGCTCACGCTCGTGACGGCGCTGTACGGCCACGACCAGCTCCACAATATGGTGCCTGTGGTGGCCTACCCCGCCTGGCACGCGACTCCGGAGAACGACTGGGAGACGCTGTTTGTCCAGGACATCCCCAACTGGCTGACGGTCAAGGACGAGGACGCGCTGCACGCCTACTTCGACGGTCGCCAGCCGATGTTGCAGTCACTGCACTGGCGCCCGTGGGCCACTCCGGCCCTGGCCTGGAGCGTCTTCATGCTCCTGATGTGCTGGGTGTTCCTGTGCATGAGCGCCATCGTCCGGCGTCAGTGGACCGAGGAATCCAAGCTCAGCTTCCCCGTGATCCAGTTGCCCCTGGAGTTGACCACACCGCGTCTGGGGCTGATGCGCCGCAGCCTGTTTTGGATCGGGTTCTCCGTCTCCACCTGCACGGCACTGCTCAACGGCCTGCATGTGATCTACCCCCAGGTGCCCACCATCATGGGCGAGACCGGTGGCGCCTGGGACCTTGGCCAGCAGGTGCGCACCATGCCCTGGCGGTCCATCGGCTGGACGCCTCTGGCCGTGTTTCCCTTCGCCGTGGGGCTGGCGTTCTTCATCCCGCTGGACCTCGCCTTCAGCTCGTGGTTCTTCTACATCTTCTGGAAGGCCGTGCGCATCGCGTCGGCGGCCGTGGGACTGCAGCAGCTCCCCAGGGCGCCGTGGGTGGATGAGCAGAACTTCGCCGGCTACCTCGTCCTGGCGGGGAGCTCGTTTTGGGCCACGCGGCATCACATCGCCGCGGCCGTGAGGAAGGCGTTCAGCGGCACGGGGAGCACTGAGGGCGCGGGCCACGATACCGCCGAGGCCCCTCGCTGGGCGATCTGGGGCGGCCTGTTGGGGATTGCGGCCATCATGGCGTTCTGCCTCCAGGCGGGGATGACCTTCGCCGGTGCGGGCACGTGGCTCGTCTTGTACCTGCTGATCTCCCTGGGCGTCGCCCGCATTCGGGCGGAGCTGGGCTCTCCCGTACACGACCTGCACTTCATGGGGCCGGAGGTGGCCCTGGTCGAGGCGGCCGGGGCCGGGTTCTGGGGGAAGAAGAACGCCATCATGTACACGTTCTTTTTCGCCTTCACCCGCGCCCAGCGCAGCCACCCCATGCCCAATCAGATCGAGGCGATGAAGCTCGCCTCTGAGGCGGGCATCAACCAGAACGGTCTCGCGCTGGCGCTGATGCTGGCGGCCATTGTCGGCCTCCCGCTGGGCTGGTACGTGATGACGGATGCCTTTTTCCGCAACGGCGGACAGCCGTCCTATCCGGGCCATGGGGCGTGGACGCGGCTGCAGTCATGGCTGGAGGCCCCCTCCGGCACCGACTGGCGGGCCCTGGCGGCGATGGCGATCGGCGGCGCCGTGACTGTGGCACTCACGGCGGTGCGCAGTCGTTACGCCTGGTTCCCCTTCCACCCGGCGGGTTTCGCTGTGTCGGGGACATGGTCGATGGCCCTGTTCGCC
The DNA here is from genome assembly GCA_964639415.1 of uncultured Armatimonadia bacterium. Classification (GTDB taxonomy): domain Bacteria; phylum Armatimonadota; class Zipacnadia; order Zipacnadales; family JABUFB01; genus CAYRFY01. Next base: position 6,980 of record CAZXDD010000397.1, read on the forward strand.
CCCTCGATCCTCGTGAGCTGGCTGATCAAGGCGATATTGCTGCGCTATGGGGGCATGACCACCTATCGCCCGGCCTCCGTGTTCTTCATGGGCCTGATCGTGGGCGAGTTCCTGATGGGAGTGTTCTGGGGCACACTGGGGATCGTGACCCATCGGAGGATGTACAACTTCCTGCCGTAGACGCCGTGCCGCCGCCGTCGCCGTTGCCGTCGACACGCGACTCGTGACTCGCCGACTCGTGACTCGCCCAATCACGTCAGGCCGCCTGGAGGTGCCCTGCAATGCCTACGTCCGCGCAGGTCAAAGAGTTCGCCAGGTCCTACGGTGCCGACATCGTCGGCATCGGGTCCATGGACCGCTTCGAGGGCGCTCCCATGGAGATGGACCCGCGGTACATCTTCCCCGAAGATCGGAAGAGCGTCGTGTAGGGAAAGAGTGTAGGATAGGGTGTAG
>CAZXDD010000398.1:0-7426 GCA_964639415.1 uncultured Armatimonadia bacterium
CGCGCGGCGCCGCGCAGCGGCGTCTCTCAGGCCCGGACTTCAGTCCGGGCGGACGGGAGCCGCGCGGGAGCAGGGCGCAGCCGAGAAGTGGCGAACAGCTCCCTACCCACATCCCAACACGGAGCGCGCCCCATGACACCGCGGACCTGCCTTGCCGTCACCCTCGTGATCGCGTCGCTGTATGCCTCGGACGCCCGGGCCGCCGGCGTCCCTACCGTCATACGCAGTGCCACCGGTGTCCTGCTGCAGGTGGAGCCCGGCACGCTCCGCCTCACCATCTCCAAGCGCGACCTGAACATCTACCCGGGACCCGACGTGCTCACCGCCACGCTCGTCGATCCGCAGCGTCAGACGATCGCGACGGTCTCGCTGCCCGATGACGGCAAGGACAGGGGCGCCGCCGAGGAGACCCAGGCGGAGACCGTCGAAGTACACTGTGACTCGCCCGGCGTCTACCGGCTGACGTTCACCACCTCCGGAGACCTGGTCTATGGCTTCGACTCCAACTGCTCGCGCTATGTGATCGATGGCGACATCATGCTCAATGATGGCGCCCTGGGCGGGACGGTCTTCTTCATGCCGCCGGCGGGCGCCTTCGACGTCGCTGTGGCGGCCCTGCATGAGCCCGGGCTGCAGGAGCTCGTCCTGCGCGATGCCGCCGGGGAACCCGTGGCGAGCGCGGACCTGAGCCGAGTGGGCGACAAGCCCGAGGACCTCTTCGGGAAGAGAACCACAGGCTCTTACGTGGCCGGAAGCAGGCTCCAAGTGGCCGAGGGGCAGGGCGACCGTTCGGGAGTGTGGTCGCTGCCCATAGAGAAGATGGATGTTAGGGTGGCCGTCACCGGGGTGCGCCACTGGACCGCCGCGGCCGGGGCCTGGTTTGACCCCGACAAGACGCGCTGGCTGGTGCTGCCGTATAGCCAACTGCGCTACCTGCAGCCCGGCGACGTGGAGACCGTGGACTGCACGCTGCGCAATCGCTCGCAGCAGGAGGCGACCTTCGCGCTCGGCGCCGGCTCGCAAGACGGCCTGGGGCTCAGGATCACCGATCCGGGAGAGATCGTCACCGTCCCCGCGGGTGGGAGCCGCGTGGTGCGTGTGGAGATCCGGCTACCCGAGGGAGCACTGACGGATGTGGAGTACTCGGGGATGCTGACGGCGGCGCACTCTGAGGACTCCGACGTGCGTGGCGGCTCGAGGATCTTCGCCCGTCTGGGCGAGGCGCCCGCACGGCGGCCCCTGCGGATGCCCATCGTCCTGCAGCCCTACCGCCACGAGAACCTGCTCTTTGGCTACGCCCCGGACTACATGACCAATGAGGTGTACTTCGATCCGCAAAACCGGCCCTACATCCGGCAGCGCACGGAGAGCGCCTACCCAAGCACGGGGATCGAGGTCCTTTCCGACGAGGGCTGGGTGCAGCGCTCATTCATGGACGCCCTCCGGGCGGCCTTCCCGAGCTTCGCCGGCGTCATCTACGGGGCGGGGTTCGTCGGCGCCAAGGTGGCCTTCGACGGTCAGGGCGGGGCCTACACCCTGCTTTGGCTGCGCATGGCGGACAGCTCGCGGGTTACGGCGCTGGTGTTCACTCCCGATGAGGGCCGAAGCTACCGGGTCTACCCGTTCCGGGGCTCGGCCTTCGACATCGAGCAGTTCACGGGCCACAACGCACTCCAAAGCCCGCCGCCGGTCCTGGCCTACACCACCACGGCCCCGCACCACGCCGAGTTCTGCGCGGTTAACGATCTGGAGCTGTACCTGCCCCGGCGCGAGGGCGACCGGATCGCGATGGGTGACCCGATCCTGATCTCCAAAGAGTGCGTGGGCTCGTGCCAGCATTCGGGTGGCCCGGCCTCCACAGTCACCCGCGACGGCAAGACCCACATCGTCTGGGGCGAGGTGGCTCCCGACGACACTCCCGGAGTGCCCCAGTACGTCTGCACCTACGAGCACGCCACAGGCAGCCTCGGGGAGAAGGTGTTCCTCGCCTACGGGCCACCGGTGAACGATGTGCACAACGTGCCGGCCATCACCATGGATAGCGAGGGCTATCTCCACATCCTCACCGGCGCCCACGGCGACAACTTCATGTACCTGAAGTCTCTGCGGCCCAATGACGCCTACGGTGGCTTCACCGAGCCGGTGGAGGCGCTCAGCGACGGCTTCGTCAGCGACAAGACCGATGCCGACGGCGATGGGCGACAGACGTACATCTCTTTGGTCTGCGGACCGGATGACACGCTGTACTCGGCCTTCCGCCAGTGGCGCCAGGGGGTGGACCCGTACCACGATGGGCGTATCTACGCGGCGCTTTCCTACCAGCGCAAGCCCAAAGACGGACCGTGGGAGTCGGCCAGGCCCCTGGTGGTGCCGCCGCTGCCGGACTACTCCATCTATTACCACAAGCTCACCATCGACCGGCTCGGCCGCCTGTTCTTGGCCTACTGCTACTACACGGCTCACCAGACCTACCAGGGCGACTTCCCCGAGCGACAGCACCACCAGGCGGTGCTGATGTCTCCCGACGGCGGAGACACGTGGAAGCTGGCGGCAACAGAGGACTTCGAGGAGGGGATCAGGAGGTAGGGGAGAGAGACACCCACCCGCCGACCGTCCGGAGCCCCGGTGTCCGCCGCCCCGTGCACGGTGCGGCGGTGGAAGTGTCTCTTTGCCCCCGGTGTCCCGAGACTCGGCTGTGCCTCGCCGGAACTGGGGCCGACCTCCCCTGTCCCGCCTGAGCGGCCGTGACGCAGGGAACTGCCCCGCCTCTTCCGCGAGGCCCCGAGACGGGAACACGACGAGGGTCAGACCGCGTCGTTGTTCCGGGCCGGCCCGCGATGGGGGGCGAGGGCGGGGTCCCCACAGGTCGCGGGAACCCCCGGTCCCTTCCCGAACGTTAGTCCGGGTAGCCACGGTAACCCAAACGGTGCACGGCATGCACAGGCTCCTCACCACATCTCGCTCTCGCCTGCTGGCCCTTTGCTGGGTCACTGTCTGGCTGTGTGGGCAGGTGCTCCACCCTCTCTTGCACCATCCGGGATGCAGCGAGACCGACAGTCCGGCGGAGCTAGGCCATGATAGCTGCCTGCGACAGGCCGCCGGGCTCCACGGGCACGAGGTCGCATCTGTCCATGGCGCCGCCGACACGGGGCACCACGGCCCCTGCGCCCAGTGTCTCGTCTGCACCGTGCATTCCACCTCACCCGCGCTGCCCACCCTCCTCGCCCACACCCGGCAGCGACCCACTCCGCTGGGTATCCTTGCCGCCGTCGACCCGCGAAGCATTTCCGCCCCCCGGCCGGCCTCCCGTGCTCCACCGCTGAGCTAACCTCCATCCGGGGCCTCACGAGCTCTCTATCCCGGGCCTTACCGGCGTGGCATGCCCGGACTTCAGTGGTCCGGTGCGGCGCGACGCCGGGATGCCCCGGCGGACACTCCTTTGCCGGGGAGCTTTCCCGACTCGGAGGCCTATCCCATGATGACCCCAATCGTCAGTCCGGCACATATCCCCGGGGCGGGCTTTCGCCGCCGGGGGGCTATCCGTAGGAGAGGATGAGCCCTATGTCACAGAACGGGCCAGAGCCCGAGGCCCTGCCTACCGAGGCGGAAGTCGCGGCCCGGTATTGCCCGGCGATCTCGCGGGCCCGACCCTTCATCGTGCCCCTCGCGGTGACCGCCGTGGCGACCGGAGTGCTTGCGGTGGTCCTGGGTCTCCTGGCGCCATTGTCCCTGTCGCCTGCCACCTGTGCCGTTGTGGTGGCCCTGCTCTTGAGCACCGTTGCGGTGGGTGCCGTGGCCGTGGTGGTCGCTCTGCGCGCCGCCATTGTGACCGCCGCATTGGAGACCCTCGAAGCCGTGAAGGAGCGGGCGCAGCGACAGGCCGAAGGCCGGTCGCTCTTCTCAGGGACCTCCACCGACGAGCAAGAGCCGGAACGGGGGGCCGAGAAGGTCCTGGCAAGATTGGGCCGCACGCCGTTGCCCCTTGCCGTGGCCGTGGGCGCCGTGGCGGCCGGAGGTGTGGCGGGTTACGCCTTGGCCAAGACCACCGTCGATGGCGCCAGTCCCCGGTTCTTCGTGCTCGGCATGCTCTCTCTGGCGGTGGCCTTCTTGGCCATGTTCGCATCCCGATGGCTGGCCGGTCAGGAGGCCGAGGACCTTCCTGAAGCGGCTCCGGCGGCCACGGTCTTGCGGGCGCTGCAGTGGTACTCGGCTCTGTGTGGGCCGGCGCTGCTGGCCCATGCCGTGGGCTTCCCGGTCATCGACCTGTGGCTGGGTCGGGTGTTGCTGGTGGTCGCTCTGGTGATGGGCTTCGAGCTCCTGGTCCGGGCCACCATGGCCTTGCTCCGCTCTCCCGTGGAGGCGGCGGCCGTCCGTGCCCCCATCGGCCTGACCATCGCCGAGAGCCTCTTCTCGGGCAGCAATCCTATCACCAGTACCGTCGGCCTGCTGGAGAGCCGCTTCGGGGTGAGCGTGAGGTCCTCGTATGTGATCCGCTATACCGCCCGCGTCCTGCCTCTGATCGCTCTGGGGATGCTGGCGGCTTTCTGGCTGACCACATCCCTGGTGTGCATCACGCCCGATGAGGCCGGTGTGCTCACGCGCTTCGGCAGGCTGGTGAGCCAGGGCCGGTACGGTCCGGGCCTGCACCTCAAGGCCCCGTGGCCCATCGACCGCATCCAGCGCGTGCCCACCGAGCGCATCCGCCGGTTCGTGATCGGCAGGATGTCCTCGGAGGAGCCTCCGTACATCCTGTGGTCTCGAACCCATGCCGAGGACGAGTACAAGCTGGTACTGGGCGAAGGCAAGGAACTGGTCTCCCTGGATGCCCAGGTGTTCTACCGCATCAAGGATCCCGTTGCCTTTGTCTACCGGTGCCAGAACCCCGAGACCGCCCTGAACTCCCTGGCCTATCGGTTGGTGGTGCGCGAGATCGTCTCGTGCGACCTGGAGCACGTGCTGTCGGAGGCTCGGGCCACGCTGTCGGACAATCTCCGCCGTCGTCTGCAGGATGCCGTGGACGCCGAGGGGCTGGGGGTGGATGTGGTGGAGGTGGCCCTGCGCGGGATCCACCCGCCCGTGGAGGTGGCCGAGGCGTACCAGTCCGTGGTGAGCGCCCAGGTGGAGCAGGTGACTGTGGCCATCGCCGCCAGAGCGGAGCGGGCCAAGTCCATTCCCGCCGCGGAGGCCCAGAAGCATGCTTCCGTGGCGGACGCGAAGGCCAAGGCATCCACGCGTCTGGCGGCGGCCAGGGGCGAAGCCATTCGGTTCAACGCGGAGGAGGCCGCCTACTCCGCGGACCCGGGCCTGTACCGCCGACGCCTGTGGCTGGAGACGATGGAGAGCGCGATGGCCGACAAGAGAGTGTACCTGGTGGATCCCCACACCACCGGCGAACAGGAATACTGGGTGGACTTGCGGGCTCCGGCGCCCGCCGGGAGGAAGTGACGGACGACAGGGCGCCACGAGGGCCTGCCTTTGCCGGTCATAGGCCCCAACACCCGCAGGCGCCGTGAGAAGATCGCTGTTCAGACTGCCCGTTGATGGCGGAACCCGCCGTTTGTGATGCCTCCCACCGATGGGCTCCCGAGCCGTTTCGACCCATCGGTCGATCGCAGTGTCCGGGTCTGGCCCAACCGCCGGCGGCCCCCCCGGACGAAGCCTCCGCAGACAGGAGACCGAGACCGACATGACCCCCTCAGCCTGGCGCCGTATCGTCGCGGCCGCCGTTGTCAGTGTCGTCATCATCCTCTCAAGCATGCTGTTCTCCCTGCCCGAGGGTCGCATGGCGGTGATCACCACCTTCGAGAAACCCGTGGGGGTGCACAGGACCGCCGGCCTCAAGTGCAAGCTGCCGTATCCTTTCCAGAAGGCCTACATCCTCGACGTGCGCCATCGCCTGTATGAGACCAGGCTCACCGAGACGCTGACACGGGACAAGAGGAACGTGATCCTGGTCACCTACGCACTCTGGCACATCGCCGAGCCGGTGAAGTTCCTGCAGGCCGTGGGAACACCGGACGCGGCCGAGGTAGAGCTGGACGGCGTCATCACCAACGCCAAGAATGCCGTGATGGGCCGCTATGACTTCGCCGCCCTGGTGTCGGCCAACGAGAAGGAGCAGCGTGTGGGCGCGATCGAGCAGGCCATGCTTCGCGATGCGGCCGAGGCCGCCGTGGAGCGGTATGGGATCGAGATCACTCAGATCGGCCTGCAGCGCCTGGCCCTGCCCGAAGAGAACATCCCCTACGTCTTCGACCAGATGAAGGCGGAGCGCTCGCAGTATGCGGCCAAGTTCAGGGCCGAGGGCGAGCGGGAGGCCGCACGCATCCGGGCCGAGACCGACCTGGAAGCCGCCAGACTGCGGGCCGAAGGCAACGAGCAGGCCGAGCGCATTCGTGGCGAAGCCGAAGCCGAGGCCGCCGGAATCTACGCCTCGGCCCACCGCCGTGACCCCGAGTTCTACAGCTTCACCCGCTCCCTGGACTCTCTGGAGAAGATGCTGGGGGAAAACGCCACCGTGGTGCTGGACACCGATACCGCGCCCTTCAATGTGCTCAAGCACGATCCCGCGGAGGTGAAGCCGCGATGAGACCTGCCGACAGCACTCAGCGCCGGGCGCTGTCCGAGAGCCTGGACGCCGCCTTCGGGTTCCTGCGTTGGGCAGGGCTCCTGGTGGTGATCGTCATAGCCTGCTCGGGCATCACCTTCGTCCGCTCCGACGAGGTGGCCCTCGTCTTGCGGTTCGGGAAGCTCAGCGGCGCCACCCCGGCCGATCAGGTGCACCGCCCCGGCATGCTCCTGGCCCTGCCCTATCTCATCGACGAGGTGGTGCGCGTGCCCGTCAAGCGGGTACAGGAGGTCCCCATCACCCTGTTCTCCGGTCGGACCCTGGGGGAGATTCCACAGGAAGAGCGCAAGTCACGAGAGGCGCCCGGACCGCTGGACCCCAGAACCACCGGCTACTGCGTCACGGGCGATCGCAACATCGTCCACGCCGATGCACTCGTGAAGTTCCAGGTCAAAGACCCCATCCAGTACGCGCTGCGTATCCGGGAGCCCAGGAAGGTCATCGAGGACGCCGTAACCGGGGCCCTGATGCAGTGCATCGGCGGTACCGGAGTGGACGATGTCCTCGCGGAGGGCAAGAGCAAGCTCTCCGCCGCCATCGAGGAATGCGCTCAGGCACGCCTGGACGACATCGGCGCCGGTGTGACGCTGGTGGCCTTTGAGTTCCGGGAGGTCACCCCTCCGCAGGAGGTGGCTCCGGACTTCCAGGCCGTGGTCAGTGCCTACGTGGAGCGCTCTACCAGCATCCGCAATGCCGAGACGTACAGAGAGCAGGAGACGCCCAAGGCCAAGGCCGACCGCAACCGGACCATCAGCGATGCCGAGGCCTATAAGGCCGACCGCCTGGCCCGGGCACGAG
>CAZXDD010000399.1:0-2990 GCA_964639415.1 uncultured Armatimonadia bacterium
CTGCAGGAAGGAGGCATGCCCCAGACCGTTGCCGCCGTCGGCGCATACGTGCGGGGAGGCGGGAACTGGTTCGAGGTGGGCGGCTACCCCTTCTACTACGAGATGCTGCCGCTGCGCTTCCTGACCCACTCCACCACCTACCCGCCCGGGTTCGCGGACTTCATCCACCTGGACACCCTCCCCGAGCAGACGGGCGCCGCCGGCCACTGCAGCGTCTACGGCATTCGCCCCCAGATGCCGGCGCCCTGGGCCGGCGCCCGTGACAGGGCCTCCATCTTCGTCCCCGGCAGGCTGGAGTGTGGTGGCGACGAGGCCGGCGGATACTGCGTCCATGCCTTCGCCACCTACGTCGAGGCGGGAGCTCAGTGGAGTGCTCCGGCGGCGCGCATTCACGTCGGCAGTCAGGCCCCGCAGTCCATCGCCACCTACTGCCACGCCAACGGTATCGACAGGCGCCTGGAATAGAAGATGGCGCCCGAGGTCTACTCCAGGTTCCGGGACTCGGTGCTGGTCTACTACGCCGGCAACTGTGCCGAGAAGATCGCCAACCTCCACAGGCTCCCGGTGCCCAGCCAGGTGCACTTCGCCGACTACCTCAAGGGTGGGTTTGACAAGCAGTACCCGGACCACTTGCCCGTCCGCCCGGACTTCGGCACTCCCGAGCAGTTCCGCGAGCTGTTCGACCGCGCCCACGAGCTCGGGCACCTGGTGGTGCCCTACACCAACCCGACATGGTGGTGCGACCATCCGCGGGGGCCGACCTTCGAGGCCGAAGGGGAGGCGCCGCTGCTGAGGCTCCTGGACGGGGGGCTGTCCTACGAACGCTATGGCAACAATGACGGCTATACGGTATGCCACTGGCACCCGGCGGTGCAGGCGGCCAATCGCGAGACCGTGCGCCAGTTCACCGAGGAGTACCCCGTGGACGTGCTGTTTCAGGACCAGTGCGGGGCCCGGGGATGGCGCTACGACAAGAACCCTGCCTCGCCAACGGTCTACGCCTACATCGACGGCCTCCTGTCCATGGTCGCCGAGGACAGTCTGCTCAAGCCGCTGTCCACCGAGTCCGGCTGGGATCGAGTGGCCCAGTACGAGGCCCAGCTCTGCGGGATGAGCTGGGCCATCGTCCCCACCGAGAGCGGCCCGGAGTGGCGCACGCTCATGAGAAATGAGTACCCCCCGAACACGTGGGAAGTGTTCCCCCTGGCGCAATACGTAGCCCACGATAAGGCCGCCATGATCCATCACGACCTGGGGCAGTTCGTGACCAACCGCGAGGTCCTGGCCTGGACGCTGGGGCTGGGGTTCTGCATGAGCTACCGCACCGCGGCGACGGCGCTGGACAACCAGGCGAACCTGAGCTGGCTGCGGTGGCTGGACAGGATCCAGAAGTCCGTTTGCGCCCGCTACGTGGGCCGACCGCTCACCGGTCTTGCCCATGAACGCGGAGAGCCGACCGAGGACGATGACGGCCTCCTGCACGCCCAGTATGAAGACCTGCGGATCACAGCCAACCTCGGCCCCACGGCCCGACACGTGGAGGGATACGAGCTGGCTCCCTACGGGTTCGTGGCGCGGGCCCCGGAACTGCTGGCCGGGAGCCTCTCAAGCGTCGGCGACCACCGGTACGGGGAGACGGGGATCGACTTCGTTTGCGAGACGGACGAGGGGATGACAGAGGTCTACGTCTACGCCCCGGAGCAGTCCGTCGCCACAATCGAGCTGCCGGCGGTGGGTGACGGGCCCGTCCTGGTGCAGTTCGACGGTGCGCCGCCTCTCCCGGCCCAGGTGCGGGATCGCAGGCTTGAACTGCGCCTGCCCGGCGCTGAGGACCCACGGGCCGTGGCTCCACCCCCCGACCTGGCGGATACCGCACCCGCGGACCGGCCCGGAGACAGACCGGCCGTTGGGGTGCTTGACTTCGGGGCCGGCGTGGAACCATCGTGGACCACGATTAGCCCCCAACAATGGCTCGACGCCCTCTCGACCTCCGCCCTGGTCACCCGCCATGGCCTGCGGGTGGTCAAGCTGGATACCGTCGCCAAAGTCACGGACGCCCTGGGGGCAGGCCCGCGGCACTGGCTGTGCATCATCAACCCCTACGGCGAGGGCTATCCGGCTCCCGGCCCCGGGCGGTGGCGGGAGACGCTGGACGCCATCATCCGGTACGTCAACAACGGCGGCTCATGGTGGGAGACCGGAGGGTACACATTCTACCGCTCCATCTATCCCCGGGAGGGGGGCTGGGATGGGGACAGCAGCGGCCCACAGGGCATGGCCTCTGTGGGGCTAGCTGTGGGGCCGGGTGAGGTGGACGAACCGTTACAGCCGCTGACGGTGACACCCACGGGAGAGGAGTGGCTCAGCGCGGAGGTGGCACAGGTCGTCGGCACCGGCCGGTGCATGGTGAACCGCGGCCTGCCGCGGCAGCCCGGCGCCTACACCCATACCGCCCTTGTCGCCGGCGAGACCGCGGACTACATCGGCGGCTACCGTCTGGACGGCTGGGGCTGGCTATGGCGCATCGGCGGCTTCTACCCGGACCCGGCCGTCGTCCTACCCGTGGTGACGGATGTTACGGAGTACCTGTACACCCATCCGCCGCTGCCGGCAGAGGGCCGCGGAGTCCCGCGTCTGTTCCACGCGGTGGTGAGGGGGCGGTAGTGGGGCGAAACAAAGACAGGCGGGGGCGCAAGGGCCTGTCGGCTAAGTCAACAGGGCCCCCTATGTGCCTCGTTGCCATAGCTCGAAACGCGTAGGAAGAGTGTCGTCATGGTCTTGTGAATTCGGTACCGCCGCATTGACGACGCGCTCACCTACGGGACGTCAACCGCCCCCGCGTATCCGAGGGTGCCAAAGGACTTCACCGACAGGCTCACAAGCCCCCGTTCCGGGGCACACCGCGGCCCCGAGCCCCGGAGGGGCGACACAATGCCCCGCGTCGGGAACGGTACCTCTTCTCCTGCACTGGACGGCCAACGGCAACGGCT
>CAZXDD010000399.1:3090-7415 GCA_964639415.1 uncultured Armatimonadia bacterium
CCTGCCCCGTAAGGGGCGAAACAAAGACAGGCGGGGGCGCAAGCCCCCGTTCTGGCGCACACCGCGGCCCCGAGCCCCGGAGGGGCGACACAATGGCCCGCGTCGGGAACGGTACCTCTTCTCCTGCACTGGACGGCCAACGGCAACGGCTTGCGAGCCAGGAGCCCCGCAGGCACGCTGGCTCGCACCACTATGTGCCCACTGCCGGCAGCCCGACGGCAACGACGGCCGCGAGGTCGTGGCGTTCGCCGTTGCCGTCCTGCCCCGTAAGGGGCGAAACAAAGACAGGCGGGGGCGCAAGCCCCCGTTCTGGGGCGCACCGCGGCCCCGAGCCCCGGAGGGGCGACACAATGGCCCGCAGGCACGCTGGCTCGCACCACTATGTGCCCACTGCCGGGAAAGTGCTCGGCCAACGGCGACGGCCCTACGGACTACCACGTAGCGTCCGCTCAGCCCCGCTGCGCCACGATGCATCCCACCCGGCGCGGGCCCATCCGCAGCGGCAATGTGGCCTCACCATCGGCGATCCGCGCCTCAAGGGGCTCGCCGCTGAAGGCGTCCAGGTACGTGGTGCCCTCCATATGCGGCACCGTGAGGACGTCGCCCTCGAAGCTGCGGAATCGGGCGTTGAACAGGGTCCACACCGTCTCACGTTGCCCGGTGAACCGGTTGGCGTACACCGTCGGCTCCAGGGTCGGCACCAGTGGCTCCACGTCTTCCGAGCAGAAGGCGTCCTCGTGCCCGTTGAGGATTGAGAAGGCCTGCTTCAGGAACTGATGCGCATCCTCGCAGTACGTGCCCGTCGTCCCACCGCCCAGCCAGTAGCCCTCGGCGTTGAAGAAGGGGTACTTCAGCATCTCCCAGGCGCCCTGGGTGAAGCTGTTGTACTGCACCAACTGAAAGACCTTGAAGTCGGGGAACATGAACCGAAACAGGTCCACGCGGTGGGGCATGAGCGTGGGATCAGACCAGGTTACCGAGTACCCCAGAGCTCCGTCCTGGTACTGGGAGTTCACGTCATTGGGCGTCTCTTCGGTGAGGTTGGCGATCTGCGGCGGAAGGGCTTCGCGGATGGCCCGGGTGGTGTCGCGCTCCCCGCGGATGGGAGGCCACGGCGCCGGATGGCCGTGATCGGTGGAGTGGCAGACCTTCCACTGGTCCAGGAAGCCGTACTGGTCGATGTACATCCCGTTGGGCTCAAGCTCGCCGGCCACGCGGGCGTAGGTCGCGGCCAGATGCGCCCGCCAGGGCTCGGCCGCGGGGCACATCATGTGCTCCGTGGGCGCTCCCGGCCAGAGCAGGGGCTCCCCGTCGGCCTTGCGGATGTCGTACTTGGCCGCGTTTTCGCTCCCCCAGACTCCCCGGTCATCGCACAGATAGCCCTCGATGTACAGGCCGATGGGAACGTCCATCTCCTGAGCCTGGGCGATGGCGCCTCGCATCGCCTCCAGCCCTCCCAGCTCGTCGTAGTGGCTGTAGTCACCCACACGCCCGTAGACCTGAGACTGGCCGAAGTCGAAGATGTGCAGATAGTCCAGGCAGCCGAAGTAGTCGCGGAACTCATTGACCACCTCGTCCATCCGCCACTTGCCGGTCTTCTGATCGCGCAAGGCGCCCCAGGCCAGGGTCTGCTGATAGTAGAACACCCCCTGGAACCAGGGCTTGCGCGGCACCGGCGGCCGATACCACGAGTGAGCCCACTCCCGGTAGTCCTGAAGCGCCCGGCGCCAGTCGCCGGAATGGGCGCGCAGCGCGGTGGGCGCGGTCTCCACGATGGCACCCGGCTCGTGCTCGTAGGGCCAGTAGTCCATCCGCCAAGAGACGCCGCTCTCGTCCTTGGTCAGGTCCCAGTGGCGGTAGATGTTCTGCAGGTCATACGTCAGCAGCGCAAGGCCTCCCGCTGCCCCCGGACTGAACACATCCGCCACCTGCAGCGGGTACTGCCCTCCATAGGCCTGGCGCTGGTGGGTGGACCGGTTGCTCACGATGCCACCCTTGCGGGCCCACAGGTACCAGGTGTCCGCGGCCTGCCCCAGGCGCAGCCCTCGCACCAGCGGGAAGTTGACCTGCAGGGTGGCGGCGGTCTCCCCCACGTGGCGCAAGTCCAGATGCATGAGGATATCCGGGCCGTCGCCGACCTTCATCACCAGTTCCCCCGCAATCGGAACCCCGCCGGGACGCCCGTCCACCGGTACCCGCAGCGTGGTCACCGCGCCGGCCGTCTCCACAGCGGCCTGACCCACGGCCACCTGCTCCGAGGTGAGCAGGTCGTCCCCGGCACCGAGCTCAAAGAGCGGTCCGGTCTCCAGCTCCATCGACACCCGGCCGGTGCAGCGGTTCTCCAGGTCGCGCACACGAATCCCACCCTCGGTCTGCAGATCGAGGCGCAAAAGGCCGCTGTCCACGGCAAACCCGCCCTCAACTGCCGTGATCGCGGGACGGCCCGGTTCCACGGGGTCTGCGGCCACAGGAGCAGGGAGTGACTGCACGGGCGGCTCCGCGGTCGCTGCTACGCCCTCATTGAGCGTGACGGCCGCCACGAGAAAACGGCCTGTTTCCATCCGGTTCCGCAAGATCAGCTTGTCGATGACCACCGGACGCAGGCCGGTCAGACAGTAGGCGCCGGGTCCACTGCGCACCTGGTTCTCGCCCGAGGCCAGCTCGACGGGGATCATCTCTTCCAGCTTGCCGTCGGCGTAGTGCACCCCGAAAACGAACCGCTCGGGGCAGGAGAACCGGGCCATCGGGATCGGGTCGCCCATGCGGCCGGTGTCACGCGCGGGGAGCCTGGAGGTCATCAGAACGTACAGCTCCGCGGCCTGACGGCCGATGGGGATGATCGCCACCTGTTCGATGTCTCGTGGAGTGGCGACGGCGAAGGCCTGCTCCCCGGTCTCGAAGGGGATGCCGTAGGTGGTGAATCGCCCGGGCGGCAGCCAGGACCTGAGCCCGAGGTAAGACATGAGCGGCCGGGGGTCCTCGGTGGCCAGGGACGACAGGTCCACGGGGGTAAAGGCGGCGGGCTCTCCCCTGGCATCGCCCCAACCCTGACTGATCGGCAGCACGTCTGCGACGTCGATGAGCGGCCTCCGAGTGGAGAAGCGGATGCTGTCCAGCCAGATGTCGCCACGCCGGGCACTGCTGCTGACCTCCAGCGCGAAGTGGCCGGCAAGGAACCCTTCGCGCAGGGGAGCGACCATCACCTGCCAGGTGTCATTCGCATTGAGCTCGTGCAGCCGCGCCGGCTGCGCCCACTCCTGCGGCCGGCCTCCTCCCTCGCTGCCGAGCCAGACGAAGTAGTCGCCCCAGGGAGCCACATCACGGGCGCGATAGCGGACGGCCACATACCGGTACCGGCTCAGGTCAACGGGCTCCCTGAGCCGGCCGGAGAACTTCATCCCCTTCTCGGCGCCCTCGGCCCACAGGTGCAGGGCGCCATCCTCCAGCTCGGCGCCGAAAGCATCCGCCGGGCTTGCCAGCCAGCCGGGCTCGGCCTGCAGTGGCAGCAGGTCCGCGCCCCTGATGTGGAGGTCCTCGGCCACGTCGGAGGCGGCGGGCACAAGCACGGCGCCGGCGGGCAGTTCATCCGCCAGGCCTATCGAGTCCAGAGACAAGCGCGCCGGTGCCTGACGGCACTGAACCTCCGTCATCAGCGAGGTGAGCTCACCGGAGACTCCAAGGGCCACCAGGTCCAGCGCCACCGTGTGCCACTCACCGTCCTGCACCAGATCCGACGTGTTGAGTATCTCCAGGCCCTCCCGGCTGTCGTCATAGACCCAGAAGGCGTAGCCTCCGGCCAGGTTCTGAGCCCTGTAGCGGACCACCAGATAGGCCGCCAGGTCCGAGGGCAGGGGACTGAGGGGCAGCCGGAACTTCATCCCTTTGTCCGGCTCGGCGACACCGAGCGTCACGGCGCCGTCGGCCACCTCGATAGTGGGATCCGCGGCGGGATTGCCCAGGTAGGTAGGGCGTGGCTCCCAGCCGGGGTCGGTGTCGAAATCCAGCGGGAGTTCGGCGGCCGCAAGGCAGACCGACGGCAGTGCCAAGAGCAGAGCGCACAGGCGCATGCGAAGACCTCCAGTGTTCAGGGCCGGAGGTGCCGCGGGTCTGGCCCGAGAGCACCTACCGATCGCGAGTAGTCGTCCATCCTGGTCATTCCGGCCCCGCAATCCGCTGGATGCGGCGTCGGCAGGCGGCCAAGGGCACTTCTCGAGGCACCGGGCCTGCCGGCTCACGAGGGCGGCGAGTGTCGGCGTCCACTCCGTCGGCGCCTCAACCGAGACGGCATTTCGGCCGCGCCTATGGAAGCCCGGCCGGGAACCCCA
>CAZXDD010000400.1:0-7387 GCA_964639415.1 uncultured Armatimonadia bacterium
ATTTCCCATAGACGGAGAACTGTATAGGCTGTCCGACGGCGCGTCAACCTCTGCAGGGGTCGGCGGGACTGCGCGGCGGGCTTCGGCCCGGCGGGGCTGTGCTGACGGCGAGGTCGGCGTTCGCGTTCCCGGCGCGATACCGGCCAAGCCATCTTGACGGAGAAATAGTTTCTTGAGAAACTGTTTCGGGCAAAACATGAACATGTCTACCAAACACCCCTCGTGCGAGCATCCGGAGATCCCTGAACCCCGGCTTGAGAACGTCGACCCCTTGAGCGTACGCGTCTTCCAAGCCTTGGGTCGGTTGATGCACCTCAACCGCATGGTCATGCAGAAGGTGGTCGTCCACAAAGGCGTGCAACCCCCTGAAGTCATAGTGCTGTCGCTGCTCCGCGATCACGACGGCATCACGCAGAGCGAACTGGCGGGAGTCGTCCACCTGTCACCGCCGCGGGTCAGCAACATCCTGCGATCGCTGGAGGAGAGCGGTGCGGTGAGGCGCCGTCCGGACGAGACCGACCGGCGTATCGCCCGAGTGTTTCTGACGGCTGAGGGGCGGCGCAGGGAAGAAGAGCATCGCGCCGTCTTGGGTGACGTCGTGGGGCGGACCATCGGGGCGCTGTCGGAAGCCGACAGGGTCGAGCTCGCGCGCCTGCTCCGCAAGCTGGCCGAACGCACCCGGGAAGTCCTGGAAGAGGAAGAGATGCCGGGAGGAGGCGTCTCGGCTCGATGATGCGACTGCTCGGCACCTATCTCAAGCCGTATTGGAAGACGATCGCGGTGATATTCATCCTGGTCCTCGTCCGGGCGATCACCAACCTCTATCTGCCGACCCTCAACGCCGACATCATCAACGACGGCGTGGCCACGGGCGATACCGGCTATATCTGGGAAGTGGGCGGCTACATGCTCCTGGTGACGCTGCTGCAGGTGGTCTGCACCATCGCCGGCATCTACCTGGGAGCGAAAGTGGCGATGGCTTTTGGCCGCGATGTGCGGGGCACCTTCTTCCGCAAGGTGGAGGGTTTCTCGCAGGGTGAGATCAACCGCTTCGGCACGCCCTCCCTCATCACGCGCAGCACTAACGACGTGCAGCAACTCCAGATGGTGCTGGCCATTGGGTTCTCTCTGATGCTCTTCGCGCCCATGATGCTCATCGGGGGCCTGATCATGGCTCTGCGCCAGGATGCTCCGCTGTCACTGACTCTGGCCTTCATCCTGCCGTTCATGATCCTATCCTTGGGGCTCATCCTCTGGCGGGCCATCCCGTGGTTCCGCTCGATGCAGAAGAAGATCGACCGCCTCAACCAGGTCATGCGGGAGGCACTGAGCGGCGTGCGGGTCATCAGGGCTTTTGCCCGGACCGACTACGAGGCGCGGCGTTTCGAGCGGGCCAACCGGGAACTGACCGACGTGGGCCTCAAGGTCATGCATCTCTTTGCGATCATGTTCCCGGTGCTCTTCGGGATCATGAACTTCTCCGTGGTCGGCATCATGTGGTACGGGGCCATCCGGATCGATAGCCTGGAGATGCCCATCGGCAACCTCACCGCTTTCATCATGTACGTCATGCAGATTCTGATATCGATACTGATGGCGTCCATGCTGGCTTCGTTCATCCCCAGAGCGGCGGCGGCCGGTACACGCATCCAAGAGGTGCTCGAGGTGGAGCCCGGGATCACCGACCCAGCACAGCCGGTGCCGCTCCCCAGTGTCGACGGGGGGCCGCGGGGAGTGGTGGAGTTCAAAGATGTGGAGTTCCGCTATCCCGGCGCTGAAGAGCCGGTGCTCACAAAGATCTCGTTCACAGCCCGGCCCGGGCAGACCACCGCCATCGTGGGCAGCACGGGGAGCGGCATGTCCACCCTCATCAGCCTCATCCCCCGGCTCTACGACGTTACTTCGGGCTCCATCACCATCGACGGAGTCGACGTCCGGGATATGGACCGGGCCGATCTCTGGAAGCATATCGGCTTCGTGCCTCAGAAAGCCTTCCTGTTCTCGGGCACGGTCGCGAGCAACCTGCGCTATGGCGACGAAGACGCCACCGACGAGGACCTCTGGCGCGCGCTCGACATCGCGCAGGGCAGTGACTTCGTGCGGGCCATGCCGGAAGGCCTGGAGGAATCTATCATGCAGGGCGGCACAAACGTGTCGGGTGGGCAGCGGCAGCGCTTGGCCATCGCCCGCGCGCTGGTGAAGAAGGCACACGTCTACGTGTTCGACGACAGCCTGTCCGCGCTCGACTTCAAGACCGACTCACTGCTCCGCGCTGCCCTCAAACGGGAGATCACCGACGCTACCATGTTTGTGGTGGCCCAGCGGGTCAGCAGCATCCGGCACGCCGAGCAGATCGTGGTGCTGGACGAGGGCACCATCGTGGGCTTGGGCACCCACGAAGAGCTGATGCGCACCTGCGAGACCTACCAGGAGATCGTGTACTCGCAGCTGTCGGCGGAGGAAGCGGCGTGAGCGAGCGCCCGGAAGAGCGGAACGGGGTGGACGCCGGCGACGCGAAGCGCGGCCGCGGCCTGAGGCCGGCCCGTCGCGGTCCCCGGGACCACGACACTCCCGGTCCGCCCGGGCTGGTCGGCACCGGAGAGAAGGCCAAAGACTTCAAGGGCTCGTTCAAGCGCCTCCTCGGCTCATTGCGGCCGGAGCGGACGCTCCTAATCGTGATCGTGCTGCTGACGATCGTCAGTGTCGCCTGCCAGATAGTGGCTCCGAAGATCATGGCCCGCGCCACCGACGACATCTTCGCCGGCGCCATCAGCCGGGAGATCAACCAGATGGCCGGCGATAGCTGGACCAAGGAGCAGATGATCGCTCAGCTACAGGCAGCCGGTGAGACCGACAGAGCGGAGATGCTGGCTGGCCTGAACCTTCGCCCCGGACAGGGTGTGGATTTTGCCGCTGTAAACAGGATCCTCCTGATCGTCGCTGCGATCTACCTGCTCAGCGCCCTGTTCGGGTGGGTCCAGGGGTACCTGATGGCCGGTATCGTACAGCGCACGGTGTACAGACTGCGGCGCGACGTCGACCGGAAGATCGCCCGCCTTCCCCTCCGGTACTTTGACGGCCACGCCCGGGGCGACATCCTCAGCCGGCTGACCAACGACATCGACAACATCCAGCAGACCATGCAGCAGGTGCTCACGCAGATCCTCAGCGCCATCTTCACGCTGATCGGAGTGCTGGCCATGATGTTCTGGATCAGTCCCCTCCTGGCGGTGATCTCTCTGGTCGTCCTCCCTGTCTCAGCGGTCCTGGCCATGCTCATAGCTAAGCGCTCGCAGAAGCATTTTTCACGGCAGTGGGAGCGGACCGGCGATCTGAACGGCCATGTGGAGGAGATGTTCACGGGGCACAACATCGTCAAGATCTTCGGACGCCAGAAAGAAGCAATCGCCATTTTTGACGAAGAGAACGACAGGCTGTACGAGGCCAGTTTCAGGGCGCAGTTCATCTCCGGGACCATCATGCCGGCCACCTTCTTCGTGTCGAACCTCAACTACGTGGCCGTGTGTGTGCTCGGGGGATTGCGGGTGGCGAGCGGCACCATGTCTCTGGGCGACGTGACTGCCTTCATCCAGTACGTGCAGCAGTTCGGGCAGCCCATCACCCAGGTGGCGAGTGTGGCGAACGTCCTGCAGTCGGCGGTGGCCTCGGCCGAGCGGGTCTTCGAGATGCTGGACGAGCCGGAGGAGGAGGCCGATCCGCAGTTGCCGGTGGTGCTCAAGGAGGTCACGGGGCATATCGTGATGCGCGACGTCTCCTTCCGCTACCTGCCTGACACGCCGCTGATCGACGATCTCAACCTGGAGGTGCTGCCCGGCCAGACCGTGGCCATCGTGGGTCCGACGGGGGCGGGCAAGACCACCCTCGTCAACCTGCTGATGCGCTTCTATGAGATCGACAAGGGCACCATCAGCATCGATGGCGTCGATACCCGGAACATGACCCGCGACGATCTGCGCCGGCTGTTCGGGATGGTGCTGCAGGACGCCTGGCTGTTCTCCGGGACCATCCGGGAGAATATCGCCTACGGCAAGGAGGAGGCCACCTGGGAGGAGATACAGGCGGCTGCCGAAGCGGCCCACGTCCATCACTTCGCCCGGACACTGCCCGAGGGCTATGACACCGTCGTCGAGGACGACTCCACGAACATCTCCCAGGGTGAGCGTCAGCTCCTGACCATCGCCCGGGCGTTCCTGGCCGACCCGCAGATCCTCATCCTGGATGAGGCCACCAGTTCGGTCGATACCCGGACCGAGGTGCTGATCCAGCGGGCCATGGCCAAGCTCTTGAAGGGACGCACCAGTTTCGTCATCGCCCACCGGCTGTCGACCATCCGCGACGCCGATGTGATCCTGGTAATGAACGAAGGAGCCATCGTGGAGCAGGGGACGCACCAGGAACTGCTCTGCCGGAGGGGCTTCTACTACGACCTCTACAACAGCCAGTTCGCGGAGGCGCTCGAGGAAGCCTGCTGAGCGCGTGCGGCGGAGCGCGCGGGGCGGGGGTCGAGGTCGACCCCACGGGGCTGCGAGGCACACCCGGACCATGGCGCGGCTGGACCGGCGCCGCCGGATGCCGGGGCGGCACGCCGCCGCGGAGGTGTGACTATCGGCCGCGCCCCAGCCCGGAGAAGTCGCGAGGAGCGTGCCGCCGGTGCTTGACAACAGACGCGGTGTGAGTGAACCTTGCCCGAGTCTTTGCGGCGGCGGGGGCGGACCGGGGTGTCTTTCGGGGGAATACGCGCCAGGGAGCGTGCATGGAGCTACGGCCCACAGGCTACGACAAAGTCGTCCAGTTGGTCGACAAAGGGGTGATCATCCCCAATCCCCTCACCCTCGACGTAGGAGAGGAGGTCGACGTCGCCCGCATCTCCGGAGAGGGCGTGACCATCTATCCGGGCTGCCGCCTCTATGGGGCGAAGACCGTCATCTCCGCGGGGGTGAAGCTGGGCGCCGAGGCCCCGGTCACTCTCGACGATTGCCGCCTGGGCCCGGGGGTGGAACTCGCGGGCGGCTACTTCAGACGGTCGGTGTTCCTGGAAAAGGCCAAGATGGGCTCGGGCGCGCAGGTGCGGAAAGGCTGCCTGCTCGAGGAAGAAGCCGGTGGCGCACACTGCGTGGGGCTCAAACAGACCATCCTCTTCCCGTTCGTGACCTTGGGCAGCCTGATCAACTTCTGCGACTGCCTCATGGCCGGGGGTACCAGCCGGCAGGACCACAGCGAGGTCGGCAGTTCCTATATCCACTTCAACTATACGCCCGATGGTGACAAAGCCACCGCTTCGCTATTCGGGGACGTGCCTCGCGGAGTGATGCTCGCCCGGCCGCCCATCTTCCTGGGAGGACAGGGGGGCGCGGTCGGTCCGGTGCGGGTGGGCTACGGCACGGTGGTGGCTTCCGGCTCGGTATTGCGCCACGACGTGTGGGAGGAGGGCCAGTTGGTGGCCTCCGCTCCTCCGCCCGGCTTCCGGCGAGAGCACCATCCTCGTGCCTACCTGAACCTGGGGCATGTGGTGCGCAACAACGTGATCTACCTTGCCAACCTGGTGGCTCTGGGGGAGTGGTACCGGAGGGTGAGAAAGCCGTTCTTCGCCCGGCAGGAGATGGGGGAGTTGATCTACGCGGGCGCGCTCGAGGTCCTGGCGTCGGCCAGGGCGGAGCGTACGAAACGGCTGACGGCCATGGCCGAGAAGGTGCCGGTGGCGGCGCCGCCCGGCAAGGAGTTCCAAGAGAGAGTGGGCGAGGTGTGCGCGCTGGTCGCCGAAGCCGGGCCCGCGCCGCCGACCGCCCCTGAGGGCGTGAAGTTCCTAGAAGCGCTGGAGTCTGCGGCCTCCCCTCCGGGGTCTTCCGACGACGCCTCCGCGGGTTACCTCCAGACCATCCAGGGACTCCCTCCGGAAGTATCGGCCGAAGGGACCCGCTGGCTCCAGGGGATAGTGGACGGGCTCTGCCGGCAGGCGGACTCGCTCCTTCCCGCGATGAGTCTTTTCTCGGCCAGAGGGTAGATCGTCCGGTAGACACATCGTCCTCGACGAAAGGGCAGCGCATGGGCAGGTTGTTCGGTACGGACGGCATCCGGGGAGAGGCGAACCGTTACCCCATGGATGCAATGACGGCTTTCGCCGTAGGCCAGGCCTTGACCCGCGCCGTCAAGAAGTCTCCTCACCCTACCCGGGTGATCATCGGCAAAGACACCCGGCTGTCCGGCTTCATGCTGGAGAGCGCACTCGAATCCGGGGTCTTGTCCATGGGCGGGGTGGCGTACCTGGTGGGAGTGCTGCCCACACCGGGCGTGGCCTTTATCACGGCGAGCATGCGCGCGGATGCCGGGGTGGTCATTTCGGCCTCGCACAATCCCTATCAGGACAACGGCATCAAGCTCTTCGCGAGCGGGGGATTCAAGCTCTCCGACGCCCAGGAAGAGGAGATCGAAGCGCTGGTGCTTGGCGGCAAGCTGCCGGAGATGGTGTCCCCGCCGCACGACCTGGGCCGCGCGTACCGGCTGGAGGATGCTCCGGGGCGCTACATCGTCTTCCTGAAGAGCACCTTTTCCCGCGGTCTGGCGCTCGAAGGGCTCAAGATCGTCCTGGATACCGCGAACGGAGCCACCTACCGGGTGGCACCCGCGGCTTTCACGGAGCTGGGTGCCGAGGTGACCGTGATCCACAACACCCCGAACGGGCTCAACATCAACGAGAAGTGCGGCTCGGAGCATACCGGCGACCTCAAGAAGGCCGTGGTGGAGAACGAGGCCGCCATCGGTCTGGCCTTCGACGGCGATGGTGACCGCCTGATCGCTGTGGACGAGAAGGGTAACGAGATCACCGCCGACCAGATCATGATCATCTGCGCGCTGATGCTCAAGGGGGAGGGCCGGCTCAAGAACGACCTCCTGGTGTCGACGGTCATGAGCAATATGGGGCTGAGTGTCGCCTGCCAGAAGTACGGGATCAAGAACCATGCAGCCCGGGTGGGAGTTCGCTATGTCCTCGAGGACATGCAGCGCCTGGGCGCCGACCTGGGCGGCGAGCAGTCGGGCCACGTGATCTTCCTCGACCACCACACCACCGGTGACGGCATCCTCACGGCTCTGCAACTGGTGGCCGCCATGTTCAAGGCCGGCAAGCCGCTGTCGGAGCTGGCGAAGCTGATGGAGGTCTTCCCCCAGAAGCTCATCAACGTGGAGGTCAAGAGCAAGCCGGACATCGAGTCGGTGCCTCAGATCGTCGCGGCCATCAGGCAGGTGGAGGCTGAGCTCAAGGGTGAGGGCCGGGTCCTGGTCCGCTATTCGGGCACGCAGAACATGTGCCGGGTCATGGTGGAGGGCCCCACCATGGCGGTCACGGAGAAGCATGTGGCAGAACTGGCCG
>CAZXDD010000401.1:0-7381 GCA_964639415.1 uncultured Armatimonadia bacterium
AGATTCTTCGCTATCTCGCTGCGCGAGATCGACGCTCAGAATGACAGGAAACGGACCGGCCGGACTTCTCGGCCGCGCTTCTGGGCTCCCGGCGATGGCGTGCTCATGCTGAGCCGGAGGGCCGCTTTGCCCCACGTGGGGGAGCGGCCCTCCGGCGTCCCCATCCCTTCTCCCCGCTCGCCTGCCCTCGTCGTGGCCGCGGGGACCCTCGCCGGTCCTCCCGCCGTCCGCCTCGGAGGTCACCGCAGACCCTTGCGCGAAACTGCCCGGGCCTGTGTAGCGACCAAGGGTGCCTCGCCCTGTGGGGCGCCGTCGCCATTGAGACGTGGCTCAAGGAGGCAGGAATGGTCAAGGCATCCGTGGCGATTCGTACCGACGAACTTCTGGGCACCATCAGCCCCAATATCTACGGGCACTTCGCCGAGCATCTGGGACGCTGCATTGACGAGGGAATCTGGGTCGGGTCCGAGAGCGCAATTGCCAACAGCGGAGGGGTGCGGCAGGATGTGACCGAGGCGCTGGCGGCCATCCGCTGCCCGGTGATCCGCTGGCCGGGCGGGTGCTTCGCCGATGCCTACGACTGGCGGGACGGCGTCGGGCCCCGCGAGCGGCGGCCCAGACGTATCAACGTGTGGTGGAACAAGGAGGAGGACAACCAGTTCGGCACCGATGAGTTCGTGCGTTTCTGCCGCGACGTTGGCGCCGAGCCGTACATCTGCGGCAATGTGGGTTCCGGCAGTCCGCGGGAGATGATGCAGTGGGTGGAGTACTGCAACCACGAGGGTGATACGACCCTGGCTCGGGAGCGGGCGGCCAACGGCTCACCGGTGCCGCACAGGGTGAGGTACTGGGGGATCGGCAACGAGAACTGGGGCTGCGGCGGGCAGTTCGGGCCCGAACAGTATGCCCACGAGTACCGGCGCTTCGGCAGCTATGTGCGGCGCATCGACCCCACCATCGAGCTCATCGCCTGCGGCCATTCGCCCGAGTGGAACCTGGGGTTCTTCTCCAATCTGGGCCGGGTGGATCTGGTGGATCATCACTCCCTGCACCACTACTACAAGTGTGGCCCCGGCACGGGCTTCTCGGAAGAGGAGTACTACGGCCTGTTCCCGCGGGCGCTGGAGCTGGAGGAGGCCATCAACCGGCTCAGCCAGCTCATGAGCCACTTCGATCGTGGGCGCAGGATCGGCATCGTCGTGGACGAGTGGGGAGTGTGGCATCCGGAGGCGGATCGGGGCCTGTGGCAGCCCAATACCCTTCGCGATGCCCTCGCCGCCGCCGTGGTGCTGGACGTGTTCAACCGCCAGGCCGGCGTGGTGACGATGGGCAATATCGCCCAGACCGTCAACGTACTGCAGTGCCTGCTGCAGACCGATGGCGCGGCCATGTGGAGGACCCCGACGTACCATGTGTTCGACCTTTGCAAGCGCCACATGGGGAACCACCCGCTGCGGGCCGATGTGGTGTGCGAGCGGCATGAGTTCGTGCTGGACGGCCGGCGCGAGCATGTGCTGCCCCTGAGCGTTTCGGCCAGCCACAACGCGGTCGCCGGGCGGCTGGTGCTCTCGCTGACCAACCTGCATCTGACACAGAGCATGGAGGTTACCGTCTCGCTCCACGGCTCGACCGCGGTCTCCGGAACCGCGAGTACACTCACCTCGGCCAATGCCGATGACGTGAACTCCGCCGCCGAGCCGGACAGGGTGTGCCCGGCGCCGGTGGAGGCGCCCTCGGGCGAAGAGCTCACGCTGCAGTTGGCTCCGAAGTCCACCACCGTGGGGGAGTGGGAGCTGCGGTAGGTCGCGGGGCGGTTAGGCTCAGGGAGACGAGGCCGTCGGCAGCAGGCACCCGGGACGGCTCAGCTCTCCGGGTGCTTCCGTGCTCGGAGGAAGGCGCCCGCGATCCGGGTGGCGACTCGGTGTGGCCGCCACCTACGCGGCCGCTACAAATGTGCTTGACAGACCCGGCGCGATAGCGCACCCTTATTCTCTATTGTGTCATCCAGACCGGGCATCCACCGTGCGCGCGGAAGAAGGGACGGTCGCCGACACAGACCACGGGGCGCAACCGCGACAAGTCGCAAACGCCGGCGGCCGCCCTGGTCCGCCGGCCGTTGTGTCTGTGATGGCCCCCAACCGCGCAGACGGACGGACGGTTCGGGTCAGAGACCGCACGGAAGGAAGGTACCATGAGGCGATACCCACGCACTCCGAGCGCAGGCCTCCTCACGCTGGGGCTGCTGATCGTCGTCCTGCAGATGGCGCAGGCCGAGCCGGTGGTTCGGACGCTGCCCAACGGTCTGACCGTGGTGGTCGACGAGATGCACTCCAGCCCGGTGGCGGCGGTGCGCTTCTACGTCCGCGCAGGCAGCGCCTATGAGGCGGAGTACCTCGGCGGCGGCATCTTCCACTACATCGAGCACCTGCTGGGCAAGGGCTCGCGTTCCATGACGGCCGAGGAGATCGATAATCTGCAGGAGGCCCTGGGCAACCAGACCAACGCCTACACCTCCTACTCCCACACCTGCTATCACATGGTCAGTGCCGCCAAGTACGTGGATCAGATGATCCGCATGTTCGCGGACTATGTGTTCTTCCCCCCCTTCCACCAAAGCGACATCGACACCCAGCGTGGCATCATCCTGCGGGAGATGCAGATGGGCGATGACGACGCGGACAGGAAGATGTGGTACCTTCTGCAGAGCACGCTGTTCACCGTGCACCCGGAGCGATACCGGGTCATCGGGTACCCGGAGCGGTTCAAGGCCATCACCCGCGATGACCTTGTGAGCTTCCACCGGCGCATGTACACCACGGACAATGTGGTGGTGGTCGTGGTCGGCGACGTTGAGACGGAGCAGGTGCTGGGCACGCTCCAGGAGTGCCTGGGCGACATCCCGCGCACGGGCACTCAGTTCCCCGCTTTGCCCCGAGAGCCGGCGCAGATGAGCGAGCGCCGCAACGAGGAGATCGACCCCACGCTGTCTCGGGCGTATCTGGGCGTGGCGTTCCGTACCGTCAGCCTCTTCCATCCGGACCTCTATGCCCTGGACGTGATGGCGGACATCCTGGGCTCCGGCGCCGGCTCGCGGCTGGTGGCCAAGCTCCGGGACGACCAGGGCCTGGTGGACGCCATCCAGTGCTTCTCCGACATCCCCGTCTACGACGCAGGCAAGACCGCCGTGCTGGCCGTGTGCGATGAGGAGAGGCTGCAGGAGGCCGAAAGCGCCATCGCGGCCGAGATCGAGCGGCTGAAGACCGAGCCCGTCTCGGAAGCCGAGCTGCAGAGATGCAAGAAGCAGAAGGCCGCCATGCTCGTCTACCAGCAGGGCGATGTGGAAAGCTGGGCCGAGACGCTGGGACGTGACTTCATCAGCACGGGAGACGCCGGGTTCAGCCGCACCTACGTGGACGGCATCCTGCAGGTCACCGCCGAGGACGTGCAGGCGGTGGCGCGCGAGTATTTCAAGGACACCAACCGCACGGTGGTTGCTCGCCGGCCGGGCAAGACCGCGGCCACCCCCACGGCCGACACTGCGAAGGTAGAGCGCCCCCAGACCCGCAAGACGCGGCTGGACAACGGCCTCACCCTGCTGGTGCGCGAGGACCACCGGGCGCCGATGGTGAGCGTGCAGGCCTTCTTCCCCGGCGGGCTGCGCTACGAGACGCCGCAGGACGCCGGCATCGGCGGGATCACGGCCGCCATGCTGACACGGGGCACCGCGAGCAGGGACCGGCTGCAGATCGCGCAGGCCCTGGAAGACCGTGGCGCCTCGCTGGCCGCCAACTCGGGCCGCAATAGCTTCGGCGTCGGCGGCACGGCACTGGCCGAGGACACCGAGTTTCTGCTGAGCATGGCCGCCGACTGCATGCGCAACCCGAGCTTCCCCGAGGCGGAGCTGGCTCGAGTGAGGGAGCTCACCCTCGCCGCCATCGAGGCCCAGCAGGAGGACGTCGACTCCGTGGCCGATCGCCTGATGAAGGCGCGGCTCTTCGAAGGCCATCCCTACGCCCTGGACCCGCTGGGCACCCGGGAGAGCGTGACCGCGCTGGCCCGGGACCAACTCCTCGCGCACCACCGGCGGATCCTGCAGCCGCAGGCCATGGTTCTGGCCGTCTACGGCGCCGTGGACCGGGCCGAGGTCTACCGGATCGTGAAGGACCTGTTCGGCGACTGGCCCGGCGGCGATACGTCCGCCCTGCAGTTGGCTCCGGCGCGATGGCCCACGGAGCAGGTGAGGATCCAAGAGCAGCGGGATCAGCAGCAGGGCATCCTGACCATCGGGTTCATGGGGCCACAACTCGACAGCCCCGACCGCTTTGCTCTCGACGTGCTGGACGCCGCCTTCTCGGGGGTGTACTACCCGGGCGGAAGGCTGCACCGCAGGCTGCGGGGCGACCAGTTGGTCTACGCCACCCACATGGTGCCCGTGCGCGGAGTGGACCCCGGGTACAACATGATCTATGCCGGCACCCAGCCGGAGACGCTGGAGAGGGTGGAGCAGATCGTCAGGGAGCTGGTCGAGGCGGTGCAGGAGGAGCCCCTGGCGGAGGAGGAGCTGGAGCGTGCCAAGATGATGTGCATCGCGGCACATGAGGTGGACCTGGGCAGCGCAAGGCAGCGAGTGTTCTCGGAGGCCCTGGACGAGCTGTACGGCCTGGGGTACGACGAGGGGCAGCGATATGCGGAGGCGATCGAGGGAGTGACGGCGGCGGAGGTTCAGGCCGCGGCCCGCAAGTACATGAACTTGGACCGGTGTGTGGTCGTGACCACGCGCCCCGCAGAGAAGGGAGAAGACGGATAGGGGTGAGGGCGTGGGACAAACCCGCGCCACCGGCAGGCGCCTGCGGGCGCGCCGGTCACCCCACGTCGTATGACCATGTCCCGGAATGATGCAGAGCTACAGATCGTCAGCGAGATCCAAAGAGTCGTCGCGCAGACCGATGAGGCGCAGATCGAGGCCCTGGTGGACGCGATCCAGAGCGCCAACAGGGTGTTCGTATGTGGAGCCGGGCGCAGCGGCCTGGTGATGAAGACCTTCGCCATGCGCCTGATGCACCTGGGCATCTCCTCGCATGCCGTGGGTGAGACGATCACCCCGGCCATCGAGCCGGGCGACCTGTTCATGTGCGGGAGCGGCTCGGGTCAGACCCGGACGACACTCGCCACCGCCCAGGCGGCAACGACCCGAGGCGCGCGGACGGCGGCGATCACCGCTCACGCCAAGTCTCCCATCGCCCAGGTGGTGGACCTCGTGCTGTGGATCCGGTCGCCCATCACCACACCGGGCCTTGAGCCGCCCTCCAGACAGCCTCCCGGATCGCTGTTCGAGCAGTGCCTGCTGGTGCACTGCGAGGGCATGGTCATGAGACTGATGCACAGGCTCGGGACGACCGAAGAGGAGATGCGGGCCAGGCACACCAAGCTGGAGTAGGCGCCCCCGCCGCCGCTCGCGCACGGAAACCGTCGCGCAATCGCCGTACGTTCCCGGTTTGGCGACGGGGCTGTGGGGGCACTAATAGGAGAACGTGCCGGCGCGGTTGGGGAGGCACTAGACCCTCTCAGGGGCTTGCGCAACTGCCGGCGACGCAGGCTCGCACCGCGGGCCGGAAGATCTGAGCACTCTTGGTCGGGTCCCCCGACGCGTCCTGGTGAACGATGGTGACACGGAAGAGACGTACTCGTGTGAAGAAGCGGTTCCTGTGGTTGGTCCTGGCGACGTTCCTGCTGCTTCTGGCCGCCACCGTACTGGCCTGTCAGGCCACCAGGCGCTTCAGCAATGGCGACCGCCTGGCCCCCAATGTACGGATCCAGGGGATAGAGGTGGGAAACCTGTCCCGCAGCCAGGCAGCGGCGGAGGTTCAGAGCCGCTGGGTGGACACCTTGCCGGCGAAGATCACGCTACAGTGGGCGCAGGGGAAGGCCGAGGCCTCCGCCGACGACCTGGGCCGCCTGGTTCTGCTGGACGAAGCCCTGACCGCCGCGCACCGCGTAGGGCGAGAGGGCAATCTGCTCCGGCAGATTGTCACCCAGATCCGCCTCCTGCGCAGCGGCGCCGATGTTCCCGTGCGGGTGGATGTGGACCGAGACAGACTGGACGCCTACCTCAAGGAGCTTGCCGACGAGGTCTACCGGGCTCCCAAGAACGCGGATATCGACGTGGAGGGCGACAAGGTCCACGTCATCCCCGGCAAGACGGGGGTTGAGCTGGACGTCGAGGCCACGCAGGCAAGGCTGGCCTCCGTCCTGGCAGACCCCGCGCAGACCTCCGCCCAGGTGGCGCTGAAGGTCAAACAGCCCGCCATCAGCGCCGAGGACCTGGCGCACCTGGAGGTTGTTCTGGCCTCGTACTCCACCCGCTTCCGGCCCTCCCAGGTCGACCGGACTCACAACCTCCGTCTGGCGATCAAGAGCCTGGGCCGGACCGTGGTCATGCCCGGCGACGTCCTCTCCTTCAACCAGCGCACAGGCCCGCGGCTGGCCGAGCGGGGATTCCGCGAGGCGCCGATCTTCGTGGATGGCGAAGTGGAGCCCTCCACCGGAGGCGGCGTCTGCCAGGTGGCCACCACCGTCTACAACGCCGCGCTGCTGGCAAACCTCACCGTGGTGGAGCGCCACAAGCACTCCCGTCCGGTGAACTACGCCCCCTCCGGCCGGGACGCCACCATCTACTGGGGCCAGGCGGACCTGCGCATCCGCAACACCCTGCGACACCCGATCCTTGTGATCGGCTCGATCGGCGACTCGTCGATGACGGTCAAGATCCTGGGTAGCCGTGAGGACCGCTACGAGGTGGAGTTGGAGCGCAGCGGCATCGCCACGATCGCCCACGCCACCCGGGAGATCCCCAGCTCGGAGGTGGAGCCGGGCGGACGCGAGGTGGAGAAACCCGGCCGCGACGGGACGCGGGTGACGCTGACCAGGATTGTCAAGCGGGGCGGCAAGGTGATCAAGACCGAGCGTCTCCATACGGACACCTACTCGCCCCAGACAAGAATCGTCAAGGTCGGACCTCCCAAACCCGAAGTGAGCAATGAGGCGCCGCCGGACAACGCCGCTGAGCCGGGTGCCGAGGACAAGGCGAAGCCGTCGCCGGACAAGGCCGGAGCCAAGACCATCCCGAAGGCCGACAAGGCCGGCAAGGCCAAGTCCGAGGGATCCGAGAAGACGGAGAGGCCCGAGCCACCGCCGGCGGACGCTGAGGAGAGCATCGAGTAGTCCCACGGCGCCGGAGGTTGCCCGGCCGCGATGCCGGACCGGGGCCGGCGGTCGGCATGGGCGCGGCCTGCATCGCCTGAGAGAAGTCCGACAGCTCGCGGCACCGGGGCAGATCGGAAGAGCGTCGTGTAGGGAAAGAGTGTAGGATAGGGGGTGGGTG
>CAZXDD010000402.1:0-7370 GCA_964639415.1 uncultured Armatimonadia bacterium
AGAGGGGACTGCTGCGCGGGCCCAGGTGACGGGGCATGGGTGCAGGTACGGAGCGGGTCTGGGAGGCCGCGGGGGGAAGGGCAAGACACCGGGCATGGAAAAGGGGGGCCCCACAGTGTGGAGCCCCCCCGATGCGGAGAAGACGGTGTGCCTAGAAAGCCACCGTTACGTCGCCGGCGATCATCTTCTGATCGGACACGTCGGAACGCCAGTTGTCGTTGAAGGACTGGTAGCCCGCGGTCAGGCCAACGCGTACGCCGTCGGCAACCTCGGTGCTGGTGCGGAAGGAGATGAGTGTCTGGACCGGCACCTCTGACGGATCACCGGAGAGCACGCCGTGCCACGGCGAGCGCGCCCAGGTGAGGTCGTTGTTGTCCTGCAGACCGTAGTAGGCGATCTCGAAGGGGACGGTGCCCACGTAGAAGTCCAGCTTGGCGCCGTAGACTTCGACGTTGTTGATGGCCAAGGGGTTGCGGACGAACCGCTCCCAGGGCACGGCGGCCCAGTTGGGCTCGTTGCGGTTGTAGTTCTCGAAGTACGGATTGGCGCGGCTGTAGTAGACGTCATAGCCGCCACCGATCGAGGAGTAGTAGCCGCGGAGGGCCCAGCGGCTGCCCTTCCACAGGTCGGCCAGCGCCATGATGGCTTCCGGGGTGTGATGGCTTCCGGCGGTGAGGTCGACGCAACCGGCACTGCGGGTCTGCTGGGCGTACTCCGCGTACACCTCGCGGGGCCCGCCCCAGCCGGTGCCGCTGATGACGGCCCACATGTCCGCCGACCAGCCCCGTTCGTCGTTGTAGCCATCGATCAGGTACTGCCCACCGATGCGCCAGGTGGGGCGGCTGTAGTGCAGAGCCGCGGAGAGATAGCCGTCGGCGGGGAGATTGGCTGCGGCAACACCGGGCTGCGGAGCAAACACATAGCCCGTGTCGGCGGTCCCCGCGAACACGCTCAGGTCGAGGCTGCTGCTGAACAGGTCCGTGAACTGGGCGCGAATACCGTTCTGGGATTGGCGGTCATTGCTGACCAGCAGGCCCAGACCCTCGTCCACGAACTGCCGGCCAATGGTCCAGTTGCCGGCAAGCACACCACCCGTGGAGAAAGTAACGCAGGCTTCGTCCAGCCACAAAGCCGGGGCCCCGGCAAGACCGCCGCCGTAGGGGTCGACGCTGTCGGTGCCCCAGGCGGCCGACCCGCTGCGGTACTTCAGGGCCAGACGGGCCGACGCCTCGTCGCTCAGCTTGCCCTCGATCCCGAGCTTGGCGGTCAGAGCATTGAACTCGTTCTTGATGCCCAGGTCGTTGGCGAGACCGATGCGGTAGTCAATGAACCCGAAGGCCCGAGGGGCCTTGGCGTTGGCCTCCAGGACCGCAACGCGGTCGCTGAGGTCGTAGACGTCCTGCTCCAGCGCATCGACGTCATCGCGCAGGGCACGGATGTCGGCGCTGAACTCATCCAGGAGTTTCTTGGCGATCTCGCGGAGCTCGGCCTCGGTGGGCTTGGCGCCCGCAGGGCCGACATCACCGGGATCTCCCTTATCGCCCTTCTCTCCCCTGTCACCGGGGTCCCCTTTGTCGCCCTTGTCGCCCTTGTCGCCCTTCTGGCCGGGCTCACCCTTGTCGCCTTTGTCGCCCTTGTCGCCCTGGTCACCGCGGACGGCGGCGGCGCCGGGCTCACCCCTGTCGCCCTTGTCCCCCTTGTCGCCCTTGTCACCGGGGTCCCCCTTGTCGCCCTTGTCCCCCTTCTGGCCCCTGTCGCCTCGCTCCCCCTTCTCACCGGGGTCGCCTTTGTCGCCCTTGTCGCCCTTGTCCCCCTTCTCACCGGCCCCGGGGGCCTCCATCCTGACCACGTCGAGCAGGCGCGATAGAGCCATGGCGAACTCATAGCGGGTCATGGCGCGGTCGCCCTTGAAGCTACCGTCGGGATAGCCGACGATGATGCCACTCTCGACCAGTGTCTGGACGGCGTCATACGCCCAATGGTCGAATGGCACGGTCTCAGCCGGACTGGTCCTCTGCGCGAAGACCGGGCTGATGAGCACAAGCATTGCCAGCGCGTAGAGTGCGAGCTTTCCCATATCTGGATACCCTCCGTGTTTTGGCCCGACACCCCGACCGGGACGTCACGGCCGGGGTTCCTGACGACGGCTCATGTGTCGATTGCAGCCGGCTGGAGAGAGTGGCCTATGTTTGCTCGCTCCTGAGCCGCGGCGGTGTGTGAACCGGTCAGATCACCCACGACAGTCCGCTCTCCTGCCCGGAGGTCGCTCCCTTCGTGGGCCAGTATTGGAGGCGGCGCGAGTGTCATGGCGAAGGCGGCCCTGCAAACAACCTGCAAATGCGGCCACCAAACCAGCACGCATGATAGCACAGCCTAAGGGAGCCGTCAACGCAGCGGAGCAGCGGACACCCGCGGGGATTTGACACGCGCAGGGGGGAAGTTGCGCCGGGCGTGAGAGGGCTTGGGAGCCGGTGGGGGGGCATTCAGTGGCTGGAGGAAGGACGGCGGCGCAGTCGGCCTCGCGGGAGCCGGCCGAACGAGGGGGACCCTGACACGACGACGGGCATCGGCGCTGGAGGCGCGAGCTCTAGGGCACAGAAAAGGGGGCCCCACTCGAGGTGGGGCCCCCTGGTACTGCGTCGGGGACGGTGGTCCTAGAAGGACACCGTCACGTCGCCGGCGATCATCTTCTGATCGGGCATGTTGGACTGCCAGTTGTCGTTGAAGGACTGGAAGCCAGCGGTGAGACCGACGCGAACGCCATCGGCAACCTCGGTGCTGGTCCGCAGGGAGATGATGGTCTGGACCGGAACCTCGTTGGGATCGCCGCCGAGTGCATTGAACCACGGCGACCGGGCCCAGAACAGGTCGTTGTTGTCCTGGAGGCCGTAGTAGGCGACCTCGAAGGGAACGGAGCCCAGGTAGAAGTCAAGCTTCGCACCATAGACTTCGACGTTGTTGATGGCCAGCGGGTTGCGCAGGAAGCGCTCCCACGGCACGCTCGGCCAGAACGGCTCGTTGCGGTTGTAGTTCTCGTAGTACGGGTTGATGCGGCTATAGTACACGTCGTAGCCGCCACCGACCGAGGAGTAGTACCCGCGCAGGGCCCAGCGATTGCCCTTCCACAGGTCCGCCATGGCCATGATGGCTTCCGGCGTGTTGTGGCTCTGTGCGGTCAGGTCGAGGTTGCTGGCGCTGCGGGTCTGCTGAGCGTACTCCGCGTAGATCTCGCGGGGGCCGCCCCAACCGGTGCCACTGATCTTGGCCCACATGTCGGCGGACCAGCCCTGCTCGTCACCGTAGCCATCGATGAGGTACTGACCACCGATGCGCCAGGTGGGCTGGGCGTAGTGCAGTGACGCGGCGAGATAGCCATCCGCAGGATGGGTCCCGGCGGTCGGCGCGAACACGTAGCCCGCGTCGGAGGTGCCGGCGAACACGCTCAGGTCGAGGTTGGTGTTGAACAGGTCGGTGAGCTGTGCGCGGATACCGTTCTGAGCCATGCGGTCATTGCTCACGAGAAGGCCGAGGCCCTCGTCGACGAACTGACGACCAATGGTCCAGTTGCCGGCCAGCGCGCCACCGGTGGAGAACATGACGCAGGCCTCATCCAGCCACAGGGCCGGACTGCCGGCGATCGCGCCACCATACGGATCGACTTCGGAGGTGCCCCACGCGGCGGTACCGTTGCGGTACTTGAGCGCCAGGCGAGCCGACGCTGCGTCGCTGAGCTTGCCCTCGATGCCGAGCTTGGCGGTCAGGGCGTTGAACTCGTTCTTGATGCCGAGGTCGTTGGCAACACCGATGCGATAGTCGATGTAACCGAAGGCGCGCGGCGCCTTGGCGTTGGCCTCGAGAACAGCCACGCGGTCGCTCAGATCGTAGACGTCCTCTTCGAGGGCATCGACATCGTCGCGCAGGGCGTTGATGTCGGCGCTGAACTCGTCAAGGAGCTTCTTGCAGATCTCGCGAAGCTCGTCTTCGGTGGGCTTGGCTCCCGCAGCGCCAACAGCGCCGGGTTCGCCCTTGTCACCCTTGTCACCCTTCTCGCCGGGGTCGCCCTTGTCGCCCTTGTCGCCCTTGTCGCCCTTGTCACCCTTCTCGCCGGGGTCGCCCTTGTCGCCCTTCTCGCCCTTCTCACCGCGGAAAGCGGCGGTGCCGGGCAGGCCGCGATCGCCCTTCTCACCCTTCTCGCCGGGGTCGCCCTTGTCGCCCTTGTCGCCCTTGTCGCCCTTGTCGCCCTTCTCGCCGGGGTCGCCCTTAAGACCGGGGTCGCCCTTGTCGCCCTTGTCGCCCTTGTCACCCTTCTCGCCGGCGGCGGGGGCGTCCATCCTGACAACGTCGAGCAGGCGGGACAGAGCCATGGCGAACTCGTAGCGGGTCATGGCGCGGTCGCCCTTGAAGCTACCGTCGGGGTAGCCGACGATGATGCCGCTCTCGACCAGGGTCTGGACGGCGTCATATGCCCAGTGGTCGAACGGCACGGTCTCAGCCGGATTGGTCCTCTGCGCGAAGACCGGGCTGACGAGCACGAGCACTGCAAGCGTGCAGATCACGAGCTTTTTCATGTTGTGATACCCTCCATAGTTTGACACGACACCCCGGCCTCAGGACGTCTGTCCGGGGTTCCTGACGACGGCTCGTGTCTCGTGTGCGGCCGGGTGGAGGGAGTGGCCTATGTTTCCTCACTCCGGGGCCGCGAGTGCGTCTGAGCCGGTCAGACCAGTCGCCTTGTTCCGCTCTCCTGCCTGGAGGTCGCTCCCTTCGTGGGCCGGTATCGGAGACGGCACGACTGGCAACGCGATTAGCGGTCGTGTAACGGAACTGCAACAACGACCGCTGATCCGAACCGTATAGTAGCACAGGCCGGACTCGCCGTCAATTCTGTTGGACACGCGGCGGGGCGAGCGGTTGCGCCCCCCGCCGGGAATCTTCGCCCCTCTTTCGACGGCGGCAGATGCGGGGCGCAGGCCACCTATTCGGTCTTCGCGGGCTCGGTCTCGGCGGCCTCCGTCTCGTTGCCCTGGGCCTCGTCGGTCTCGGGCTGCTCCTCTTCCACGTCCGGAGCCACTACCTTGCCCCGTCCGCCGCAGTAGGAGCAGCGCACAGTGGCCCACGACCGCTTTCCCATGCCGGCGGCGTCCATACAGGCGCGGCAGCTCCGCCCGCCGCTCTTGGTGCACATCTTCTTGCCACCGCAGTGTTCGCAATCCACCAGCTTCGGTGCCATCGTTGGTACCTCCAATGCGGGAACCGGAATGAAGACACTCCGCCTCCGTATTCTGAACTCCTGCCGCGAGGCCCCCGGCGCCCGGGAGACCGGTGCCGGCCGCAACCCGGTGCCGAGAGAAACGCCCTAAGCATTGTCGCGGAGCATGGCCATGATCTCGGGCATCGCCGACAGCTCGCTGACGAAGTGGCGCAGATTCTCGCGCCTATCGCGCTCTCTTTGATCGCGGATGGTCTGCCAATCCACCGCCAGCAGCTCACAGATCTCCCTGCCGGTCATCACGTGCTCCTCGGCGAAACGACCCTTGGCACCGCGGACAATGGCCTGCTTGTCCTCCTGGTTGAAGCAGCAGAAGAAGTACTCCGGCGTGTAATCGAGACGCTTGCCAATGGCGGTGGCAAGCGGCGCAATGCTCCGCAACTCCCCGTCGGCCTTCTTGGTGTCGAACTCGTCGCCGTCCTTGAGCTCGACGACGATGGCTCGGCGGCGGGTGTTGTCGAGGATCACCACGTCGGCCACCGCCTGGTGCTCGCCGGGGCGGATGTGAAGCGCCTCGCCGAAGTACACCTCCCTGGGCTGGGCAAACAACACCAATGCCCCACTGACGCGCTCCCTGAGCCCGGTTGCGCGGTAAGGGCAATGCCGGGCCAGCATGTCCTCCAGCTCATTTCCGTTGCGGATCACGGTGGCATGGATGCGGCTGAGCAGTTGCCCCAGTTGGCGGTTGCCCAGCAGCCGCGTGTAGCCGGAGTTGTCGTCCTCGCGTCCCTTGCTGTCGGCGATGCGTGCCAAAACTGTCCACCTCGGCCGAGAAGCAGCGATGTCGACACGGAGAGAGGCCGAGGAGGGCCGCAGGCGCCCGGGCCTCCCGCCGACTGCCTGCCACCGCCGGCGGACACGGGGCCGCGCTCAGCGGTCCGGCTCCGCGGTCCCGGACGGGGAGGCCGGGGGCGGCGCAGCGCCGTCCGGCGGCTCGGGCAGCAGGCGCTGTGGGGCGCGCCGGACCTCCTCCTGCTCGTCCAGTTGGGCGGTGATCCTCAGGAACGCGGCCTTGGCCTCCTCGTGAAACTGAGTGCCCGGCTCGCTGAGCTCGGTGACCGCTCGGAACATGGCCAGGGCCGCGCCCTTGTCGCCGCGGTCGGCGTAGAGCCAGCCCAGCATCCAGTGTACCTGCAGATGGGCCACGCTGCGACCGGCGGCCCCCGCGTTCCGGAGCGCCTCCTGGAGAATGGCGACGGCCTGCTCAGAGTCTCCGGCGTCCTTGGCGCGCCGGGCCCGGGAGACCGCCAGTTGCAAAGAGCTGTCCGTCTCCGCCTCATCCTGCCGGGCGTGCTCGATCTCCCCGGGCGTTGGCCCTGTCCGCGGCGGCACAGGAGGCGGAGGGGGCAAGAGCCAGGACTTGGCCAACACCAGCACGACGATCCAGCCCACCAGCCCGACCCCCAGCAAAGCGCCGGTCGGCCCCGCGTCCAGCGGCCTGGGAGTGGTGGACAGCCCCAGATGCACGGCCAGCGGCACCCCGCACGGCCAGGCCAGCAGGCGCCGGGCGAGATCCTCGCCCACCGTGGCCGCCACCTGCTCCCTGTCGCTCTCCTCCTCCACCCTGATAAGGCGCGTCAGGGGCCGCCTGAGTAGCCTCGCCGTGCGGGTCACTAGCTCGCACCCAACCAGCTCCAGGCCCCGGTACCCCCAGACCCAGGCGGCGACCGCTACCGCACCCAGCAGCCCACACAGCACCAGCGACAGCACGGCGCGGCCGCGCTCGACCCACAGCGGCGCCCCCCCGAGCACGAGCAGGCCCCATAGCGCCAGGCCGGCGAAGAGCCCGACTACCAGGCCAAAGTACGCGCCCGCCCACAGCATCTGGGTGATGCGCGGGTCACGCTTGGGCCGCGGTTTGTACGGACGCGGGATGCTCAAATCGTTGCCTCGAATTGGTTCGTCGAGATGGAGCGGCGGCGGCGATGAGCCCGGCCGGGAAGCCCACACTCGCGTGAGACCGGGATTCTGAGAGCGTCCGCTCCCGAAGAGTCCATGGAAGCGCGGCCGAGAGGTCCGGCCGGACCGGTTCCTCTCATTCTGAGCGTCCATCTCGCGCAGCGAGATGGCGAAGAATCTCGCCGAATGCCGGGAGATTCCT
>CAZXDD010000403.1:0-7341 GCA_964639415.1 uncultured Armatimonadia bacterium
GCATGAGCACGCCGAGGTCCAGGGCCGGAGCCCACAGGAGCCCGCCGATGTCGTGGGCGAAGTCGAGGCACTGCCGCAGG
Organism: uncultured Armatimonadia bacterium; assembly: GCA_964639415.1. GTDB lineage: Bacteria > Armatimonadota > Zipacnadia > Zipacnadales > JABUFB01 > CAYRFY01. The sequence goes on from CAZXDD010000403.1 coordinate 81, forward strand.
TGGTCGCACCAGGCCTCCACCGGGCGCCTCTGGGTGAGGAAGAAGTCCCCGGCTGAGTACCCGGCCGAAGGGATCTCCAGCAGACCCTCGCCATACAGACGGGGCTGGGTGTGCTTGATGAGCATGGCCGCGTTCTTGTCGGCAAAGCCCGGCGCCGGCCCTTCCGGCAGCTTGGTGGAGTAGTCGGAATTGACGAACCCCAGCCCCGAGCGGACCAGATGCTCCCGCGCCGCGGGCATCTTCTGCAGGCCCAGGCGCCCCATGTCGGCGGCGCGCACGCCGACGGCCCGATCGCCCGTCGCTTCCCACAGGGCCTGGAGAGGGCGCGCCATGTCCGTCTTCTGTTCATGCAGGAGCGCGGCCTGCAGGTCGACCGCATGGCCTCTGGCCACCGGTGCCCGCAGTTGCGGGAGCATGTCGACCGCCCGGGCGTCGGCGAAGAGCTGGAGGCGCAGGTCGAGCTCCTCGGCCTGGTCGCAAAGGGAGCTCAGGTACCCTCCGGCGAGAGCGATCTCCCCGGGACAGGGGGCACAACTGATCCCAACAGCAACCGCGCAGCGCACGTCGTCAGGTAGCAGATTCATGTCGGGGTGGAACCTCGGAGGGGTCGGCGAGTCAAGAGTCGCGAGTCACGAGTCGACGGCGGACGGTTCCGCAGGGCGGGAGCAAACGGCGTCAACCGTAACGACTACGGCGCCAACGATGTCGACGGTCCCGCAGGGCGCGGTCAACCGCGCTGGCGGCGTCGACGGTCCCGCCCTGAGAGAGACGTGCGCGTCTGTTCCCGTCTCTGCGGGCGTCTGGTGCGGCAAGTGGTCCGGGGGGTGGGGGAACGGCGGCGGGCCGGAAAGCCCGCCCCACCGGCGGCCGTTCGCCCTTGCCCTCCACCCCCCGTTCCTCTCGCCCTCCTACAGCAGGTCGGCGACCTCGATCACCGCGCCGCCGGCCTCCGCCGACTTGTTCACGGCCACGGTCACCGCCAGGCTCTTGTAGGCATCGGCATAGTCGGAGTTGATCACGCTGCGGTCGCCCGTCTTGACCGCATGGATGAAGGCTTGATCCTCGCCGGTGTAGCCGTCCTTTTGCACCTGGTACTCACCGCTGTCCTCCGGTGAGTTCCAGGTGAGCGTGCCGCCCGCGACATTGAGCGTGAAGCCCTCGGCCATCACGCGGCACGAGCTCTGGCCCCAACCCTCGAGCATGCAGGTATTGCTGATGGTGCCCACGGCGCCGTTTGCGAACATGAGGTTGGCCACCGCGGCATCCGCCACATTGCAGTTCTCCACCTTCTCGTGCATGACCTGACGGGCGTCGAAGGCCTGCACCTTGAGGATGTCTCCCGCCAGGTATCTGGCCATGTCCACGATGTGGGTGGTCTGCTCCACCATCTGCCCGCCTGACTGCTCTTGCACGCGCCACCAGGGCACTCCGGGCAGGCCGCCCCAGAAGTTGCCGAACACCAGTCCGATCTTGCGCCCCGCCAGCATCTGTTTGGCCTTGTTCACATGGTCATCCCAGCGGTACTTGTACGCCACGGCCGTGATGATCCCGGACTTCTCGATGGCCCGCAGGATAGGCCTGGCCATGTCGCAGTCGATGGCGATGGGCTTCTCGACAAGCAGGTGCAGGCCCTTTTCGGCCGCCGCGATCTCCATCTCGCCGTGGGCGAAGGGAGGGGTGCCGATGAACAGCGCGGTGAGGTCCTCCTTGTCCAGCATCTTGGCAAAGTCGTCATACGCGGTGCCCCCGAACTTCTCCGCCGCCGCCTGGGCGCGGTCGAGCTGTACGTCGCAGAAGGCCGCGTTCTTGACCCCCTCGATCTGCGACAGTCGGTCCATGTGTCCTTGAGCGATACCGCCGGTACCGATGAAGCCCATCCTGACGGACATGGTCGTCCTCCCGGAACATGCAGTGGTTGGCCGGCCCAGAGGGCCGGTACGAGAGAGTGTTCTCGAAGGGAGCCGGGCCGACCTCCCCGGTATCACCGTCTACCGGCCCCGATGGCCCTACGGGCCAGACGTCACCGGCGATCGGCCTCAGGACCATGCGGGGGCAGGGTGGTGAGGACGCTCCCGTCTTGCGGGACCGTTGCCGTCACTCACCTCCCGCCCCCACGCCCCAGAACCCCTCGGAAGGTCTGCCCGCGGGCACCGGCGAAGATTCGCAGGACCGAGGGGACCGCTGCCAAGTCATCTCCCCGCACCCATTCCATCATTCCGTACCCAGGTGGTTCTGGCCCATGACGCGTCTTGCCTGCCTCACTCTCGCCGCACTGCCCTGCTTCGTCTGCTCGGCCCAGAGTCTGACGGTGCACAACGCCGGGAGCCGGGCGTTCCAGGAGGTCGTCCAGGTCCCGTTCGTGCCGGACCCGGTGACCGACCTCGTTGCCCCGGACGGCACCATATGCCCGACCCAGGCCATCGCGGGCGGCTTTCTGGTCCTTGTGCCCGGCGCGCTCGCGCCCGGCGAAGATCTGAGCCTGAAGCCCGCGGCCGACGATGCCGCCGGGCGCACCGACCTCAGCGTCGAGGTCTCCGACGAGACCATCGCGGTCCGCAATAGCTTCCTGGGCCTTGTGTTCCCCAGGACCGGCCGCGGCGGATTCCCCACGGCTATCGAGTACCCCGTCTCGGGCCATACGGAGACCCGCTGGCAGTGGTACGACCGGCTCTTTGACAAGGAGCGGGGGCAGTTGCTGCTGCACAGCGATGCACAGGCGCAGGTGACGGTGGTGGAGGAGGGGCCATTGCAGGTCACCGTCGAGGCCACCGCGGCCTACGACCGGACCGAGGACGCGCCGGGCTGTGCCGCCACGGTGTACCGGTGGACATTCCGGGCATACTCGCCGCTGGTGCGGTTCAGCGCCACCGTCTCCCGGGAGGACGACTTCGTGTGGCCCGAGCTGCACGTCATGCAGCCCTCGCGCAAGGACGACGGCCTGCGCAACTGGGCGGGAGAGGACAGGGAACTACAGTCCGGCAGACTCCTGGACGACGACGCATTCCGTGGTTTCGGCGGCTGGGCGGCCCTGGATGACGGGCAGAACGCGCTGGGGCTGTCCTTCGACGACCGGCCGGTGACCATGTACGACGGCCGCAGCACGTACGTCACCTACCTACAGCACACTCAGAGCTTCGCCGACAAGTCCGCCGACCTCACGGGGCGGCTTTACATCGGCCCGGCTCTCTCGCCTGAGCGCTATCGCGAGCAGTTCGCCCCCTCGCAGCTCACGGCGGAATGGGACGACACCGCGGAGGCGCCCGCAGTGGCAGATGCCATCTCTCACAGTGTCGCAAATGACAGGGTGTCCGTGGCCTTCGAGGCCGAGAACCTCGGTTGCGTCTCCCTGCGTGATGCCGCTTCCGGCCACGAGTTCCTCACTCCCTCGGATACCCAGCCTCTGACCTGGCGGCTCTCGTTCCGTGACACGGAGGGCAATGACGGGGTTGTCGACAGCGCCGGCCGCTGCCGGGAGCGCACGGCCGTCACCTCCGAGGACGGCCGCACGCTGACTTTGACCTGGAAGGGCATCGCCGTCGATGGGCAGGACGAGGCACTGGCGGCGAGGGTGACGGTCACGTGCCCGGAAGGCGACGGCCGCAGCCGCTGGTCTCTCGCCGTGGAGAACGGCAGCGAGAAGTGGAGCCTGATGAACGTCGACTTCCCGGTGCTCGTGGGGCTGGCCAACAGCCCCGACACGAAGGCGGCGGTGCCCCGGAGCAACTGGGGGCAATTGCACGCCAACTTCCCCCAGGGCGGCTCCTACCCCTCGGCCAACTGGCCCATGCAGTTCATCTCGGTGCATGACGGCGACAATGGCCTGTATCTGGGCTACGAGGACGGGCGCAACTTCACCAAGTCCTTCCATTACAGCCCCGGCGGCGAGTTCTACTATCGCACCCTGGCCGAAGACGCCACCCGTCCGGGCAATGACTTCACCACACCCGGCGCCGTGGCACTCGCCCCCTGCGGCGATTGGTGGGAGGGCTGCAAGCTCTACCGCTCGTGGGCGCTGCAGCAGACCTGGACCCGGGAAGGTCCGCTGACGGACCGTGCGTCTATGCCGGAAGCCTGCAAGAACCTGGGCCTGTGGTTCTGCGGCGGCGGCACCGCCGAGCAGGTAATCGGCAACATGCGACGGGCCCAGGACTTCTTCGGTGTCCCGGTGGGCCTGCACTGGTACTCCTGGCACCGCTGGCCGTTCGACACCCACTACCCCGACTACTTCCCGGCCGTCGATGACTTCAAGATTGCCATCGATGCCCTGGTGCCCGAGGGCAAGGTCATCATGCCCTACATCAACGGGCGGCTGTACGACAAGCAGCTCGAGGGCTGGCCGGAGGACCAGAGGTGGGCCACGAAGCTGGCGGACCTCACTACTTACCAGGAAGTCTACCCCTCCCAGGCCAAGCAGGCCATCATGTGCCCCGCCACGGACTTCTGGCAGGACAAGATCGCCGAGGTCTGCGAGCACCTGTGCGGCTTCTACGGCGTGAACGGGATCTACATCGACCAGATCGCCGCCGCCGGGCCCTGCCCCTGCTACGACCCCACCCACGGTCACCCGCTGGGAGGGGGCAGCTACTGGGTGGACGGCTATCGGGTCATGCTGGAGAAGGTTCAGAGGGCCGCCCATGCCGAGGGCCGCGATGTGCTCATCACCACCGAGAACAATGCCGAGCCCTACATGGACGGCGTGGACTGCTTCTTGATCTGGAACCCCCGCATGCCCGACGAGATCCCGATGATGACCGCTGTCTACAGCGGGTACTCCTTGTACTTCGCCAGCAACGCCCGCTGCGACGCCGGCCTGCAGCCCTACGCCATGATACAGGGCCGCGACTTCGTCTGGGGCTCCCAGCTCGGCTGGATGGGGTTCGAGGACGCCAACCCCACCGAGCGCGGCGAGTACCTGCGCCAGGTCGTGCGCCTGCGCCACGCCGCGCTCAAGTACGTGGTCTACGGCGAGGTCCTCGAGGAGATCGAAATCCCCGAGAGCGTCGGTACCGTCACCGGCTCGTGGCGCGACTGGGAGGGCAAGTCCTTCGACGCCACCCTGCCCGCGGTGATGGGCAATGTCTGGAAGGGCAGCGACGGCAGCCTCGGCCTGCTGATGGCCAACCTCAGTCCCGAGACCAGGGTGTTTGACTACGAGCTGGACACCGCCCGGTTCGGCGAGCTCGCCGGAGAGGGCGACTGTCTGCTGCTCACCGATATCAGGAAGGAGGGCGACACCCCGGCGGGGTTCTCGCCCACAAGACTACTGCGTCGCACCGAGGTCCTGCAGCCGTGGGAGGCCAAGGTGATCCAGGTCACCCGGGTGCCCTCGGCCGCCGCCGTCGCTTCGGCCGACGAGGCCGTCCGCCCCGCGGACGCCCGGCGTGCCTCGGCCGAGGCCTGGGCGGCCCGGCACGGGACCGAGTGGAAGCTGGCGATCCCGGTGACCAGGTGCGCCGCGCGGGACACGGCGATGGTCAACGTGGCCGTCAAGCCCGGTCCCGGGCAACCTATGCCGACCATCTCCGCCTCCTTCGCAGGGTCCGACGTGTTCCGTGAGTTCGGCCCCGATCCGGCCACCGACGGCTGGCTCAAGGCCTCGGTCCCGGTGGAGGTTCCGGCGAATCTGAAGCCCGGCGACAGGCTGGCCGCCACGGCCACTCTCCGGCTCGACGAACAGCACGCCATCGAGGTGCCCTTCGAGATCACCGTCGTCCCCGACGCTGTGGTTGCCGTGGGGCTGTCCGCCGGCGCCCTGCGGGCCGGTGAGGATGCCGTCCTGTGGGTGGAACTGCAAAACAACCTCGGCAGCGCTCTCCCCGCCGGCACCCGGGTGCGGCTGGATGTGCCCGACACCTGGGATCTGTGGCCCGGACGTGCCCTGGCCTTCGCGCCCGTCTCCGCGCACGGCCGGACCCGGATGCTGGTCCGCTGCTCCGTACCCCAGGACGCCCCGGCGGAGGCGGCTTCCGTGGCGGCGTACCTGGTGAGGGCCGAGGGCAGGCAACGCTTCGATGTGGCGCCCCCGCGGCCCCACGTCCAGGCCCTGAGACTCACCCCCACCGTGGACGGCGACCTCTCCGAGTGGACCATGGAGCCCTCCCTGATCCTGGGCCCCGAGCACGCCGCCCACGTGTCCGACTACGGTGGCCCGGAAGACCTCTCTGCCCGCGTGTGGCTGGCGGCGGATGACGACTTCTTCTACATCGCCGCCGAGGTAACCGATGACATCCATGTCCAGGACAACACCGGCAAGATGATGTGGAGCGGCGACTGCCTCCAGATAGACCTGCGTCCGGGTACACCTCCCTGGCGCAGTACCTTCTCCAACGTGTGCGAGCTGGGTCTGGCGTTCACTCCCGTCGGCCCGCAGCTTTGGCAGTGGACACCGCGCGAGGGACTAGTCGAGGAGGGCAAGATCGCCATCACCCGCGGCGAGGGCCGCACGCGATACGAGGCCGCCGTGCCCTGGGCGGCTCTCCCTGGAGTGAACCACACTCCCGGAGCGGTGAACGCCTTCTCGATGACGGTCAACGAGGCCGACGGCGACACCTTCGGCGGCTGGCTACAGTGGACCCCGGGGATCTGCGGCGGCAAGGACGCCTCGCAGTTCGGGCTGATCGTGTTCTGACTGACTATCCGGTGACGGCCGATCCGTCATCGATCTCGGAGGGCCCCGATGAGAATCGGCTTCTGCGGCCTGGGACGCATGGGGATGAACATGGTTGCCCGCATCCAGCGCGGCGGACACGAGGTGGTCGCCTGGAACCGCACCAAGAGCAAGCAGGACGCCCTGCTGAAGACCGGTGCGAGCTGGGCCGAGACTATCGAGGACCTTGTGGCTCAGCTCGCGCCGCCCCGGGCCATCTGGATCATGGTGCCCGCCGAGTCGGTGGATGAGATGCTGGACCGCATCGTGCCCTTGTGTGAGCACGACGACATCATCATCGACGGCGGCAACTGTCGGCACAGCGACACCGCCCGGCGCTTTCAGCGTCTGGCTCAGCACGGCATCCACCTGCTGGACTGCGGGACCAGCGGCGGCATCTGGGGTCTGGAGATCGGCTACTGCCTGATGATCGGCGGCGAAGTGGCGGCCTACGACCGCCTCGTGCCGGTCTTCTCCGCCCTTGCCCCGCCCGACGGCTTCCTCCATGTGGGTGAAAGCGGCGCCGGGCACTTCGTGAAGATGGTCCACAACGGCATCGAGTACGGGCTGATGCAGGCGTACGCCGAGGGCTTCGAGCTCCTGCAGACCTCGGAC
>CAZXDD010000404.1:0-1813 GCA_964639415.1 uncultured Armatimonadia bacterium
CGCGCCAATCCGTCTATAGGGCGCGGGCCTGTACCGCGCCGCTGTCCCTCGAGAACCGCCGACTCACATCTCCCCGCTCCCCCGCCCCGTCTCCCTTCCTCTCCCAAACGCCGGGCGAGGCGACCGCGGGGACGACACTCCTCTTCGCCGTTCTCCTTGGTCTGACGTTGGGCGGAAGGGCGGACGGTACCGGTCTGGCTCCTACCTCCGGGCTCCTACCCCTTCGCCGCCTCCAATGCCTCCACAGCCGCGTCTACCAGCACGCTGTCGGCGTCGTCGCGCAGCGCCAGGCCGCAGTGCCGGGCTCTGGCCGTCTCGATCTCATAGCCGCCGAAGGCCACCTCGTCCTGCGTGGGGATGTAGCCTATTGCCCCGTTGGCGTAGTCGATGGGCAGGGTGAGCCAGAACGGGGAGCGCTGCGCGATCTGCCGGCCGATGCGGAAGAACACCTCCGCGGGCAGGCCGATGAGCGCGATGTCGCCGATGGCGATCACCTGCAACTCCACCGGAAGCGTGAGCTCGGTCTCGCCCCGCTCGCAGGCCTCGAGGCGCTCTCGGGCGCTGCGCAGGCGGCGGCCAAGCTCCCAGGACAGCGGGAGGCCTTCATCGTACGGCACCCCCTCGCGCTCTGCATGCTCCCGCCGGGCCTTCTCGGCGGCCTCCTCGGCGGCCCGCAGCTCGGCTCGGCAGTCCTCCAGCGGCGGCATTCGCTGCAGCGGCAGGGCGCAGGAGCCCGTGTGGACCCGCAGGGTCTCCACCGGCTGTGTCTCCCTGATGTCCAGACAGGCCTGGTACACTGCGGCGCCCAGCACATTGCCGTGCCGGTCCACCCAGTCGAAGGTCCCGCGTGGATAGGGGTTCTGGTCCGCGCCACAGCCGCCGACGAACATCGACCGGACCCCGGGAAGCAGTTGCTCCACCAGACGTCGGGCCACCCCCTGGTACTCGGCGCTGAGCCACAGATTCTCGCCACCCATCGTGGTTCCGTGACAGGCGTACTGGAAGAGCACCCCAATAGTCGCGCCGGTCTCGGCGTTGTCGAAGCGCAGCACGTCCGTCTGGTTCGGAGTGGGGCCCTCCGGGTTGTAGCCGAGGATGGTGCCCTGCTCCGTGCGTTCCCGGCGGTTGCCGGCGATGCGTGCCGGCTTGGCTCCGTGCCCAATGACCGCAGGGACCGCACGCAGCTTCGCCTCCGAGACGGCCCCGGCAATCTGCCGGCGCAGGCACTCGGCATAGGCAGCGCGCAGAGGGTCGTCCTCCCCCGGCCCCATCTGCGGACCGGCGTGGGTGTGGGAGAAGGACAGAAGAATGTGCTCTCCGGGAATGCCGGAACGCTCCCGGCAGCACTCCCTGATCGCGGCGATCTCCTCGCTCCGGGCCATGATAAGGTCCAGGGCCACTACTGCGGCCTCCACCTCGCCCACTTTCAGATACAGCGCCGTGGCGGCCAGCTCATCGCGGATACCGATGGAGCCCTCCGTGCGCGACCCATATCCGGCCATCACGATCCCGACAGGAGGAGTGACATCTGCGCGTGCGAAGCCGGCGATGAGGGACATTGTCAGAACCCCCTTGTTCTGTGGCCGAAGCCGGTGGTACGTCGCGTTATCGGGGGCGAGAAACGCCCGCGGGTCACCTGTCTCCGGGGAGGATTCGTGCGAGTCGGCGGTCCGCTCCCGGGTGAAGGCCCAGTCTTCCCCGACGCACTTTGGGTGTCTCCCTGGGCCCTGGCGCCGCGCAGCGGCGCCGTCTGCCGTCAGTCGTTAGTCGTTAGTCGTTAGTCGCTCACCCTCTCCTGAGCGGTGTTTGCCAA
>CAZXDD010000404.1:1913-7331 GCA_964639415.1 uncultured Armatimonadia bacterium
GTTAGTCGTTAGTCGCTCACCCTCTCCTGAGCGGTGTTTGCCAAGGAGAGGGGACCGGGGTGAGGCGTCATCAGTGCCGTTAGTCGTTAGCCCTCTCCTGAGCAGTCGCACCGCGAAGGAGAGGGAAAGCGGGTCCCGCCCCGCGGGACCCGCAGGGAGCGGCGCCGTCTGCCGTCAGTCGTCAGTCGTTCACCCCTCTCCTGAGCGGTGTTTGTCAAGGAGAGGGGACGGGGGTGAGGCGTCATCAGTGCCGTTTGCCGTTAGTCGTTAGCCCTCTCCTGAGCAGTCGTACCGCGAAGGAGAGGGAAAGCGGGTCCCCCCGCGCGGGACCCGCAGGGAGCGGCGCCGTCTGCCGTCAGTCGTTAGTCGTTAGTCGTTAGTCGTTAGTCGCTCACCCTCTCCTGAGCGGTGTTTGCCAAGGAGAGGGGACGGGGGTGAGGCGCCATTAGTGCCGTTAGTCGTTGGCCCGCGCACCGGCGCCCTCTAGCGATGGGCGAAAGCCCATCGGGCCGTCTTCTACTTCCCCATCAGCTCCAGCAGATAGGCACAGCCGTCTTTCGCGGCCTGCACCGGATCGCCCGTCCGCCCCTCGTACTCGAAGGACAGGAACCCCTCGTAGCCGATCTGCTTGAGCCGCCCGATGATCGCCGGATAGTCCAAAACGCCGGTGCCCACCGTGCAGCCGGTGTACTTGCGGCCCGCCCGCGAGGTGAGGCCGAAGTCGGCGTCGGCAGGCAGCGCCTCCCAGTCCTTGGCGTGCGCGTGCACCATCTTGTGCTCCACCGCGCGCAGGAACTCCACCGGGTCCTCGTCACCCATGACCATATTGCCCGAGTCGTAGGTGATCATTAGCTCCTCGCCCGCCAGGCGGCAGCACTCCAGGCATTCATCCGAGGTCTGGTACGGCGCCACGGGGCTGCCGAAGTCCTCGATGGACAGGGTCACACCGGCCTGCCTGGCATGCGGGATCACCTCGGCCAGGCCGGCCGCCACGTTCCGGAGCCCCTCGGCCTTGTCCTGATCCGGCGCACAGCCACCGGTGGTCACCAGAACCGTCTGGGTGCCCAGCGTCACCGCGTCATCGATCACCCTGCGGATGGCGTCGACGGACTTGGCCCGTTCGGCCGCGTCGCTCATCGTCAGGCTTGCACCACCGATGTTGCACGAGGTGCACAGGCCGGCGTCGTCCAGCATCTCGCGCACCTGCTCCATGCTGTAGCCCGCCACGTGGCCGGCGGTGATATCCACCCCCTCGGCCCCGCACTGCTTGATGAGTGCGAAGGCCTCCGGGACGGTGAGTGTCTTGTCCGCCAACGAGCGGCCCAGTGAGTAGATCATGAAGCCCAGTTTCATCACAGCATCTATCCCTTCGACAGCTCCAGCACGCGCTGGGCGTTTTCACTGATCTTGGAGAAAGCGTCCACGTACAGCTTCATCAGCTCCATCGTATTTGGCGGGTACACGGCGGACAGGTACGAGTGGGCGGCGATGAACTCGTTGGTCTTCGGATAGTCCGCACCATCGTAGTGCACGTCGCCGCGGCCGAAGGGGCAGGTCCACGGGCACCCCTTGCCGTAGCCCACGCGGTCCTTGAACACGTCCTGTCCGGGTACCGGCATGTTCTGCCACTGCCCCATCCCCACGCCCTCGGCCGCCAGCGCCTTCTGTACCGCCAGCTTCCACTCCTGCGGCGTGCAGTCCAGGCCGACCTCCTCGGGCTTGAACTCCACCACGTAGCTGAAGTAGCACGGATTGGCGTAGTCGGGGGTGAAGGGGCCTTTCATGCCCGGGATCTGCTCCAGTTGCTCGGTCAGGTAGTTCGCGAACTGCCGCCTCTTTGCGTTGTTCTCGTCCAGGCGCTCAAGTTGGCTGAGGATGAAGGCGTTCACGAACTCGTGGGGGCGGTACATCCAGCCCAGTCCGTAGGCGTTGTACTCCCGGGGCCGGTCCGGTAGGACGACCTCGCCGAACTCCCGCAGCCTTCCGGCCCGGGCTGTGTAGTCCGCATTGTCCGAGGTCCAAAGGCCCCCCTCGCCGCCGGAGAGGTTCTTGGACCGATTGCAGCTAAAGCAGCCGATATCCCCCAGCGAGCCGGTCTTCTTGCCCCTGTACTCCGCGCCGTGGGCCTGGCAGGCGTCCTCGATCACGATCAGGCCGTGCTTCCTGGCGATATCGTTGATCGGGTCCATGTCGGCCACCATGCCGTGGATGTGTACCGGCAGGATCGCCCTGGTGTGCTCGGTGATCCGTTCCTCGATCAGGGCCGGATCGATGGTGAATGTCTGCGGGTCGATATCCACGAAGATCGGTACCGCGTTGTGGTGAAGGATCGAGGCCGCCGTGGACCAGTAGGTGAAGGCACTGGTGATCACCTCGTCCCCCGGCCCGATACCGGCTCCCGCAACCCCCATGTGAATGGCCGCGGTTCCGCTATTGGTGACCAGCGCGTACTTGGTGCCCACGTAGGCCGCCCACTTCTCCTGTAGCTCTAGAGCCTTGGGCGCCGAGGTGCCGTGCAGGTGGCCGCTGTCGAAGACCTCCAAGACGGCGTCCTTGTCGGCCTGAGTGATTGGCGGCCAGCTCTCCACCATGCCCTCCGGCACGACCCGGGTTCCGCCGTCAATTGCCAGCGTTGTTGCCATGTGACTTGTCCTCCGATATGGCGGCGCAGCAACTGTGCCGCCCGCGGGATTGCGTCGCAGCGCACCCGGCTATTCCCTGCCGCGCCGTGGGACTCCTCCCGCCGCCGCGGACGCACTCACCTGTGCCCACGCGGCGTCACCGATGGAGCGGGCCGGCGGGGCGGCCGCCGATTGCGGCCCTCGCCCGGCATGCCCTGATCGCTTCTCCCCCTGTCTCCTGCAGTCTCCGCGTGGCACCCATTGCGCCCGTCCGGGTGCCCGGCAGGTCTCGGCGGCCCCCGTGGTCAACTACCGCCTATCTCATATACCTCCGGAGGTACGGCCACGATGAGTCGCCTGTTGCTGACGACCGTACTGATACTCATGCCACTTTGCACCCTCGCCCAGGACGCGCCGCCGCCGCCCACGGTGCCCAATGGCGGATTCGAGCAGGTCAACGAGGACGGAGCCCCGCTGGAATGGAAGGCCATGGGGCCCGCCAACTGGGAGCTTGGCCCGGACGCCGCCCGCAGCGGAGAGCGCGGGCTGATGCTCAAGCCCTCGGAGAGCCAGCAGTGGCTGCGGCAGGAGCTCCCGGGATTCCCCACCCGGACCTACACCGTCTCCGGTTGGTTCAAGGCCCTCGGGCTCAAGCGCGGACCGGCCAAGGAAGCCCACGCCAGACTCTACGTCCACGTGCTGTACCAGGATCGCCCCTACGCCGATGGCAGCCAGTTCTACTGCGACATCCCCGACGGCACCTACGACTGGCGCCTGTGCGCGGTGCAGATCGTGCCCAACCTGAGCTGGCCCGTGGCGGCCTTCTGGGTCACCGTCACCAGTCAGTTCGCCGAAGGCCGGTTGATGTGTGACGACATCTCCGTGGAGCCTGCCGCCCCGGGCTCAGGCGCCTGCGCGCTGGACTGGGAGAACGCCATGAGTGCCAAAGTGATCACCGATATGGGCCTCTGCCGACCCGCCACCGCCCTGGCCGCGCGCCGCGAGGTGGGGAAGTGGAAGCTGCTGGACTATGAGATCGGCCCCTATACCGGCAGACTCCTCAGCGCCGACCAGGACGCCGGGGCGGCCGAGGTCAGCCTCCCGCTCGAGGCCGAGGGCTGGCACGCCGTGTACGTCGGGCTCACCGAGGGCAAGGCGCGCCTGCGCCTGAGCTCCGATCTGGCCACGGTGGGGCGCTCCAAGACCGCGGGCCAGGTGGAGGAGGTCTTCCTCCGCGCCGCGGACCTCACCGGCGAAAGCCTCCATATCGCCCAGCAGTCCAAAGGCACCGGGGTTAAGTGTGGCGTGGCCTACGTCAAGCTCGTGCCCCTGACACCCGCCGAAGTGGACAGGGTCCTTGCCGACCGCGCCGATCTCAGCACCCGCACCCTGGCCACCAGCATCGATGGGTTCAGCTTCCTGTACTCCAAAGGCTGCACCACCCGCGAAGAGCTGCTGGAGGAGACCGAAGAGTACCGCCACTCCGACTTCGGGATTCTCCACGTCTGCGTCACCGGCGCCGACCAGCTCAACTACCCCTCCGAGCTGGGCTGCATGCTGGGCGTCAGAGACGGCGAGCCCATCGCCACCTTCCCCCGCCCCGGCGACCGCGCCTACACCGAGGCGGTGCTGGAGATGGCCCGGACCGGCGTCAACCCCACACAGGTCCTCATCGAGGGCGGCAAGGCCGTGGGGATGACCGTGCATGTGAGCATCCGCCCCGGGGCCTGGGAGTACGGGGCCCCGCTGGAGGAGTTCTTCACCAGCCCCTTTTACCAGGACCATCCCGAGTGGCGCTGCGTGGACCGCGACGGCACGCCGGTGGCGCGCATGAGCTTCGCGGTTCCCCAGGTGCGTCGCCATCTCGTGGAGGTTCTCCGGGAGGCCGTGGGCTTCGGCGCCGACGGTGCCAACATCATCTACGTCCGTGGCGTGCCCTACGTGCTGTGGGAGGAGCCCTTCTGCAGGCTGTTCGCCGATAGGTACGGCGAAGACGCCCGTCAGGTGCCGGAGACCGACCCGCGCCTGACCGAGCTCCGCGTCGAGATCATGACCGGGTTCATGGCCGAGGTCCGGCAGATGCTGGATGAGGAGGCCGTCCGCCGTGGCGACGGCAACCGCCTGGGCCTCAGCGCCTTCGTCCTGGCCGATGAGGCGGACAACCTCAAGTACGGCATCGACGTGCGCGGCTGGGTGGCTCAGGGGCTGCTGGACGAGATCTCCCCCTATGTGCGGGCCGGAGGCGGCACGGCCAAAGACTATGACCTGGACTTCTTCGCCGAAGCCTGCAACGGCAGCGGTGTCCCGTGGCGCCCGACCCTCATCGCCTGGCAGGCTCCCACGCCCCGGGAGATGGCTCAGTTTGCCCTCCGCTGCTACGACGCCGGAGCCGCCGGCATCACCTTCTGGGACGGCAATTCGCTGACGACCTCCACTCCCAGGTGGGCGGTGGTCTCGCGCCTGGGGCATCTCGAGCAGACCCGGAGCGTCGCCGATCAGGGCGAGCCGTCCAGCAGCACGCTGCGCATCCATCGCATGGGCGAGTTCGTCATGGACGGCCGTTACGGCGTGATGTGGGGGTACTAGACGGCAGGGGACAGGTGACAGGAACGGCAACGGCGGTGGTAACGGCGGGGCAACGGCGGGGCAACGGCGGGAACGGCAACGGCGGGGCAACGGCGGGAACGGCAACGGCGGTGGTAACGGCGACGGCCACCGTCGGCCGTTCGTGGGGCAGGCTTCCCACTCAGATTATGCATGAACGCATTGATGCCACATCCCGCCGCAGCAAAGCCTC
>CAZXDD010000405.1:0-7282 GCA_964639415.1 uncultured Armatimonadia bacterium
CCTTGCAGGCCGTGGGCACACAGTGGTGAGAGCCACCGTGCCGGCACGGCAGGGGATGCATGGGAACGACGACCGGGGATCAGGGGGGAGAAGGGGAGGCAAGCGGCCCCAAGGGCCTGCTCCCGCCACGACGGGGCGCTGCGAGCGGCGGGAGAGAAGCTTCCGGCTTGCTTCAGAGATCCGGAACCGGGCGCGTACAGGGCAACCTAGTCCGAGGCGAACTTCACCCACAGGCGGCGCTCGCGGGGGCCGTCGAACTCGGCGAGGTACACGCCCTGCCAGGTCCCGAGCTGCAGCTTGCCGTCCTCGACAAGAAGCTGCATCGAAGAACCCAGTAGGCTGGCCTTGATGTGGGCGTCGGAGTTGCCCTCGGCGTGGCGGTAGAACGAGGCGGCTCGGGGCACGATCTCACTGAGGCCCTTGAGCATGTCGGCCGTCACGTCCGGGTCGGCATTCTCGTTGATCGTGATGGCGGCCGTGGTGTGGGGGACGAAGAGCGTCACCACCCCGCTGCGCGCACCGCTCTGAGCCAGGGCCTCAGTGACCGTCGCGGTGACGTCGATGAACTGCTCGCGCTGCTGGGTGGCGACGATGAGACGCGTTACCATGGCCGGGAACCTTCCTGTGCGGCGAAGCAAATGTGTTTTGGTGAGGGAGATACCTATGCCCGAGCGCTATGAGCCGTTCAGGGGTATTCGCCGAGTGCAGGAGCTGCTCCTCGTCGAGTCGGCTCCCAATGGCTCGGCGGTAGATATCGTGGACGAGCCTTATTATGCAGAAATCTGTGCCTGGGTCAACATTCGGTGCGGCGAGGAGGACCTGTTCTCCCCTTCAGGCCAGGTGCTGCTGGAGGGTCTGCGGGATGCCGAGGTGGACTGGAGGCTACTGCTCACGCCCTACGGGTACCTGCGCTTCGAGGCCTGTGGGCAGGGAGCTTTCGTCAGCGAGTCGGTGCTTCCGGTGCATGCCTGTGTGGACTGCGCCCATGCTTTTCGTCTGGGCCTTGCCATGGGCAACTACGCGGCGATGCTGCGGGACACGCCCTATACGCAGGAGGCGGCGGCCTACAGCCGCCTGCGCCTCCTGGGCGGGGCGCCGGACGGACCGCTGCATCTGCTGGGCGGGTCGCAGGGGCCTCTGCCCACCGACCTGCGGCCCGTGCCGGAGCAACTGCGGGTGCCGTGGTGTGCCGGGAGCGGCGAGACCGCCGAGAGCGGCGGGGAGAGGGCCGCTCGCGACGGTAGGGGAGGCGCTGAGAGACGGAGCCGGGCAGACGGGGGCGGACGGTCTGGGGTCTTCGGCATCGTGGCCTACAATACCGACCGCATCGAGGCGATCGAGGCCGCCCGGCGGCCGGGGGCCGCCGAGGTGCTGCCCATCGTCCCCGGCGGGGGAGGGTTCGAGCCCAACTGGCTGGACGAGCACTCCCTCGAAGTGTTCACCCGGCCGGAGTTCACCCAGACCTCCTCGTACTGGGTCCTGCTCCGTCTGGTGGATCCCCCGGCGCGGCTGCAGCGGTTGCGGATCTGGACCATCTGGCACGGCGGTGCGAACATGACGCCCACGTTCTTCTGGAGCCCCGAGGGCGCTGTCTGGGAGCGCATCGTACCGGCGGCGGTGCACATGGACCCGGCGGGCCGGGACTTCCGGGTGGAGTTCGACATCACCCCCGAGATGCTCCGGGGTGGCCTACTCGCCAGCGGCCCGGTGTTCGGCGATGCCCAGCGCGGGGAGCTGCTCCGATGGGCCTCGGCACAGCGACACACCACGGTGAGCCGGATCGGCCTCTCGGCGGGTGGCCGGCCTTTGCACTGCATCCGCGTGGGCGCCGGGCCCGACGGTTCCGGGCGGCCGGGAGTGGCCATCGTCTGCGGCCAGCACTCGCCCTTGGAGACCATGGGAGCCCGAGTTCTGAGACCCCTCATCGCGCGCCTGGTGGCCAACGGCGGTCTGGCACAGACCGGCAACTTCTACCTGGTGCCCACGGTCAATGTGGACTGCGCCCACTACGGCGGCAATGGCCTGAACCAAAACCGGCGTAATACCAACCGGCATTGGATGGAGGACATCCAACCCGAGAACGCCGCGGTCATCGGGCACTTCGACGCCCTCCGGCAGAAGGGGCAGTCCATCGACTTCGCGCTGGACATCCACGCCGGCGGGATCTTCCGCAACCATGTGCTGATGCCCATGGGGCCGGGAGAGGGCGCGACCCCGACGGAGGAATCACTGTCGCGGCAGGAGCGTCTGCTGGACCTGCTCGAGCGGCATGCGGGGCTGCGCAGGGAAGACGGCTGGGCGCTGCCGCAGATGCGCCTGCGGGCCACGGACTACTTCCACCAACGTTTCGGCTGCCCGGCGCTTTGTCTGGAGATCAGCTCCTGCAGCTATTTCGACCCGGCGGAGAGCAGGACGAAGGCCTTTGGTACGGACGCTTTCGAGGTGCTGGCCCGGGGCCTGGCCGAGACGCTGGAGGAGTACCTGGGGCTGAGCTGAAGGGTGGGAACGGCGAGAACGGCCGTGGCGCATGGTGAGTGGTGGGGAACGGCACCGTTGCCCCTCGCCGAGCACCTTCCAGGCCGTGGGCACACAGTGATGAGAGCCACCGTGCCGGCGGGGCTCCAGGCCCGCCGGTTGTTGTCGTTCAGACCCCTCGGCTACGTACCTGCTTGGACCCCCAGGCCGACAGACAGGACGGCGTACAGTGTTGAGTGACGCCCTGGGCAAGTCATCGCCACGGAGTGAGATTGGTACTTGACACCGAAGTTAGATGCATCTAACATACGGTGTGTTGCAGGTCATCAGAGACTCCCAGGACACGGGAGGTGCTATGCAGGCCCCGGCGACCGGCCAGGGGCAGCCACGAGGCAAGCGGGCACACAGCGTTGCAGCGCCGTGTGCCCGGGGAGGGATTGAGTGGACCAATCCCGTCTGGACCGATTCTACACCGATGATCGGTCGCCGTCCACCTCTGCCCTTCCCTCCCCCATGAGCACGGCCCAGAGCGGCCGTGCCACCAGCCCCACGCAGCAGCGCGTCGGATTCCCTGTCATGCCGGGCTCGCGCACGTCGGTTGAGCGGTGTGGCGCGAGTCGCCCCGCGGTCGCGATAACCTCCGCCACCACGGGCGATTGCGGACAGACTCGGTCGCTGCGCGTGCACGGGGCACTCCCACAGGAGGGGAACACCTATGAGAGCGGTTAGCAGCCTGGTTCTTTGCGTCATGATCGGCACGTCGGCTATCGGCGGCGGCGCGGCATTCGCGCACGACTGGTACATTCAGGCGGTGGACTATGCCCTGCCCGGTCCCGGAAAGGCGATGATCTTCCAGGGCTGGGGTCACAAGCTCCCGCTGGACGACGCCATCGCGGGAGAGAAGATCGCACAACTGCAGCTCCTTGCGCCGGACGGTACGAAAAGTGAGATCACGGTGGATCCGGGCCGGAGCTTCCATGCGCTGGACGTGGAGCTCGCGGCCCCCGGCACCTACACGCTCGTGGGTGAGTCCGTACCGGGTTACTACCAGATCTACCGAGACAAGGCGGGGAAGGTCCACCACACCACAAAGGCCCTGGACGAGCTTCAGGACGTTGAGCAGGTGTTTTTCAGTTGCCGGGCCTTCCAGAATCCCAAGACGCACATCGTCGTGGGAGCCCCCGAGTTGGCGGCCGCGCCAACCCCGGTGCAGTCGAAGCTGGAGATCGTCATGGAGCAGATTCCCGGCTCGGTTCGGGCGGGCGACCGTCTGACCTTCCAGGTGCTCCAGGACGGCAAGCCGGCGCCGGACGAGGCCACCTATGACGCCACCTATCTGGGCTATTCCTCCATCCCGGAAGACTATGTCTACAAGGCGCGCCACGTGTCCGGGGGTGCAGGGCAGATCGACCTTCCCTGCGCCGGGACCTGGTACGTCCGAGTGCACCTCATCCAGCCGGCACCCGAAGAGTTGAGCGGCAAGTGCAAGAACCTGATGTACAACGCCACGCTGACCCTGGAGGTCGGACAACGAAAGACAGGCCGGGAGGGGGCGAGCCACGATGACTAGGCGCTCCAGAGACGGAGAGGGGTTTACACTGATCGAGCTTCTGGTGGTGATCGCGATCATCGCGATCCTCGCGGCGATCCTCTTCCCGGTGTTCGCCCGTGCCCGGGAGAAGGCCCGGCAGACATCGTGCCTCAGCAACCTCAAACAGCTCTCGCTGGGGGTACTGATGTACGTTCAGGACTACGATGAGACGTGGCCCGGAGGCGGCGGGATCATGGTGGAGGACGATGAGGAGGCATGGGCCGCCGAGGCCGGGACGAGTGTGGGCGCCAAGATTCCGTGGTCCGGCTGGCGGACAATGGTGGCGCCCTATGTGAAGAACTGGCAGATAGGGTACTGCCCGAGCCGGGCCGCCCTGAAGATGTACCAGGGGGCTACGGGCGGGCACGGCGGGACGGCGTCCTACTTCTACGGCTCCACCTACTCTATGAACTGCACGCTCAACGGCCGCTGGGGCATGAACCGGTGGGACACGACGCTGGCCGAGATTCAGGAGCCCGCCTCGACGATCATGTGCTACGAGCACTACACGCCTCAGGGCTTCTACTGCTACATCTACACCTCCACACAGTTCCGCTGGTTCGGGGGCAGCACGCGGGCCTCGATGGAGACCTACCTGGACTCGGAGTCCTACAAGCCCTATGTCGCCCCCCACAACGACGGGCAGAACATGTCGTATGTGGACGGTCACGCGAAATGGGTAAGCAGCTCGGCCCTGCTGGACACGGCCTGGACCGACACGCCCGCTGCGGGCGGCATCGCGCCGGCGTGGGGAGTCACGCACCCGGTGAACTGAGGCGCGTCTCGCCTCCGACCGGACTGCACCCCGTCCCGCGTAACCGCCTCCGGCTGCGGTGTGGGCGAAAGGAGACCGAGAGATGCAACTGAGCCGTGCGCAGCAGGTGCTGGTGGGTGTGGTGGTGGTCGTATGTGTCGTCGCCGGCGTGGTGAGTGCAACCAGAGCGCTCAAGGGCCCCGAGCCGATGTCGCTATCGCAGATCGAGGAGCCGCCGCTCCCGGGAAATGTGAAAGACGCCTGGGCCGAGGTGGAGACCCGTCGCATGGGTGACCTGCTCAGCGGCATGGATCAGCAGACGGTGGAGAAAAGGCACGCCGGCCGCCTTGCCGAGTTCGAGACCATCAGCGCCAGGGAGCAGGGGGCTGGTGGGGGCGGGTAGAGAGGAGGGTGCGGTCGTGGGCCATGCGGCCGCACCCTCCTTCCTGCATTGCGCTCCACCCTCGAGTCGCCGCTTCGTGGCATCCGTAGAGACGAAGCATCTGCCGGTGCGGCGCCGTCTGGGTGCCATCGCCCGTGGTGCCCTGCACCGGCCAAGGAGTAGACAGCATGAGCGTATCCAATAGAGCGCTGCTTGTCGGTGCCCTGTGCCTCCTTTGCATCCCGTGCCTGGGGAATCCGGGGGTAGTTGGCTGGCGCGGCGACGGTACCGGCAGGTACCCTGCGGCGACCCCGGTGGACCGGTGGTCGACCGAGGAAAACGTGATCTGGAAGACCCCGATGCCGGGGTTCTCCAACAGCAGTCCGATCGTGGTGGGCGAGCGTGTGTACACCTGTGCCGAGCCGTCCTCCCTCCTGTGCCTCAGCGCCGTCGACGGCCATCTCGTCTGGCAGCGCACCAGCCGTTTTCCCGACATGGTGGATGCCGCGACCAGAGCGCAATGGGCTCAGGAGCAGGCCAGGGCGGACGCGGTACGCAAGGAGATGTACGAAGCGGGGGGGCTGTTGAGGCGGCTCGGGCAGGACGTTCAGGACACCCCCGACGACGAGAAGCTCAAGGCGCGCTATCAAGCCGCGAAGGCCAGGCGCGAAGAGCTGGGCAAGGAGCTGGCGCCGCTGCAGTCTGCCTGGTACATGATGCCGGAGACCCACGAGGAGAACGGGTACACCAGTCCGACGCCGACCAGCGACGGCGAGAGGGTCTACGTCGTGTTCGGCACGGGCTGGGTCGCCTGCTATGACCTGGACGGCAACCGGGTCTGGGCCAGGATGGTCGAAAAGCCGCACATGCACCACGGCTACGGCGCCTCGCCGGTGCTGGTGGGCGACATGCTGGTAGTGCACATCCATCACCTCATCGCCCTGGACAAGCTCACGGGAGAGACACTCTGGCAGACGGAGGAGGAGTCCTGGTGCTGGGGGACGCCGAGCAGGACCCGGATAGGCGAGGGCGAGCTTCTGCTCACCGGCTGCGGCGACATCGTGCGTGCCGCCGACGGTAAGACACTGGCCTCCGGGCTTCCCAGGATGCTGATGCAGGGACCGCTCGTGGAAGAGGGCATCGCCTACTACCTGGACAAAGGCGCCTGGAAGGCCTACCGACTGCCGGAGCCCGTGGACGGTGAGGCGCTGCAGCCGCAGTTGCTGTGGGACGCGGGGATCAGCAGCAGTACCTGCTATGCCTCCCCGGTGCTGCACGAGGGGCTCTTGTACTCGTGGGACCAGTCCGGCACGCTGCGGGTGGTGGAAGCGGACACCGGCGCCCTGGTGTACCGGCACAAGCCCGGCATCGGGGCGGGAAAGTCCTGGCACTACCCCAGTGTCGCCCTGGCGGGTGACAGGCTGTTCGTGGGCGCAGATGTCACCGGCAGTGCGGTGATGTTCAGGCCGGGCAGGCAGTACGAGGAGCTCGGCCGCAATACCCTGGAGACCTTCTGCTCCTCGCCGGTGTTCGTCGGTGACCGCATGTACCTGCGGACCTGGGGGAATCTGTACTGCATCGGGCCCAGTCCGGAACGGTGAACGGCCGTGGCGCGTGGAGGGGAACGGCACCGTTGCCGCTCGCCGAGCACCTTCCAGGCCGTGGGCGCACTGTGGTGAGAGCCACCGTGCCGGCGGGCTCCAGGCCCGCCGGCCCTTGCCGTTAGCCGTTGATGTTGTCGCGAGACCCGTCAGGGGCGCGAGACCCGTGCCATCGGCGTGAGCCGGCAAAGCGCTAACGGCTGGAAACCCACATTCAGAACTCCTGACATGCCATACCGGGGGCGGCAGGAAGCCCTGGTAGAAGTGGCTTCGCTGGGCCAGCATTTCGGGCAATGAAGGTCTATTTCGCAGTCAACTCAGACTGCCCGACCTACCCAGAGACCGACTGGCGCCTCCACTTCGAAGTCAGGGACGATGAAGACAGACATCCCGCAACTACCGCGTGTCAGGAGTTCTGACATTGTGCATGAACGCACTGGGGCCACATTTCGCCATTCCCGCGTCCGGAACGGTCGAAA
>CAZXDD010000406.1:0-7267 GCA_964639415.1 uncultured Armatimonadia bacterium
CCTTATCTTTCCCCCAGCCCAAATACCAAAGCATTAGACTTCCGTACAGGCTCCCGCGACCTTTGCCGCGCGTCGGGGGAGGAAGCCGCGGAATCTAGGCGCCCATATGCACCGACTTCTGCACAGATGAGCCAAGTTCTGGGGCCGCTATCACGCCGTTCGTGAACGCGTAGGTCGGGCTTTTCCAGCCCGACTCGGCGAGCCGGAAGGCTCGCCGCCGGGCCGTGTCGCCGCCCCCGGAGCAACCTCCGCGCCGTGCTCGTCGGTTTGAGGCGGAGCTTCGCTGGTGGTTGTCGTACGCCTGCGGACGAAGGAGAAACCTTGGGGCCGTGCGAACAGACCGGCGAAGCCCCCATTGAGCCTGTGCAAAAGGAGTTGTGCCCCACGTGAACGCACCCCTGCCCACCGCCCGGCGATTGGAGTACCAGGACTGGGAGTTCGGGATCTTCCTGCACTTTGGGATCCGTACGTTCTACGAGGGCCATCGCGACTGGGACGGCAAGCCCATGTCGCCCACCCAGTTCTTGCCCTCCGAGCTGGACTGCGACCGGTGGGTGGCGGTGGCAAAGGAGGCCGGGGCCAGGTACATGGTCCTGACCGCCAAGCATCACGACGGCTTCGCCAACTGGCCCTCCGCCTACACCGACTTCTCCGTGGCCGGCTCCTCGTGGGAAGACGGCAAGGGCGATGTAGTGCGTCAGTTCACCGACGCCTGTCACCAGGGGGATATGAAGGTCGGGCTGTACTACTCCCCCGCCGACGCCAATGCCCCCACTTACTCCGACCCCAGGGCGTATGACGACTACTTCATCAGCCAGATCAGCGAGATCCTCACCGGCTATGGAGACATCGACATCCTGTGGTTCGACGGCTGCGGCTCCGAGGGCCACGAATACGACTGGCCCCGGATCGTGGCCGAGATCCGCAGCATGCAGCCCAATGTGCTGATCTTCAGCATGGGCGACCCGGATTTCCGCTGGGTCGGCAATGAGTCGGGCATCGCGCCGGCCCCGTGCTTCAACACCGTGGACGCGGCGCCGCTGTCGATTGACGCCGATGAGGAGCGAAAGCTCGCGGGTGCGGGCCAAAGGTGGCTCCCGGCGGAATGCGACTGTCGCATGCGGGAGGTCAACTGGTTCTACAGCGACCAGGATGAGCACACAGTCAAGAGCCTGGAAGAGCTCATGGGCCTGTGGACCCTGTCGGTGGGGCGGGGCGCCAATCTGCTCATCAACATCGGCCCCGACCGGCGCGGCCTGCTGCCCGACGCCGACGCGAACCGCCTCCTGGAGCTGGGAGCCGAAGTGCGCCGCCGCTTCTCCAGGCCCCTCGGCACTCTGGGCGACTGCCGCCGCGAGAAAAACACGTGGGTCCTTGCTCCCGGTGCGCCGGTGACGGTGGATCATGTGGTGGTCCAGGAAGCCCTGGAGCACGGGGAGCACGTGCACCGTTTCGCCATCGACGTCGTGCCCTTCCCGCACGGCAAGCCGATCGCCGTGTACGAGGGCCACAGCGTGGGGCACAGGGCGATCTGTCGCTTCCCGCTGGTGCGGGCCCGTGAGGTGCACTTCCGGGTGACGGAGGCGCAGGGCGAGGTGACCCTGCGCTCGCTGGAGGTCTTCGACACCACGCGGGGGTAGCGTCGCTTGCAGTTCTCGCGGCGAGCGAGGAGGCGAGCGCCCGGGGGAGGTAGAGACGGCTGCGGGTTCCCACCTCTCCCAGCGAGCGGAGCGAGCGCCCGGGAGAGGTCGCGCCGGCCGTATCGGCGCGGGTGAGGGGAAGACCCACCCACCCGACATCGGGAGCCGGCATCGGCCGTGGCGCGGAGGCTTGGCGAGTTCCAGGGCGGTCGGAGGCTCTCCCCGCGGCGGCCCCTCACCCACGGCCGCGATCGCGGCCGTGACCTCTCCCGGGCGGCCCTTCGGGCCTGGGAGAGGTAGACGTCCGCTCCCGTTGCTCCCGCCCTGCGGGACCGTTGCCGTCGACTCGTGACTCGCGGCTCGCCGACTCATCTCCCGGAGGCCTGCTATGCCCAGAGATTGCGACTGTTGCGGTGGTACCTGCGGCCCGGCCCGAGAGCCCTCTCCCGCCGAAGTGAGCCGGCGCGACTTCCTGAGGTTCCTGGGCGTCGGCGCTGTGGCCCTCTATGGGGAGCTTGCCCTGCCCCCGGCCTACACCGCCTCGCCCCGATCTCCGGGGGAGGTGACGCTGCTCGACGGGTACGGCGACTACCCCCTGACGGCTCCGCGCCTGTACTCGGGCGAGCACCTGGGGGCGGTGGCCATGCCCATCGGGGGCATCGGCACCGGCACCATCTGGCTGGACGGTCAGGGGCGCCTTGGGGTCTGGCAGATCTTCAACAACGGCACGGAGCCCCGGGTGCCGGGGAGCTTCCTGGCCATGCGGGTGCAGCCCGAGGGGGAGCCGGCGAGCCTTTGCGTCCTGCAGACCGAGCCTGAGCCGGGCTTTGCCCCCTGCGCCGGTCTGACCTTCGAGGGCGGATACCCCGTGGCGCGGCTGAACTTCGACACAGGCCTGCCCGTCTCGGCCCGGGTCGAGGCCTTCAGCCCGATGATCCCCACCGACGTGGCCAACAGCAGCCTTCCCTGCGTGGTCCTGCGGGTGACGGCGACGAACGCGGGGGACAAGCCGGCGGAGGTCTCGCTGCTGGCGACGCTGCAAAACGCCGTGGGCTACGAGGGCAATGGCACCATCGAGGGCGTGCATCACCCGGGCTTCGGCGGGAATGGGAACCGGGTCGTGCGCGAAGGGCCGATGACGGCTCTGGCGATGACAACGCCCTCCGAGCCCCCGTGGACGGGGTTCTTGCGCGTGCGCCACAGCGGCGGTCGACCTCTGGGCACAGATCCCGTGCTGTGGCTGGGTGTCCTGGACGGGCCGGGGGAGCTGGCGAGGGCGGGCGCTTTCGCCATGGGCGGCCTGGACGCCCTCTCGCGGCTGGCCGAGCGGCCGGCGGTGATCGTGAGCGCCGGGGCGACGCAGGCCTTCTTCGAGGCGCTCAGCGCGGCCCGGACCCGCGGGCTGGAGGAGGACTATCTGGAGGTGTTCGAGGACTTCGAGGGCTCGACCTATGAGGGCTGGACGGTGGAGGGAGAGGCGTTCGGGACGGGGCCCTCGGGGGGCACACATCCGGGGCAGCAGGCGGTGTCGGGCTTCCAGGGCAGGG
Organism: uncultured Armatimonadia bacterium; assembly: GCA_964639415.1. GTDB lineage: Bacteria > Armatimonadota > Zipacnadia > Zipacnadales > JABUFB01 > CAYRFY01. The sequence continues at coordinate 3,188 of CAZXDD010000406.1, forward strand.
GGATGGTGAACACATTCCTGCCCAACGACGGCCCTCAGGGGCGGCTGGTGAGCCGTCCGTTCACCATCCGGCACAACCACATCGGCTTCCTGCTGGGCGGCGGCAACCACCCCGGCCAGACCTGCATGAACCTGTGGGTCGCCGGCGAGATCGTGCGCTCCGCCCACGGCAGGGACAACGAGGCCCTCGAGCCACAGGCCTGGGACGTGGCGGACCTCCTGGGCAAGGAAGCGACGCTGGAGATCGTGGACGCCCGCTCCGACGGCTGGGGCCACGTGAACGTGGATCACATCGTCTTTGGCGATGTGTCTCCGGACAACATCCTGCGGCTGGCGGGAGCCTTCGGGAGGCTGGCACGCCGGCTGCCCCTGCGCTACGATGCGGTGACGCGGGTGGACCTCGAGGCTCCGCTGGCGCCCGTGCCCGTGGCCGGCGGCCCGGCCCCGGCCGACTGGCAGGTGAGCTCCTATCTGCGTCTGGAGGGGCTGCATGCCGACGAAGGGGAGTTGACGGTGCTCGCCTTCGCCCGTAACGGCGACCCGCTACTGCTGCAGGTGGAATTTGGCAAGGCCGTCCTGGTGCTGTCTCTGGCCCCCGATATGCCCTGGGCCTGGGCGCGCGAGCTGATCTGCCACGTGAGCGGGCTGGACGGCGAGACCGTCCGCTTCGAGACGACCCGCGGCGGGTTCGGCTCCATGGCCCTGGCGAGCACGGGGGCCGCGAAGGCCGTGCCCGGCTGGACGGACGGTGAAGACCTGGCCCGCCGGTACCTGGACGCCCCGGCACCTGAGCCGGCCGGCGCAGCGGGGCCTACCCCGGGCGGGAGCACCATCAACGGCGCTCTGGCCATCCCGTTCCGCCTGGCGCCCGGACAGTCGCACACCGAGAGCTTCGTCATCACCTGGCACTTTCCCAACGTCGAGCGTTTCGGCCATCAGGGGAACCACTACTGTGGGGCCTTCGCAGATGCCCTGCAGGCGGCGCGCTACGTCACCGGCAATCTGCGGCAGCTCACCGACCGCACGCTGCTTTACCACCGCACGCTGTACCAGTCCAACCTCCCCGAGGAGTTCCTGGACGCCCTGAGCAGCCAGTCGGTGATCCTCCGCGGCCCCACCTGCTGGCGCTCTGAGGCGGGCTACTTCGGCGGGTATGAAGGTGCCTATGGCTGCTGCCCGCTGAACTGCACCCATGTGTGGAACTACGCCCAGACCCATGCCCGCCTGTTTCCGGAGATCGGGCGCAACATGCGAATCTCGGACTTCATCACCTACCTGCACGATGACGGCGAGACCTCGCACCGCCAGCATGCGCCGCACGACGCCTTCGCCGACGGCCACTGCGCCTGCATCCAGGCCGCCCTGCGCGAGCACCAACTCAGCGTCGACGATCGCTTCCTGCGCCGCGTCTATCCGGGTGTGAAGAAGGCGATGGACTGGTTCATCGCCCGCTATGACAAGGCCGAGGAGGGTGTCACCCGCACCCACCAATGGAACACGTACGACACCGCGGTGTCGGGGCTGAACACCTTCATCGGCAGCCAGTACCTGGGGGCGCTGGCGGCGGCGGCCGCAATGGCCCGGGAGATGGGCGAGGCCGAGACCGCCGGACGCTGGGAGCAGATAGGGAAGAGGGGCTCGGCCAGGCAGGACGCCGAGCTGTGGAGCGGCGAGTATTACATCCAGAAGCCCGAGACCCCGCCGGCCCACGACTACAATGGCGGCTGCCACTCCGACCAGCTCCTGGGCCAGTGGTGGGCCCATCAGCTCGGGCTGGGATATCTGTACCCCGAAGAGCGCGTCAAGGCCGCCTGCCGGGCGATCCACCGGCACAATCTCAAGCCGGATTTCACCGGTCTGGAGCAGACCCCCCGGCGCTATGTGGACGACGGGGACGGGGGGCTGTACATGTGCACCTGGCCGGGCGATGACCGGCCGGACCCCTTCACGCTGTACTCCGTGGAGGTCTGGACGGGAGTCGAATACTCCACCGCCGGGCTCATGGTCTACGAGGGTCTGCTGGACGAGGCGCGGCAGATCGTGGGCACCGCCCGGGCCCGCTACGACGGGCGCCCCCGCAGGGGCCTGAACTCCGGCGGCGGCGTGTGTGGGATGGGCAATCCGTTTCAGGAGCTGGAGTGTGGCAAGTTCTACGCCCGGGCCATGAGCTCGTGGAGCCTGCTCACCGCGTGTCAGGGCCAGATTCTCCACGGTCCGGCGGGGCTGCTGGGCTTCTCGCCCCGCTGGCGGCCCGAGGATCACCGCAGCTTCTTCACCGTCCCCGAGGGCTGGGGGCTGTTTTGCCAGACGCGTGCAGGGGGTCTGCAGACGGAGCGTATCGAGCTGCGCCACGGGAAGCTGACGCTGCGGAAGCTGGTCCTCGATCTGGGCACCTCAAGGCTGGCCGCGGACGGGTGCCGGGCGTCATGCAACGGACGGCCGATCCCGGGCGTAGCAACGCAGGGGGAAGACGCTCTTGTCGTCCTGGAACTGGTCGAGCCGCTGCTGATGACAGAGGGGCAGGCGCTGGAGGTCACGCTGCGGACCACGGGGTAGGGCACGCGGTCCGCCGCCGTTCCTGGGACCGCGGGCGTCTCGCCCGGATTGCCGTTCGCCGTTGCCGTTCCTGGGACCGCGGGCGTCTCGCCCGCATTGCCGTTCGCCGTTGACGTTCGGTGCACAGGGCTTACGGCCCATGGCCAACGGAGAACGGCAGCATCACCCTCTCCCGCACCCCAACGCACCATAGCAGAAGGGACCCAATCCACCATGAAGCCGCGTCCGGACTTGCTCGACGAACGCTCGCCCAGCGGGCTCGAGGTGCTCCAGCTCACCGACGAGGGCATTCCCAGCTCCCACGTGTACATGGAGGCCCAGGTCTTCACTCCCGACTCGAAGCACCTGATCCTCCACCGCTCCGCCCATGCCCACGGGAGCGACAAGGACGATCCGGAGCACCGCTACCTGCGCTGCGACATCGAGGACAACTGCTCCTTGCACCCCCTGACCGAGGAGGTCGGAGCCACCGGGCCCTCGGTCTCGCCCGACGGCAAGTACCTGTACTACTTCGTCAATGAGACCGTCGTCGGCGCCGGGAAGCTCACCCTCAAGCGCGTGCGCCTCGACGGTAGCGACCGCCAGACCATCATGGTTCTGGACGGTCCTCTCCCCGGCACCCAGTTCCGCCCCAGCCGCATCTACCCGCTCTCCACAGTCTCCTCGGACGGCAGGCGCATCGCCATCTCGGCATTCCTCGGCGACGGGAACACCGAAGGCGCCCCCTTCGGCATGATGGTCTTCGACATCGAGGCCGCCACGGTGCAACGGGTCATCAGCGGCCCCAGTTGGTGCAATATGCACCCGCAGTATTGCCGCTCCACCGACCCCGAGGCGAGCCACGATGTGCTGATCCAGGAGAACCACGACAACGTCGCAGACGCCATGGGGGTGGTCACCCGGTTGGTGGGCGGGGATGGGGCCGACATCCACGTGATCCGGGACGACGGCACGGACTTTCGCGACATGCCGTGGGGCCGCGATGGCAATGAGGCCTGCCAGGGCCACCAGTGCTGGCGGGGCAAGAGCACCTGGGCCATCACCAGCACCGGCACCCGCAATCCGCCGGAGAACCAGCTCATCGAAGGCCGTGAGTGCCAGGCCTCCGGGCATCTGGGGATCAACGCTCCGGGGGGCCACCGCAACGACCTGAGCCGCGACTTCGACAAGCCCGGCTTCTGCCACTTCGCCACCGACATCGAGGGCCGTCGCTTCATCACCGACTCGGCGCCTCTTGCCCAGGGCGGGCGACTCTATGCCGCGGAACTCGGGAGGCCCGGTGAGGAGGCCCTCGGCAACTGGCTGTACCTGATGAACCCCCGCGCCAGTGGGGACAAGGGTGCCCACGTGCATCCCCTCTTGTCGCCCGACGGCAGAACTGGGTTCTTCAACTCCGACGAGACGGGGCTCTTGCAGGCCTACATGGTGAGGGGGTTCTGAAGGGCCGCCTTTGTAGGGCGCGGGCCTGTACCGCGCCATCGCCTTTCTGTAGGGCGCGGGCCTGTACCTATTACCTCTCCCAGCG
>CAZXDD010000407.1:0-7264 GCA_964639415.1 uncultured Armatimonadia bacterium
ACGGCCTGTTCTACCCGCTGGCGGCATACTGGCGCGCGGTGCGGCGGGGGCTGGCCAAGCTGCCGTAGGCAGGGGCGCAACGGTCAGCCGCGCCACGCCCGGATCTCGACCCACTTGATCGGACAGGAGATCGCGAAATGCTCCGCTACGTATCGGTCGTTTGGCTGCTCCCGCTATTGCTCTCGACGGCCCCGGTGCAGGCCGATGAGGAGCTGCTGCGCTCTCTCAATGCCGGGCCCCAGGCGGAGGAGATGGCGCTGCCATCAGCCCACCTCACCGAGGGCCGGTTCACCTTGCCTGAGGGGCATGGGAGGCCGGTGTACCTGTACTTCCAGGCCCTCCTCAAGTACCGCGCGCTCAGCCGCTCCGGCGGGGTGCTGCGCATTGCCGTCAACGGCGAGGCGCTGGGGCCGGCTGAGTCGGTGAACAAGAAGGACGACTATTGGCAGCGAGGCACGGCCACCTACGCGCCCCGGGCCTTCGCCCTGCCGGCGCAGCCGGGTTTCGCCTCGGGCGACAGGGACGACCTGGGCGGCACGGGGTACTTGTTCGATGTGACGGCGCTGGTCAGGGCGGGAGAGAACGCGGTACAGCTCACCCACGCCGCGGCGGCGGAGGAGGTCTTGCTGCGGGGCGCGGTGATCGTCGTGGCCGGGGAGCGCTCGCCCCTGGAGCTGGGCCCCCCTGCTGTGTCCGCCAACGACCCGTCGAAGCTCAAGTGGGACTTCGGCCCCAACATCAAGGAGCGCAAAGGGCTGTTCCTGTGCCGGGACGGCTACCACCGGGTCGGCTTCCGTATCCGCAATGAGGACACCGCCGGCGCCAATCGGCTCGGGCTGGTGCTCCTGCTGCCGGAGGGGGTGGAGCTGATGACGGCCTATCTGCCCTATCAGGACGGATGGAGCACCCGCATCCGCCGAGCGACCGTCGCGGAGCAGCACGAGGGCGCAGGCTACCTCCGGCACACGCTGCTTTTGCCGGAAGAGGCCTCGGCGGCCCCGGAGACGGACTGGCACACCTTCGGCGGCCATCCGCTGCAGCTCTTCCTGCGCTGTAGCGCCGCGCCCGGCGAGTACCGCATGTACTGGCAATCGCTGTCGCAGGGCGGGGAGGGCGAGCTGACCCCGGCGCCGCTGACGGTCCTGCCGGCTCCGCCCCTCGCCCCGCAGCCACGACGCTCCATGCTGGGCCTGTGGGCCTACAGCGTCCTGCAGCCCGCCGTCTCCGAGGAGGAGAAGCCCCTGGAGGCCGACATCCGCGCGAGCACTCTGGCGCAGTTGCAGTCGGTCGGCGTGTCGCGGCTGGTGTTGTCCTTTGAAAGGGAGATCCCGGGGGCCCGCGAGCACGAGATGCTGGTGAGTCTGGCCAGCATGTGGAACTACGACACCAGCGTGTACCCGAGCTCCACCGCCGACCCGAGCACGGCACTGCTGGATGTCGCGGGCAGGCCGGTCTCCGGTGAGCGGCGCGGCGGCGGGTTCCAGTGGTGCCCGACCTACGCCGGGGAGCATGTGGAGCAGGTCTTTGGGCCCATCACCCAGCGCATCAGAGACGAGGGCTGGGACGGCTTTGACCTGGACCACGAGGGCGTGCACCATCAGTGCTTCTGTCGGCGCTGCCGGGCCGCCTTCGCCGAGCAGGAGGGCCTCGCCGCCGCCGACCTGCAGTGGCCGGGAGATGTGCAAGCGGACGGGAGGCTGCATCCGCGGTGGCTGGCCTTCCACGCCCGCAACGGCGGCCGGCATGTGGCGGCCATCCGCGAGGCGGTGAAGGCCGGCAATCCGCAGGCGAAGCTGTTCTCGTGGTTCACGATGTCCCTGTACGAGCATCAGGCCGAGGGGCAACATGCGGATGCCTACGCAAAGCGCCTCCGGGAGGAGGCCGACTACGGCTACGACCTGCGCGAGTTCCTCAGGCATCTGGACTATGCCAACATGGCCAACGGCGTCTACCCGCACGGGGAGGAAACCTGGGATGAGCCGTACGGCCTGGACTGGGCCTTCCATCGCGTGCAGGCCACGGTGGGCAATGAGTGGGGCGTGCCGCTGGCGCCGTGTCTGAACATCGGCTCCGGGGTGCTGGACTCGTACACCAACCCCGACTATCTGCGCTGGCAGGCCAAGACCCACGTGGCGCAGGGGGTCCGGGGCCTGGACTTCTGGATGCTGCCCTTCCTCGACGGGCGGCACTATGCGCTGTTCTCCGAACTGGCGCGTCTGTTCGCGGCGACGGAGGACATCGTGTGGGAGGGCCGGTCGGCGGACGATCTGGTAAAGATCGAGGGGCCCGAGGGCATCTACCACCACGCCATCGCAGGGAAGGGCAAGCTGCTTGTGGGGATCACGAACCGGAGCACGGAGGAGGCTACGGTGACGGTCGACGTAGAGGGGAAGGATGGGCGGGATGTGCTGAGCGGCCAAAGCGTGGGGCGGCAGCTAGAGGTCCCGGCGCTGAATGGGGTGTTCGTGGTGTATGAGGAGGGGTGAGACGGCGGGCGCGAGAGCCCGCCCCACGACGACCAACGGCGGCGGGTGGTAGGTGCCCCAACGCCCCGCGGCGAAGCTTCCCGGCGCAACCCACCAAGACAGCCGAGGCCCCCTCATGTGCACCCACTGGCTGCTGGCTGCATCTCTCTTCCTCACGGTGACCACGATGCCGATTCACGCCAAGTCCGGCCGCACCTTCTACACTGAGGCGAGGGTGGCGGCTCTGCACGCCAACCTGGAGAAGCACCAGTGGGCGCGGGATGTGGGCGCCTCGTATGTGAAGAGCGCCGCCTCCTGGGCGGAGCGAGACGATGAGTTCCTGCGCCGCATGGTCGTCCCGCCCCAGGTTCCCCGCTGTTACGACATCCACAACCTCGGGTGCCCGGTGCACGGGCAGGAGGCCAACAAGAACGGGCTGTACAAGTGGGAGTACAGCATCGACCGTCCGTTCAAGATCCGGTGCCCGGCCGGGGGCGAGGAGTACCCCTCCAACGATTTCCCGGCTTACCTGGCATCGGGGATGAAGGACCGCTCCTTGCTCACCGGACAGTACGCCGACGACGGCTGGGGGTGGAATAAGCCGGGAGACAACCACAACTACTGGTTCGTCGCGTACTACGCCCACTGGAGCATGCAACGAGAGCTGCAGCAGGCCATCACGGCGCTGTCGATGGGCGCTCTCGTGGCCGAGGACCCACAGCAGGCGAGGCTGTTTGCGCACAAGTGCGCGGTGCTCCTGTGGCAACTGGCGACCTACTATCCGGACTACGACTACAATACCCAGGGCCGCGAATCCAAAGAGCACAACCCCGGCTACACGGGACGGATCACGAACATGATCTGGGAGGTGGGCTGGGCGGACGTGTGTGCCCCGGCGTATGACGCCATCTGGCCCTTCTTGCGCGATGGCCTGGAGCTGCAGCGCCTGGCCGGCCTGGACGGTGAGGCACTCGACCGGCACATCCGCGAGCGTCTGCTGATGACGATGGCCCGGGACATCACCAGCGGCAATGGGCGGAACCGGGGCAACTACGGCATGCACCAGCAGGCGCTGATCCGCCTGGCCCTGGCGCTGGACGAGAAGGAGCAGTCCCCCACCTCGGAGGACATGATCCGCTGGGTACTGGCCAACCCGAGCCCCAAGACAGAGAGCGATCTGGGCCTGGTGGATGCTCTGGAGAACATGGTCTACCGCGACGGGATGCCGCCGGAATCGCCGGCCTACAACCACGCCTGGACGACGGGGCCGGCGGAGATCGCGCTGCTGATGGGCGAGCAGGCGCCGCAGCTCTGGGCGCACCCACGGTTCCGCAGGCTTCTGTTGTGGCACTTCGACACGATCCTGGCGGGCAGGTTCCAGCCGCCGCTGGGCGACAGCGGCGACATGTTCGCTCCGGTGAGCAACCCCGGCTCCGCGGTGTGCCGGGCGGCCCTGCGTATCGAGACCGACCCGCAACTGGTGTCGCGACTGCGGGCGCTGTCCGGCGGCGGCAGGGACCTGTTCTCGGAGCAAGACGACGCGCCTATCGCGGAGCTCGAGCCCGAGACGCCGGTCTCCCGCATACTGCCGGGCTACGGCCTTGCCATGCTGCAGGCGGGGCCAAGAGAGAGCACCACCGCCCTTGCCCTGCACTATGGCTCGTGGGTTCACCACATGCACAAGGACCAGCTCAGCCTGCTGCTGTTTGGCCACGACAACGCGTTGCTGTGCGATGTGGGCTACCCAGAGCAGACCGATGCCTTCAACTACCGCCGCTACGGCGTCTGGGCCAACACGATCTCGCACAATACGGTGACCGTCGACGCCCACGGCCAGGGGCGGGGGAAGAGCACACTCCACGCCTTCGAGCCCCACGGTTTCGCCCAGGTGGCGGACGCCTCGTGCGCCTCATACGCAGACGTGGAGCTCTACCGCAGAGCCGTCATGCTGGTACAGGCTACGGCCGAACAGGCCTACGTGTTCGACGTGTTCCACGTGCGCGGCGGGGCGCAGCACGACTGGGCGCTGATGGGACCGCAGGCGGACTTCTCGTGCGAGCCGCCTCTGGGGCCCGTCCAGGAGCAGGGCACGCTGGCGGGGCCTGAAGTGCCCCACGAGCAGTTCTACGACGACCCGGCGCTGAAGGACAGGCCGCTGGGCAGTGTGGCCGCGAGCCACTATGCCGGCAGCGGGTTCCAGTTCTTCGTCAGTGTCCAGCGGGCCCCGCTCCAGGGCCGAGCCGTGGCGCAGTGGAGCCTCACGCAGCCGCTCCCGGGCCAGGCGACGCGTCCCTGGGAGGGCATCGGCGTACGAACACATGTGGTCGGCGAGGGCGAGGAACTCATCGCCGCCGACTGCCAACCCCAGCGCTACGAACGGATGCCCAAGTGGGTCACGCACCTGATCCGCCGCCGCGTGGGTGAGGACCTGCGCAGTGTGTTTGCAGGCGTCCACGAGCCGTACAAGGGCCGGCCGTGGATCGAGAGCGTCTCCGCCGCCACGGTCGAGCCCGCCGACGGCGAGGCGACGGCGGTCATCGTGCGGCTGCGAAACGGCGAGCGGCACCTGTGCTTCCACTCCCTGCAGCCGGAGACCGAGTACCTGGTGGACGGGGAGACCCGCGTGGCGGGACAGGCGGCCTGCGTGGTGTTCGACGCGGATGGCAGGACTCTGCGCGCCATGTTGCTCAATGGCGGACTGCTGCGGGCCGGCGACGTGTCCCTGGCGGGACAGGGTCTGCGGCGGAGCACGATCAAGAGCGTGGATTACGCTCGGGGCGTGATCGAGCTGGGCGATCCCATCGTGGGCGCGGGCCTGCAGCGGGGCCAGACGGTGCTGGTGCAAACGGCCGGTGGCAGCGAGTCGGTAACCCTCCGCGAGGTGCTCAGCCCCACGGCGTTCTCCATCGGAGATGAGGACCTGCAGGTGGCGGGTGGGCCTGTGAACGGGGTAGATCCCGAGACGGGCCGGGTCCTGACAGGAGTCACCACCCGGCACGCCTACGCGGGGCTGACGGTGCTCAACAGCCGCCGCCAGGTGCAGGGGCGGCTGGCGCCGGGAGAGCCGATCACCCTGGACCGCGCGGGTCTGCCGCCCTTGACGGAGGAGTGCTTCCCTGAGGGTGAGGACGGCTTCGGGGCGAGGTTCTCGGTGGTGATCGCCGGCCCGGGCGATAGGGTGGTCTTGCCGAGTCTGATCTCGTACGAGGCGTCGTAGGTCGTGGACGTTGGCGCGCGCACGCGGGCCGTGGGCACGGCGGCAACGGCACATCATCTCTCGGTCCCCCTGTATGGTTGTGGGGCTTGGGCGGTGGGGGGGAATGGCCACGGCATCAACGGCGGCGACGGCGTCCTCACCCCCGGCCCCTCCGCAAGGAGAAGGGAGGAGGGCGCACGGCGTGGAGCACGATAGCGGCGGCGCCTGTAGCCCATTGTCCCGCACGCGCCGAGAGGGACAGCACGATTGACGCCGGTGGAGGATACCCCATGACACGCCTGCTCGTCTTGATCGGACTGACCTCGATAGGAGTGACTTGCGCCATGAGCCAAGAGCGGCAGGGCCCCGACTGGATCTTGGTAAACCCCGAGGCCGACTGGCAGGCCCGGGATTCGCAGGGCGAGTTCATCTTCCGGGACCACATGTGGATCCTGGGCGGGTGGTTCACCCCTCAGACGCCCAACCCGCGGGATGTGTGGAGATCGCCGGATGGCATCAACTGGGCGTGCACCATCGAGCAAGCCCCGTGGGAGCACAGCGACCTGTCTGTGGCTCTTGTCTACAAGGACCGGATGTGGTTCATGGGCGGCCGGAAGCTGCCGGGGGCCGAGAACAGCAACAAGGTCTGGTCCTCGGCGGATGGGGCCGAATGGGTGCTGGAGTGTGAGAGCGCCGGCTGGTGTCCGCGGGTCTCGCCGTCCTTCGCGGTGTTCAAAGACCGCATGTGGGTGATGGGCGGCACCGAGAACTTCTACGAGGACAACGAGCAGACGCTCAAGAACGACGTCTGGTCCTCGGTTGACGGCAAGGACTGGAAGCTGGAGACGGAGCAGGCCGGGTGGAACAAGAGGACCCACGCCCAGGCGGTGGTGTTCGATGGGAAGCTGTGGCTCATGGGCGGGGGCCGCTGGCACCCGGAGACCATCCCGCAGAACGACGTCTGGTGCTCCGAGGACGGGGTGAACTGGACGTTGGTCACCCCGGCGGCGCGTTGGGCCCCGCGGATGTGGTTCTCGCTGGTGGTCTACCGCGGGCACATGTGGGTCCTCGGCGGCTGGTCGAGGGAGCACGGGAACTTCGGCGACGTGTGGTTCTCCAGGGACGGCCGCGAGTGGACGGAGCTGAAGTCGGATGTGATCTGGGACAAGCGCCACGAGCCATCGGCCCTCGTCTTCCGAGACAAGATCTGGGTCGCCGGCGGCTATGCCGACGTGCTCAACAGCGAGGTCTGGACACTGCAGCTCCCGGAGGACTGGCCCGCGGGGGAGTGAGGCGACCCGCCACCCTTGCGGTGACCGTTCTCTCGTACAGTGGAGACTGCCAGACCTTGGGTCTGGGGCCGTGCCGTCGCCGTTGGCCCCGCAAGGGGCGGTGCATACGAGCCGCGGGCGCAAGCCCGTGGAATCGGGCCCCCATTCCCTCTCGTCTGTGTCGTCCGCGCGGACCGCGCGGCAAGGCGGGACAAGGTACCACGATGAACGTCGGCGTGGGCGAGCGATGGGACGCTGCAGGACCGGCGCGCACCCACCGTGGGGGGGCGGCGCGGCGCTCGGGGTCTGTTCGCCGGGGGCCCCCGGCCGCT
>CAZXDD010000408.1:0-7253 GCA_964639415.1 uncultured Armatimonadia bacterium
ACCCCGGAACTTCGGCAGCGACTGATAGGCCCGCAAGAAGGAATCTTGTGAGTCATCCTCGGCTTCCGCCGGGTCTCTCAGCATGCGCAGGACGTACGTATAGATCTTGTCCTTGTAGATGTCGACAAGCGCTTCGAAGGCTCGGGTGTCACCCCGCTTGGCACGCTCGACCAGTGCCTCCGTCGCGATGGCGTCCTTCTCGGACCGTCTCGTCATCGTAGACGCTGCCTTGGGCCTATTGTTCAGTCGTGCGCTGCCCCCCCACGAGTTTGAGAACACCCCACCTCGGGCGCCCCTAGCATGATGGTTACGGCTCTTGCTGTCAAGTGGCCAAAGGGCCTGCGTGCCGCGCCCTGGGCCGCCCCAGGCGCCGGAGGCCGCGCCCGCGCCGGCCGCCCTGCGAGCTACTCGCCCGGACCGCCCGAAGCCTCCGGCTCATCCGCGACCCTGTTGGGCCCCACATATAACGTGCGCTGATAGGAGGACACGTACGGCGACCACGAGGCCCCACTGGGCGCGCCCGCCTCGATCACCCGGCGGAAGCCCTGCAAACGCGCGTCCATGTTGTCCGCATAGTGCAGGGCGCAGGCCTCCATCGTCTTGGGCACCACCGGAGCCCCCCACTCACGCTCCCCGTGGTGCGACAGCAGCATGTGGGAGAGCAGGTTGGCCAGGTGCGGCGGGAAATCCGGGATCATCCGCAGCTTCTCGCACACCATGCGGTCGGTGAGCACCACATGCCCCAGGAAGTTGCCCTCATCGGAGTAGTCCACCGCCAGCAGGCCCTCCAGCTCCTCGAGCTTGCCGATGTCGTGCAGGAGGGCTCCGGTGATGAGCAGGTCGGCGTTCATCTGCGGGTACAGGTGGCACACCGAGCGTACGATGTGCACCACGGAGAGCGTGTGCTCCAGCAGGCCGCCCACGTGGGCGTGGTGCAGCGACTTGGCCCCGGGCGCAGTGAGCAGGCGGGTCTTGAACTGCTCGTCCTCCACGAACAGGTCCAGCAGCCGCCGCAGCCAGGGATCGGTGACCTCCTCCACCGCCGCCTGGAGCCACAGCTCCAGCTCCTGGGTGCTCCTTTCCGAGCGCGGCACCAGCTCACCCAGGTCGTAGCTGCCCTCCTCGGCCACCACGATGCTCTCCACCACGAGCTGCGGCGTGCCTCGGTACTCATCCACCCGCCCCTCCACCACCACCACATCTCCCGCCGCGATCCGGGCATCCGCCTCCTCCGCACCGTCCCAGATCCGTGCGGCGATCTCGCCGGTGCGGTCGGCAAGCGTCAAGGTCATGAACTTCCCCGGCTTCTGCTTGTACTCCGAGAGCGTCTTGCTCTTGACCGCGAACACCCCATCGACCCGGGCATTCGGGGCCAGGTCGGACACACACTGCCTTGGCATCACCTGTACCCTCCCAAAGCTCTCTTGCCTGCGCACGCCACCTTCCCACAGGCCGCGACGTGGTCGCACTCCGGCGCCCTGTGGCTGTCCCCGTGCCGCTCTTGCCCGCCCGGCCTCAGCGCTCCTCCGAGGCGATCTGCCTGCCGTCCGGATGCAGACGGAGGCAGCCGAAGTCCACCCGCGCCGCCCCGGCGGCCTGCTCCGGGCACAGACACAGCATCCGCCGCTTTCCCAAGTCCAGTCTGTGCAGCAGACCGATGCACAGCGCGTTGTCCCTCTCATCTCCAAACCCGACCAGCAGGCCCTCAAGCTGCCCCGCCTTGTCGCCTGCGTACAGCTCCGGCTCCGGCTCGTGCAGGGTCTCCCTGCCCGCCAGTTCCACCCAGCGCAGATTGGCGCCGGAAAGCCAGGTGGCGAAGGCCTCCTGACGCCACCCGGCCCTGACCTCAACCGACCGCGTCCGCGCCCCCGAGGGGCCGAGCAGGCGGTGGATGGTAACGGCTCTGTCTCCACTCCAGGGAGCCAGCACGGCCTGCAGGTCCTCATCGCCGTCGCCCATGGCCACCACGTGCACCGGGCGCAGGTGCTCGATCTTGGCGCCCTTGAGCGCGATGGCCGTCCGGCCGTGGAGGTAACCGGTGGTGTCGACCACGACGAAGCGGGCCGCCTCGGCCGCGATGTCGTGGGCCCGGCGGGTGGCCTGCAGAGCTGTGGCGGGACGGCGCTCGGGGCTCACGGAGCCCACGAAGAAGAACCCCTGGCGCCGGTCACCCGGCCGGTACCACCCCACGGAGGCCGGAGGTCCGATCCGCGACTGGCCCACATCCGCGTCCACCAGAGCCACCGTACCGCGGCGCTGCAACTGCCGCGCCAGCCACCAGCCCAGGGTCGTCTTGCCACAGTCCGGGGAGCCAAGCAGGAGCACGCGGCCGGTGTCCGGAAGAGCCGCCGCCAGCTCGGCCCATCCCGCCGGGGCCTTTGGAGGCATGTCCGGGGGCCGCGGCGCCGGGAGGCCGTCGCACAGGTCGCGGAGCATCAAGCAGGTCTCCTCCGGGCCGGCAGGCCCGACCGAGGCGGGTGTGAACGGCGGTACCGGGCGCATGGCCCGCCGGACGGCCGTGGCCGTGAGTGTCATTTGCAGGGCCACGGCGCCCGAAGAACCTCCCGGGGCCAGAAGAGATCCTTCGCTACCCCGCTTTGCGGGCCGGACGCTCAGGATGACAGACGCCCCCGGTGCTGTGCGGGCAGGATGCGCAGGATGGCACCCGCGGGCCCCGCCGGGGGGCCCCTACTCCTGCGCCTCCTGCGACCGCCTCTTGCGGTCCGACTGGTTCAGGACCGTGCGCACCTCGGAATTGGGGATCCAGACCTCGGTACCGTCGCGGCCGAGCAGACAGGTCTGGCGCAGGGTGAGGTGTGACACCACGCCGCTGCGCTCACCGATGGTGATCTCGTCGCCGATGGCGTACAGATAGTCGTAGTGGATCACGTAACCGGCGAAGGCGTCGCGTAGCACCTGCCGGGCGCCGACCGCCACCAGCACCAGCAGGGCCAGCGCCACGGGGTACAGGTCCTGCTCGGCCCGGAAGCGGAAGATGCGCAGGATGATGAGCAGGGCCAGGCAGTACAGGACCGCGCGCACCAGCAGGAGCGGGACCCCCAGGACGATGCGCCGGCGCTCCAGGCGCAGCGCCGGGTCGGCGTGGGCGTCACGGGCCAGGGCCCGGCCCAGCAGCTTGCGTAGCCACCCGCTCACGGCGAAGACCAGCAGCTCGAACAGCGCCGCCACCAGGATGGCGCGCATCAACTGGGTGGGTAGCGCCGACCCCCAGATCCGACGAACGAACGCAACGAAGCCCTGATCCACCATGGATCACTCCCTGATGTGCCACTCGTCATTGGTGCCCTCGAGGAACTCGTCCTCGTCATCGTCCGCGATGCCGCTCAGCAGCCTTGCCAGTCGCTCCTCCTCCTGCATCCGCTCCCGGATCACCGCGGCCCTGCGGAACCGGACGACGATGGCGACGAGAAACACCAAGAGCATGGCGCCGAAGATGGCCAACTCCACGGTGAGGGGCACTCCTCTTGAGAGGTACCGGGTGCGCGTATCGTGCCGCCACCTCTGCTCGATGGCATCCAGCGGCATCCCCAGGGCCTTGCGGAGGGCAAGCTCCTGATCGCCGGTCTCCGCGAAGTAGTCTAAGAAGGTGTGGAGGGCCTCGGGGGGGCCGTTCTCCACGATGTAGGCCACCAGGGTATAGCTCTGGGCGTAGGCCAGATCCACCTCGGCGCGCTTGCCCGCGAAGGCCTCCTCGAGCCGGGAGAAGGCCAGTATCCTGTTCTCCACCGCCGCCACGCCCAGCACCGTCTTTTGCGCCTCCGAGATTCCGCCCTGCATCCACTGGGCGAGACCCTCATGCAGCCATCGCGGGGGCTCGCCGCGGGTCCTGGCCATCTTCATGTCCAGCGCCACGTGGGTCAGCTCGTGCACCACCAGCTCGCGCATCCGCTCCGTGCCCTGCGGCTTGAGGATCACGTGCCCGGCGTGGTGCAGCGAGACCCCCAGCGTCCAGGGGGCGATGTCATGGCCCAGACGCTGCACAAACTCCCTGTGGGAGCGGACGATCTCGATCAGGACGGTCTGCTCCACCTTCAGCTTCAGGAGCTGTTCCAGGGCGCTCAGGGCATCCTGGGCGTCCTGCCGCACCTGCAGGGCGAGCTCCTGTTGCTCCGGCCAGTAGCGCACCAGCAGGTGGCGCCCGCCCAGCGAGAGTCGCCCGTCCTCGGAGCAGGCGGCGGTGGCAAGCAGCAGCGAGAGAGCCAGTGCAAGGGGCCGGCCGGGCACACCTAGCCCTCCTGCCACAGCGGACACTGCGCCCGCGACCGGCACCAGCGGCACTGCTTGCTCTTCACCGGTGAGAACTCCCGCTCCTGCCCGATGCGCCCGGCGATGGCGGCGATGCGGGCCGCCATTCTCTCCCGCTCCTGGGGCTCCAGGGAGTAGTCCACCGGCCGCGCGCGGCGCAGATCGACCATCGTCGCGATGGCCGCCTCATCGCCCTGGGCGCGACCCACCAGGTACAGCAGCACCCACGAGAGGTCCTCGCGCAGCTCGGATGGAGAAGGGGGGCGGCGCGAGGTGGAGAAGCGCAGGAACCGTGTGGGCTCCTCGCAGGCCACATCGGCCACGGCCACGAAGCGGTGACCGTGGAACTCCGCCTCCATCCGGGCGTCGCATCGCCACTGCGCGGCCGGAGCGCGGAACGCCTCCACATGCCGCTGCAGCATCAGCAGCCCGTCGCGATGGAGGTCTTCTTCTTCCCTGGAATCCTTGCACAGTGAGCCGTCCCAGCGCTCCTCGAAGACTCTGGCCACATCCGTGTAGGCACCCGCGTAGGTCGGGCTTTCGCCACCCGCGTAGGTCGGGCTTTCCAGCCCGCCATTGCCCTGGTGGGGCGGGCTTTCCAGCCCGCCATTGCCCTGGTGGGGCGGGCTTTCCAGCCCGCCAATCCGTCCGCCGCCCTCCTCCGCTCCCCTCCGCCCCGCCTCCGCCGCATAGAACCCGATCAGCGCCGCCCGCACGGCCCGGTGCAACACCGCGGGGCCGCCGATGAACTGCCCCGTGTCGGCGGGGGTGGAGAAGAACGACAGCATGAACTTGCGCGGGCACTGTACATAGTCCGCCAGGTTCCGTGCCGTGAGGGGCCCTTCCGGCACGGTCCGGCTCAGCACATAGCCCAGGTCGTCGGATGGCATGGCGGACTCTTCCGCGGCGGGGTAGGGGAGACCTCCGGGGGCGGGGGCAGGGGGAACGGCGAGGCCCCGCTGTTCCCTTTGCTCTCGGCCCCTACTGCCAAGGAACTCCTGCGCTCCCCGGCGAACCTGCCCCCTTGCTTCCTCTCACCTCGTTGGCAGGAACCCTTCGCCCATGCCCGGGGCCCACGCCGCCGCCACTACCGGTGCCGCCGAACCGGGGCGCATCAGCGCCCGCTGCATCGCCGTCGGGCTCCTCTTGTCCGTCGTCTTCAGCCTCATCATCCCCTATGTCGATGTGTTCCTCAGCAATACGTTCCTCGGCGCCCAGCACCTGCCACCGGGAGCCGTCTTCGCCCTGCTGTTTCTCGTCTTGGTGGTCAACCCGCTCCTGAAGCTGCTCTCGCCGCGCCTGCCGTTTTCCCGCGTCGAGCTGCTGATGATCTACTGCATGCTGTTGTTCTCGACTCTCGTCCCCGGCCACGGGGCTGAGAACGTGTTCATCCCTGTGGTCGTGTCCCCGTTCTACTATGCCTCACCGGAGAACAGGTTCGCGGATCTGTTCCTGCAATATGTGCCAGAGTGGTTCGCGCCTCAGTCGGAGCGGGCGATCGTGTCGTTCTTCGAGGGCCTCCGGCCCGGCGAGCGTCTGCCCTGGGGCGAGTGGGTCACGCCCCTTTTGGTGTGGGGCGGCTTCACCATGGTGCTGTATGCCCTGGTGGCGTTTCTCAGCGTGCTGTTCCGCAGGCAGTGGGTCGATCGGGAGAAGCTGTCTTTCCCCCTGGTGGCCCTACCCATGGAGATGACTGCCGACAGCCTGCACCCCTTCGCCAACAAGGCCTTCTTCGGTAGCCGAGTGATGTGGGTGGGCTTCGGGCTGGCCGTGCTGCTGCAGCTCCAGAACGGGCTGAAGTTCCACCTTCCTGCGATTCCGGCGCTGAGGCTCAGCGTGAACCTCTCCCCCCTGTTCCGCGAGACGCCGTGGAACGCGGTGGGCTGGGTCCCGGGGTACATCTGGCCTGTGGTGGTGGGGATCACGGTCCTGTTGCGCGGCGAGGTCTCGCTCTCGCTGTGGTTCTTCTTCTGGTTCACCAAGCTGCAGCGCATCATCTCCCACGTGCTGGGGTTCAAGAGCGGCGGAGAGATGACCACCTGGGGCGAGCCGGGCTGGCTGGGGATGCAGCCGGTGGGGGGCTACATCGCCTATGTGGCCCTGTCTTTCTGGGTGGCCCGCGGCCACCTGCGCGACGTGTGGGACGAGACCGTGGGCACCCGGCGCCACAGCGCGGGTGAGCCCCTGTCGTACCGCGTCTGCTTCATCGGCATCGCCTGCTGCTTTGCGGCCCTGCTGTGGTTCTGCGCCGCCGCGGGGATGAGTCTTCCCGCGGCCCTGGCTCAGATGGTGATCTACGTCATCCTCGCCATGGCGCTTACCAAGGTTGTCGCCGAATCCGGGCTCCTGTTCGTTCAGGCCACCTTGTCCTCGCTGGAGACGATGGCAACCTTCGCCGGCACGGCGGGCATTGGGCCCCGGAGCCTGACGATCGGCATGTTCATCGAGCGGGCCTTCATGACGGACCTGCGGGCCTTCCTGATGCCCAGTTTCTGCCAGAGCCTCAAGATCGCCGATCTCGCCGGCATGGACAAGCGCCGGATGCTTCAGGCCTTCGCGGTGACCATTGTCCTGTCCACGGTCATCTGCTACTGGGCCAATCTGAAGATCGTCTACACCCACAGCGGGATGGCGTGCAATCCGTGGTTCATCACCGGCGCCGGGCCCGGGGGCTTCCGCCTCCTGGCCAACTTCCTGCAGACGCCCAGGGAGCCCAGCCTCACCAATGCCGTCGCCATGGCGGCCGGAGGCGGCTTCACGCTGCTCCTGTTCTACCTGCGCCAGCACTTCATGTGGTTCCCGTTCCACCCCGTAGGGTTTATCATGATGCAGACGTACCCGATGAAGGTCCTGTGGTTCTCGATCTTCATCGGCTGGGCGATCAAGGCCGTCATCGCCCGCTACGGCGGCGTGAAGACTCTCATCGGCCTGCAGCCGCTTTTCCTGGGCATCGCCTTTGGGGATATCTTCATGATGGTGGGTTGGCT
>CAZXDD010000409.1:0-7247 GCA_964639415.1 uncultured Armatimonadia bacterium
ATGGAATCTCGTGACTGGAGTTCAGACGTGTGCTCTTCCGATCTCGCCGCCGAGGAGGTGCAGAGAGCCTGCGCGGCCTCCTCTGAGCATCTGCGCACGGTGCGAGCGGCCTTCGAAGCACTCCAGGACAACATCGCCGCCGCGACGAAGCAGATCGAGGCCGGGCAGGGTGTGGACCTCGAGGCCCTCAAGCGTCGGGCGGATGACACGGCGCGGGGGCTCGAGGACGGCGAGCGGAGCCTTCACGAGCGCCTGGCGCCGCCGCTGCGGGAGCTTGGGCCGGGCATCGAAGGCCGGGCGCGGCCGCTTCTTCAGGTGGCAAAGACCACCAGTTACCACCGCCGCCACTGCGGGTACCTGGCCGAGGTCGCCACCCGGTACATCTCGGCGGCCCGGGAGCAAGGGAGTGCCGCCCCGGCCCTGGAGTCGCTGCGGCGGCTGGCGACGTACACCTGGCGGGCGCGGCAGTTTGTGGAGAAGGCCGAGGAACAGAGCGGGCGGATCGGTGCGGAGCATGACTTGGCCGCTCCGACTGTGGGCGCGGCCGAGGGCTGCCCCCGCGGCGAAGTGCTCCTCAATGGGGTGTGGGAGATGACCTGGGCCGGCACGTCCGAGGCGCCCGCCGACGGCGACTGGTTCCCCATTCGCGTGCCCCACGGGCCCTGGCACGAGACGGTGGGCCAGTTCATGGCACTGGACCGCAAGTGGCCCCCCGGACAGAGCTGGGCGTGGTACCGCACCCGGTTCACCGTTCCCTCCGACTGGACCGCGGGCCGGCTGCGCCTGCGCTTCGAGGCCGTCATCCACCTGGCGGAGGTCTACGTCAACGGCCGCTACTGTGGGCGCCACATCGGTGGCTTCGAGTCTTTCGAGCTGGACGTCACCGGTGCGGCCCGGCCCGGCGAGCAGGCCGAGTTACTGGTCCTGGTGCAGGACACCTCCGTCACCGCACTGGACAAGTCCACCCGTGACGGCGAGCCGCAGGGCTGCTCCTCGGGCCCCAATCACTACATCATCTCCGATCTGTGGGGTGCGCGGTTTGGCTGCATCTGGCAGGATGTCGCCCTGCTCAACCTTCCCGCTGTGCGGGTGGGCGATGTACTGGTGCAGACCTCGTGGCGCGCCCGAACCATCACCGTCAAGACGCGCCTTGTCAACGATGCCGCCGAAGCGGCGACTGTGACGCTGGCTCAGGACGTGCTGGATGCGGGACAGCCGGTGCATGACATCGGCCGGCGGCAGGTGACGGTGCCGGCACACGGTGAGGTGCTGGTCCAACTGTCGGCCGACTGGCCCGACCCGAAGCTGTGGGGCATCGGCGGGCGGTGGGGGGACCCCAGGAACCTGTACCATCTGCGCTCAAGCGTGGGTATGGCCGAAGGCGAGGTGGAGCTGGACGAGCACTACCAACGGTTCGGGTTCCGGGAGCTGTACGTCGCCGACGGGCAGTTCATCCTCAACGGCGTGAGACTGCCTTTGCAGGGCGGCGGCAACTGGTACCTGCAGGAGGGCAAGGCGCCCCACGGCAATCGCTGGTTCGCCCGGCACATGTACCGGGCGGACCGCGGGATGAACGTGAACATCCATCGCTGGCACCGACACGGGGACGTGGCCCGTGAGTTCCTGGAACTGGGTGACGAGACGGGCATGCTGGCAGAGCCCGAAGGCCCGTACTGGGGGGTCTCCGGCATCCCCGATATCCAGGGCTTCACCGACTGGGACGATCCTGTCTGGGTGGACAATGTCACGGCGCACTATCGCCGCTGGGCGTGGAAGCACGGCAATCACCCCAGTGTCGCGCTGTGGTCCGTGGAGAACGAGACATTCTGCGCCACCGACCGTCCGGCGGAGATGGTGGACCGCTTCGTCGCCTTCGGTGCCGCGCTGAGTGAAGAGGACCCCACGCGCCCCATCACCTTCCACGGGATCGAGAACGGTGGCTACTGCACGCGCAGACAGGACATCGGCATCGTGAACCTGCACTATCCCTCCGACGCGCAGATACGGGGCTGGCGGGAGCGCTGGGGAGGCAGGGCAACGATGAACGGTGAGTTTCAGAACTACCCGGTCCTGTTTGCCATGTCGGCCCCCGATCCCGGGGAGGCGTCTGGCGCCACCGACAGGATGTGCGACTACATCCGGGGCTGGACCGCGTATTACCGGGAGATCGAGCTTTCCGGAGCCCTCTTCTTCCTGCCGTACATCACCGGGCTGGTGTGCACGTCCGACCGTTCGCTGATGGGCCCGTGGGGTGATCTGCTACCGGATCCCGCGTCGCAGGAGGCCATCGGTGAGGGCTGGATGGCCGGGAGCATTAGTGTGAGCGCCACCGTGCCGGTACAGTGGCCCAGCCTGTCGGGACCGGGGATCAAGTGCGAGCGGCTCGTGACGGGCACGGGCAACCGCTCGCTGATCAACTGGTTTGACCCCGAGCGTCCGGCCTTCACGTCGAATCGGGCATATGAGACGTTGGCACAGGAGTGGGACCGGATGCCGGCGCTGGAGAGCCGGCGTGCCCCGGAGCTGATCGTGGAGGTCACTCGGGGAGGCGAGCCGGTGCCGGGCGCCGCGGTGCTGGCCGCGCCGCGCTCCGAGGGAATACCCGCGCCGAGGGGCGCGGTCACCGATCCTCAGGGCACCGCTTGGCTGGTCTTCGAGCAGGCGGGAGACTACGAGATTCTCGTGCAGGGTTCCCGCAGCGCCGTCGAGGTCCCCTGGCTGGATACCGAGGCGCATCCCGGCTACGGCGACATCCCGCGGCTGGCGGTGACCCTGGACTGAGGCCGACTCGCACGGCGAGCCCGCGCCGCGGTCACCTCGGACGGGGGGCGCGGGCTCGGCCATACTCCATGCCGCACCGAAGCCCTACTCCACCTCGCCTGCGTCCTCGTTGCGGATCGCCGCGCGGCGGATCTTGCCGCTGATCGTCTTGGGTAGCTCGGTGACGAACTCGATGATCCGTGGGTACTTGTACGGCGCGGTAACCTGCTTGACGTGCTCTTGCAGCTCGCGGGCCAGGTCGTCGCCGGCCGTGTAGCCCTTGGCCAGGATAATGGTGGCCTTGACCACTTGGCCGCGATCCGGGTCCGGGGCGCCGGTGACGGCACATTCCATCACCGCCGGGTGTTCCACCAGGGCGCTTTCCACCTCGAACGGGCCAATGCGGTAGCCGGAGCTCTTGATGACGTCGTCGGCGCGGCCCACGAACCAGTAGTAGCCGTCCTCGTCGCGCCAGGCCATGTCTCCCGTGCGGTACACACCGTTGCTCCACATGGCCTGGGTCAGCTCCGGGTCGCGGTAGTAGCCCACGAACATGCCCGGCGGGCGGCCATTGCCGGTCCGCACCACGATCTCGCCCTCCTCGCCGACCTCGCAAGGCACATCTCCCTCGCCCAGCAGGTCGATGTCGTACCCGGGGCTGGGCTTGCCCATCGATCCGGGGCGCGGCTCCACCCACGGGTACGTGGCCAGAGCGACAACCATCTCCGTCTGGCCGTAGCCCTCCATGATCTTCTTCCCGGTCTTGGCCAGGAAGCTGTCGAAGACCTCGGGGTTCAAGGGCTCGCCGGCGACCACGCAGTATTCCAGATGGCTCAGATCGTACTGGGAGAAGTCCTCTTTGATGAGGAAGCGGTAGATGGTGGGAGGGGCGCAGAAGGTCTTGATGCGGTAGTCCTGGAGCACCTGCAGCAGCTCGGCGGGGTCGAACTTCTCGAACTCGTAGGCAAACACCGTCGCGCCGGCCAGCCACTGACCGTAGATTTTCCCCCACGCCGCCTTGGCCCAGCCGGTCTCCGAGACCGTCAGGTGCAGGCCGTCGGGGCGCACGCACTGCCAGAAGGCGGCGGTGAGGATGTGGCCCAGCGGGTAGGTGAAGTCATGATGCACCATCTTCGGCATCCCGGTGGTGCCGGAGGTGAAGTAGATGAGCATCATGTCGTCATTGCTTGTGGCCGCGTTGCCCTCCGGCCGGGCGAAATCCGCAGAGGCCGCCGCCTGAGCCGCGTCCAGATCCACCCAACCCTCGCGCGATCCGCCCACCATGGCCTTGAGTTGCAGCGTCGGGCAATTGGGCTCGGCGGCCTCGAGGTTGGTGAAGACGCGCTCCTCCTCGACCGCGATGACCATCTTCAGGTCCGCCGCCTGGCAGCGGTAGACGATGTCGTGGGCGGTGAGCAGGTGAGTGGCGGGCACGGCCACGGCGCCGAGCTTGTGCAGCGCCAGGAGGGTGAACCAGAACTGGTAGCGGCGCTTGAGGATCAACAGCACCCGATCGCCCTTGCCGATGCCCATCTCCTGCAGGACGTTGGCCACCTGGTTGCTGGCGCGCTTGAGCTCGGCAAAGGTGAAGGTGGCTTGGTGCCCATGCTCATCGGCCCAGACCAGGGCGACCTTGTCCGGATCGGTGGCGGCCCATTCATCCACCACGTCGAAGGCGAAGTTGAACGCTTCCGGGGTCTTCAGCCGGCAGTTGTCCCGGAAGTCCTCGTATGAGGTGAAACTCGTCTGGGTGAGAAACCTCTGAAGCATATCGCTAACTCTCCCGCGCTCAGCGCGCTGTTAGGACTACAGGACGATTGCCAGGAACCGGGCGGGGCTATCACCGACGGCCTTCATCCCGTGGGGCAGGCTGGAATCGAAGTACAGCGAGTCGCCGGCCTGCAGCACCAGCTCATGGCCGTCGATGAACAGCTTCAGCGTCCCCTCCAGGACGTAGTTGAACTCCTGGCCGTGGTGTGAGTTCAGATGGATGGTGTCGTCCTGCTCGGGCTCCACCGTGACCAGGAAAGGCTCGGCACGCTTCTGGACAAAGTTGCTGGCCAGGTTCTCATACCCATACATGCTCCGGCGCCCGACCGGTACGCCCTTGCCCCTGCGCACCAGGCAATACGAGTGGAGCCGGGGCTCCTCGCCGGTGAGCAGAGTACTGAGCTCCACACCGAAGCGAGAAGCCAGGCGGTACAGCAGGCTGACCGGGAGGTCCTCGTCGCCGCTCTCATAGCGCAGATAGTCTTCCAGCGTCAGCTCAAGCTCGCGGGCCACGGTCTCCTGCGAAAGCCCGGAGATCTCGCGCAGTTCACGGATGCGAGTGGCGATCTGTTGCAGTTGCTCGGTCATTGGTGCACTCCAGTTGATGGCGAGTTGTGGCCCGACACCATGCCCGCAGGGGCTGTGGCATCCCGCAGACGGCCGTTGCCGGCGGGGATGGCGCCGGGCGGCCGAGGATGGGCCCGCCAAAACGCTGGGCAGTTCGCCAATGCGGGCACCGCCACCTTTGCGCATGTCGCACAATCTGTCCGGCCCGGCTCGTGCAGACCTCGCCCCTGCCGGGGCCTCGGGCGGCCGCCCACAGCCCCGTCACCGCCGCTGGGGCGCCGGGCAACGGCCCCTAAAACGCGGCGCAGCCTTCGGTCACGCATCGTCTGATCGTCTGCTCACGCATGCACGCACGCATGCTCACGCATTGACAAACCGACCAGGAGGAGTAGACTGAACGCTTGTGGCCCGGCGGTTGTCGTCCGCTCCCACACCAATTCCCACAAAGTGTGGTCCTCGCAGTGTCTCGATGGCGTTCGACGCTCGTCGCCTCGTGGCTGGCTCAGGTGTGCTCCACCGTCGGCTTTGCCATGTGCATCCCCTTCCTGCCCCCGTTCGTCCGCGAGCTGGGCGTGCGCGATGAGAGCGCCGTGCTGGTCTGGTCGGGCTGGCTGTCCACGGCCGCCGGTCTGGTGATGGCGCTCACGGCTCCGATGTGGGGGACGCTGGCCGATCGTCACGGGCGCAAACTCATGGTGATGCGCTCGATGTTCGGCAGCGTGCTGGTCCTCGGTGGCATGGCCTACGTGCACAGCGTGCACGAGCTACTGGCACTCCGCATGCTGCAGGGCTTCCTCAGCGGCACGGTGGCCGCCTCGGTGGCGCTGGTCAGCAGCGTCGTCCCCACCCATCGCGCGGGCTTCGCGCTGGGGCTCATGCACACGGCCACCTATGTTGGGCACTCCTTCGGACCGGGCATCGGCGGACACCTGGCCTATGCCTACGGCCTGCGGGTGCCGTTTCTGTGCGCCGCCTGTGCCCTGCTGGTCGGGGGAATGGTGACTGCGCTGTTCGTCAGGGAGGACTTCGATCCCGGCGAGCTGCGGGCCTGTGGCGGGCAGGCCGGGACAGTCCGGCAGGTGCTGCAGCTCAAAGGGTTCCTTGTCATGGCCGGCCTGCTGTTCGCGGTGATGTTCTCCGGCTCCTTCGTCGGCCCCATCCTGCCTTTGTACGTCGAGCAGTTGGCGGGCGGCGCGCCCGGAGCGGCCACGAAGCTGACGGGCAACATCCTCGCTCTCGGTGGCCTGGCGGCGGCGATCTCCGCGACGATCCTGGGACGGTTGGGCGACCGCCTGGGCTATGGACGGGTGCTGGCCATCTGCACGCTGCTCACCGGGCTCACGCTCATCCCCCATGCCTACGTGCACACCCCCTCACAGTTGCTGTTCTGGCGCCTGCTGTCCTCGTTCACCGGTGCGGGCACGATTCCGGCGACCAATGCCCTGATCCGTCACATCATCCCCCGCCACGCCTGCGGGAAGGCCTTCGGCCTCACCCAGACGCTGTCCTGCCTCGGCTGGGGGTTCGGCCCCCTGGCCGGCGGCGCTCTGGCCGCCCGGTTCGGGATGGCGATGCCGTTTCTCGTGGTCGGGCTTGGCTTCGTGGCCATCGCCGCGGTCGTGGCCTGGACAATGCCCGGCCTGATGCGCAGCATCGCCGCCGCGGCGAGCGTCGCCGGGGCCGCGGGGGCCGAGAGGGCGCGTGAGGAAGCGGCCGCGGGCGGCTAGAAGCCTGGCCGAGGGGTCTGCACTCGCATGGGAGCGTCATCCCGAGAGCGTCCCCTCCCGGAAAGAGCAGCTCGAGGAATCTCCTGAGACATCGCGAGATCCTGCGCTGTCTCGCTTTGCGATACTGACGCTCAGGATGACATCTTGACGGCAGAACCGGCTCTTCGGCCGCCTACCTAATCGCCAAACCACTTCCGGAACACCGCCGCGATCTCGGCGTTCCGCACCGCGTCGATGCTCCCGCAGACCTGGATGCTGCGGCAGCCGTTTTGAACCATCGTCTCAATCTCCAGATTCACCCGTGCGGCGTCCTTCTCGGGAAACCGACCCGGTCGGTCGTAGTACCCCAGCATCCCCACGCCCTGCTGCCTGGGGTGGAACTCCGTCGCATCGGCCGAGATTGCCCGGCTGTACGCGGCGATC
>CAZXDD010000410.1:0-7234 GCA_964639415.1 uncultured Armatimonadia bacterium
AGATAATGAGCGGTGACTGGAGTTCAGACGTGTGCTCTTCCGATCTCCACCGGGGTGATGATGAACAGTTGGACCAGCGGGAGACGGACCTTCCGCGTGGAGATGCACGCTCCGGGAATCTGCGCCGAGGTCGAGCATGAGGGCAAAGGCCATCTGTACGCCGATGGGGACACCGCGGGCACGCAGTACGACAGCAGGCAGGTGGCGGGCAGTGAGGAGTTGTTCGTCTACGGAGGGTTCCAGGCCAAGCACCGGGAGTTCGTGGACTGCGTCCGTGCCGGGCGACAGCCGGGTTCATGCTTCGCCGACGCCCTGCTGACGATGGAGGTGGCGGAGACGATACTGGCTCAGGCGCATCTGGCCGGGCGATAGAAGCGCGGCCGGAGAGCCCGGCCTTGCCGTGGTGATGTCATCCTGAGCGTCAATCTCGCGCAGCGAGATAACGAAGGATCTCGCCATATCCCAGGCGATTCCTCGAGCTGCTCCCTCCGGGAGCGGACGCTCTCAGAATGACACTCCCATGCGAATGTGGACTTTTCGGCCGAGTAATAGGCGCGCAGTGGCCGGCAGTCCCGGCCCGGAGCCACCCTGGAGGGTTCCCATGTTGCAGCACATCGCAGGCGCTCTTGTTGTGATCTCCGCGGCGCTCACCGCCGCCCACGCCGCGCCGCCCCTGAGCGGCAGGCCCTTCGTCTACGTCATCGACTACAGCGACCGCTGGGTGACGGACCCCGCGGCGACCGAGAGGCTGGGGCCGGAGCTTCCGGACATCCTGCACATCGGCAAGGCCGTGCCCGTCACCCACAATTGGGGGCCGATCCCCTACATGGCCGGGGAGAACCAGGATACCGGCGGCAAGGGCCACACGCTCAACCTGGAGTCGATCCGCCTGCTGTCTCCCCAGGAGCTTGCCGCCAAGATCGAGCAGATCGAGGCCGCCGTGCGGCGCCTCCACGACGCCGGGGTACCCCTTGTCCTGCCCTACATCTGCCACTACACCATGGCCGGAGACCACGAGTCACGCCGCGGCCTGTGGGCCTTCTACGACGGCTGGGGCGACTACGAGCGGTGGCTGGGCCCGCGTCCCGAGACGGATCCCACCGACTGGATCATGCGCGATCTCCAGGGCCGGCGCATGGACCCGGCCTACGGCTACACGCCCCCGTACTTCGAGCCGCTCCACCGCTACGGTGCCTGCCCGAGCAACCCCGGCTGGAACCAGTTCTCACGCGCCATCGTCCGCCTCATCGCCGAGTGCGGGTATGACGGGACCTTCGTGGACAACTCCTGCCACGGCGGGGATGGGTGCGACCACTGCCGGGCGGCCTTCGCCGCCTGGGTGCGTGACACGTTTGGCGAGGATGACCTGCGCCGGTTCTGCGGCGTGGACGAAGTCGGCCCTGTCGAGTTTAGCAACAAGGTGCTGGCACCGGTGGTGTCTCGGTGGCACACCGTCGTGATCCGCGACCGCCTGGCCATGCTGCGGCGCAGCGGACGGGAGGTCAACCCCGAGTTCCTGATCTTCCCCAACTCCGGCGGCTACCAGCGAACGACGGTCATGGGCGACGGCTGCGACCTGCACATGTTCGAGAACACCGAGCCTCCGGGCTGCCTGATGGCCGGAGAGGTCCCCGATGACCCGCGGGCGCTGATCGAGGTCCGCGCCGGTGCACAGACCTCGATGACACAGCTTGGGTACAACGTCGTCCACGAGGAGGTGTTCTCCGAGGTCACGGCGACCGTGGGCTATCCGGAGGTCTGCCCGCCGGCCGAGGAGGTGGGGCTCTCCCTGGAGGTGCTCACGGTGGGCGCCAGCAACCTCGACGGCGACTGCCTGCAGGAGCCGACGCTCCGCCTGACACACCTGGAGACGGGGGCGACGGAGAACGTGGCGCTGGGTCCCGAGCCGGGGGTGGGTGATCCCGGGCAGATGGCGGGAGCGCGCCGACCGCCGGTGACGCTCAGCGGCACCTGGACGCCGGCGGCTACGGGCTCGTACGCGGTGGACCTGCGGTACCTGTACACGGACGCCGAGCATCTGGACGTGGCCGACCGCGTGCAGATCTCCGACCGGCTGGGGGCGCAGGATGCCTACCGGGTGGACCTCGGCGGCCTGGGGTGCACCTACAACGCGCGCTGCCGCACCATTGCGCTGGTCAAGGACGTGACCCGCAAGGGCAGCGAGCGCATTCAGGAACTGTGCCTGGCCCAGGGAGCGGCCGCGGGCGGGCGCTTCTCACCTCACAGTAGCGGGGAGCCGCGGGCCAAGTACGCCCGGTTCTTCCGGGCCTACGGCGATCTGGCCGCGGGTCTGGCCCCCTATGGCTCCGCGACGCTGCTGTACTCCTACTGGGGGCCCAATCCCGGGGAGGTCGGGCGGAACAACACGCGGAGCATCCACGAGTACCTGTCCTCCCACCACATCCTGTACCGCACGCTGCTGGACAGGGATCTGGAGGCTTCGGACCTGGCCGGCATCGGCGGCGAGAGTCTCCTGCTGGTGGCCCGGGCCTACGAGCTGACGGGGGAGCAATTGGCCGCGCTGCGCCGGTTCATCGTGGAGGGCGGCAAGGTCATCCTGGGCGAGCCGGCGGCCACGATCAACTTCCGCCCGGCGGCCGAGGCGCTGGGCGTTGGGGCCGACACAATGGCTGTCTGGGATTGGGCCTCGCCTCCGGACCTCGCCCCGCGGATCGCCGACACCCGCGGCAGGCTGCGGGGCGTGCGCTTCGCGGCCTTCGCGACGCCCTCCGCACGGGCGGACAAGGTGGTCTTGCATGCCGTCAACCACAATGTCTGCCTGGTGGGGGAGAAGGTGGGGCAGGTCACCACGATCGAGGGTCTCTCCGTGGCGGTCCCTGTTCCGGGACACTGGACGGCGGCCAGCGCAAGGGTGTTTGATCCCGACATGCAGGCGCCCACGGAACTGAGCTGCACCATCGAGGGAACCGTGGCGCGGCTGAGCCTGCCGCCCCTGACGATCTACCAGATGATCGAGCTTGTGGGGCGGTAGCGGCAGAGGACGGGAGCTTGACGGACCGGAGGAGGTGATCGCAGTGGCCGGGCTGACCTGGATCGACACCCACTGCCATGTGAGCGCCTGGGGCGGCGACGGGGCTCATCGCACCGGGCTGCTGGCAGACCTGCTGGCCGTGCTCGACGCCGAGGACGAGGACCTGCGGATGGTCATCAGCCTCGACGTCGGGGTGGAGCTCACCCGGATGATGCGGGAGCCCGAGGGCATCCTCGAGGGCAACAGGCTAATCCACCAGCTCTGCCATCATGCCCCGGGGCGGCTGTACGGAAGCTGCGTGGTGAACCCACACTTCCTCGAGGCTTCGCTCGAGGCGATGGACGTGTGCTTCGGCGACTGGGGCTTCGTGCAGCTCGGGGAGATGCTGCAGTACATCATGCGCTACGAGATGGCCGACGACGCGGTGGTCAGGATCGCGCGGCACGCGACGGCCTACGGCGTCCCGGTGCAGGTGCATATCTCCACGTCCAATAGCTGCCGCGACCTGTCCTGCAACGGTGCCATGCACCTGCAGGACCTGTTTGCTCTCATCGATCGGGTCCCGGAGGCCCGGTACGTGCTGGCCCATGCCATCGGCACCATGGCCGCCGACCCGCCGGTGATCGAGCACTATCTGAACCTGATCGACGAGCACTTCGGGCGCCTGCCGGAGAACATCTGGCTGGAGATAAGGGACTTCAACTCTCCGGGAGTGCCCGCGGCACTCCGGCGCGTGCCCGCCTCGCGCCTGCTGGCGGGTACGGACTGGGTCTCCAGGGTCGGGCCACCGTTCCTGCCGTACGGGATGGTATTCGCCAATACGACGGAGCGGAGCAATCCCTATCCGCCCAGCGTGGCGAGCATGGCGGGCTTCCTGCGCGCCGCCGGCGCGAGCGAGCAGGACGTGGCCCGCATCGCCCACGGCAATGCGCGGGAGCTGCTGGGCATGAAGTAAGTCGGTGAGTCGGCGGCGAACGACCGCCTCACCCCCCTGCCCCCCTCTCCCTTACGCCCGCAGACACCCGCGGGCGACGGGAGGAGGGGGGTGAACGACAACGGCGAACGTCCCGCCTCCGTCTGTCGTTCTCTGTGCTCTCCCTATCTCTGTGTCTCTGTGTTCAGCCGTTCTCCGTGGTGAGACGTCCCGCCTCTACCCCGTTGCCGTGCTCCTCCGTCTGTCGTTCTCTGTGGAACTCCGTGCTCTCCGTGTCTCCGTGGTCTGACGTTTCCCCGCCGTTCTCCCCCGCCGTTCTCCCCCGCCGTTCTCCCCCGCCGTTCTCCCCCACCGTTCTCCGCCTCTCTCCCCTACCGGGTCCACCTCTCATGCCTCGGCGGCAGGGCCGGGAACTGCCCGTGGGGGTCGAACTGATACCAGTAGGCCACCGAGGCGATGTCGTCGGTCAGGGGCTCGAACTTGCCGTTGGGCCACCAGCCCAGGGCCTGGATGGTGACCTTGAGGTCCTCATCGAACCGGATCGGGTCCATGATATGCCAGCGGTACAGGCCGTGCTTGGGGACACAGCCGGGCTCCCGCTGCCACAGTGGATAGCCCAGGAAGGCGGTGGAGTAGGTGTCGCCGAAGCACCAGGCGCCGCCGAAGTAGTCTTCGGTGCCGGTACCGCAGATGGTCGGGTACTGCTCGTCGCCGTCGATGAAGAATTTGATCTCCCCCTCGCCCCACCAGCCGTCGGAGAACTGGGTCCAGGCCAGATAGGTGCCGACATACTGGCCCTTGCCGGTGACTCCCTCGAGGATCACGTGCTCCGGGCACTCGCGGGTCGTCATCGCCCGGCGCCACTGGGCGTGGAAGTACGCGGCGTCCGCAGAGACGTCGCCCAGGGCGTAGTTGACCTGATAGTAGAAGCTGGGACTGGGCTCGGTGCTCTGGTTCTCGAGGGTGATCCTGGCGGCCTTGCCAAAGGGCATGGGCCAGTAGCTGTTGAACCCGCCCGAGGGGTTCACGGCGATGGGGAGGGACGAGACGTGGGTGCGCAGGTTGTGGCCGCAGCAGAAGAAGTCGCCCAGGGGCACCTCCACGGAGGGCGCGGTCTCGTCATCCCAGTACATGCGCAGGACGCAGTCGCGATAGCCCACGGGGTCCATGGTGCACCAGATCTGCTGGATCATGCCGGGTCCGTCGATGGCGGCCATGGTGTACGTCTCGCCTGCCGGGATAGACACCAGTGGGCGGACCTTCCAGCCCTTGCCGAGCATGGTCGCCGGCGCGCCCTGGGGCCAGTCCTCAGGCAGCGCCCGGGCCCCGCCACCCCTGACGCCCTCGGGGTTCTCGGCCGAGATCGACCGTGTCTGGATGTCTGAGAGAAACGGTACGCCGCCGAGACCGTACTGGAAGCTGTGCATGTCCACGGGCCTGATTCCTCCTGTCATGCTGACGAAAGACCGCAGCGTACCGTCCTCCTCCGTTGCCGTCCTCCTCCGCTGCCGTTGCCTGTGCTCTCCGTGTCTCTGTGCTGCGTCGTTGTCCGTGCTCGGCCGTTTCCCCGCCGTCCTCCGCCGTCGTGTGTTGGGCCGTTCTCCGTGGAGCTCCGTGCTCTCCGTGTCTCCGTGGTCTGACGTTTCCCCGCCGTTCTCCCCTACCGGCTCCAGCGCTCGTGGGCCTCCGGAGGCGCGGGGAACGGCGCGTGCGGCTCGAGCTGGTACCAATAGCCGGTGGAGCAGATGTCGTCGGTCAGCGGCTGGAACTTCCCATTCGGCCACCAGCCCAGCTCCTGCATGGTGACCTTGAGGTCCTGCTCGAAGCGGATCGGGTCCATGATGTGCCAGCGGTACAGGCCGTGCTTGGGAACCTGCCCCGGCTCACGCTGCCACAGCGGGTACCCCAGGAAAGCGGTGGAGAAGGTGTCACCAAAGCCCCAGGCGCCGCCGAAGTAGTCTTCCGTGCCGGTGCCGCAGATCGTGGGGTGCTCGCCGTCGCCGTCGATGAAGAACTTGATCTCGCCCTCGCCCCACCAGCCGTCGGAGAGCTGGGTCCAGGCCAGATAGGTGCCGACGTACTGCCCCTGGCCCTTGAGCCCCTCGAGGATCACGTGCTCCGGGCACTCGCGGGTGCCCATCGCCCGCCGCCACTGGGCGTGGAAGTACGCGGCCTCGGCGGGCACTCGGGTCTGTGCGTAGTCGATCTGGTAGAAGAACCCGCCGATATCCTCCCAGCGCTGGTTCTCCACGGTGATCCTCGCGCCCTTGCGGAAAGGCATGGGCCAGTAGCTGTTGAACCCGCCCGAGGGGTTCACGGCGATGGGCAGGGAGTTGATCTTCGTCCTCAGCCCGTGGCCACAGCAGAACAAGTCGCCCACGGGGACCTCCACCGAGGGACTGTCCTCCCCATCCCAGTACATGCGGAGGATGCAGTCGCGGTAGGCCTGCTCTGTCACCGTGATCCAGATGTGCTGGATGATGCCGGAGCCGTCGATGTCCGCCAACGTCACGGTCTCACCGGCCTTGACGGTGATGCAGGGCCGCACCTTCCAGCCCTTGCCCAGCCACTCGGCGGCTCCCCCCTCGGGCACTTCCTGTGCCCCGGCGCCCTTGTCGCCCTTCGGGTTCTCGGCACAGATCGAGCGTGTGCGTGCGTCGGCCAGGAAGGGGACGCCCCCGAGGCCGAACTGGAAGCTGTGCAGGTCCATGGTCGGAAGTCCTTTCCCTCCGTGATACGGGCGCAGGGCGAGTTCAACGCGGGTGCGAGGAGGACCTTCAGGCGGAGGACGACGAGAGAACCGCGAGGCAACGGCGGGGAAACGTCAGACCACGGAGACACGGAGAGCACGGAGCTCCACGGAGAACGGCCTGCGACGGAGGGCGACGAACAGAGACACGCAGAACGGCGGAGGACAGCTCCGGGATGAGATGGCGACGGAGGTGGTGGGCGGGTTCGGCGCGAAGCAGGTGCGCATGCTCAAGCACCGCTACAGCTACCTGTCGCTTCTGCTGCTCCTGGGATGTCCGAGCTCGGGAACCGCCGACACCGCGCCTGCCGTGCCGCTGGAGGCCGCCGTGGAGGACTGGCTTCTGCAGGATGCCGGGGCGTCCGGGGCGGAGTGCTTCTCCGCCGAGGCGGGCTGCGCCCGCGAGAGCGCCCTCGTCGAGGGCGTGCTTCGGGAGGGGGAGACAGGGGCCGATCTCGCCGCCCGTCTCGAGGCCCTGGTCGCCGGCTGGCGGTTACTCACACATAAGACCGTGGGTGTCAGGGGCTGCCCCTGAGGT
>CAZXDD010000411.1:0-7232 GCA_964639415.1 uncultured Armatimonadia bacterium
GATGTGCCCGGCTATCTGGCCGCCGGGCTGCTGGATGAGGTCCTGGTACGGTGCTCAGAGCCGCGGAGCCTGATGGGCCTGAAGCTCGCCACCGACCGCGAAGTGACCGTATGGAGCTGGTGCAGCGCCCAAGACGCAGCGCAGTTGCGGGGTGCTGTCGCCACGGCCCTGCGCTGTCCGGGGGTGGACGGCCTCATGCTCGACGCCCCGTTGCCTCTGGACACGATGGTCGCCGATGTCGACGCCGCCCGGGTGCGGCATGTGGCTCTTCGTCAGCGGCAGGAGGAGCTGGCCACAGCCGTGGCGGAGGGGGACCTCGTCTCCGTCGCCGGCTTCAAGCCGGAGGGTCAGCTTGACCAGGCGAACATTCACGACGTGGCCCAGAGCTTCACGGTGGCCGACGATACCCTGGTGGCCGCCGTGGGCATCTTCGCCTGCCTGCGCGGCGCCGCAGGTGCGGCCTTGCCCGAGATGCCGCTGAGTCTCCGGACCGATGGCGATGGCAGGCCCGGCGAGGTGCTGGGCAGCGCCCGCCTGTACCCCGACGATCTCAACTCCGAGCCGCGGTACAAGTGGGTCTACGCAGAGTTGGAGAGCCCTGTCGCTTTGCAGGCCGGGAAGACCTACTGGCTGCACGGTCCCGAGGTGACCGCAGGGGGCTCCTGGTACATGTGGCGCGTCCTCAAGGGCGATGTGTACACAGAAGGGCAGGCCTGGAGCAGCAAGTACGACTACTCCGCGGTGGACTGGGTGTTCCGTATCCTGGCCAAGAAGGAGGCCCGCTGATGCGCGGGACCCTTATCGTGTCCATACTGGCGGTCTGCGTTTGGCCGGTCGGGGCGCAGGAGCCTTTTGTGCTGAGTTTCGAATCCGGGCTCGCGGCAGGCGTGGCTGAGCCCCTGGAGGCCGCCCAGGTAACTCTTGTGGCCTCCGAGCAGGGACAGGCCGCCGAGTTCGGTCCGTTTTCGCGCCTGGCCTACGCGCCGCCGCCCTTCCTCACCGAGGGCTTCGACATCCGCCTTTGCGTCCGGCACGAGCAGTCCCTCCCGGACCTGCACTATCGCGAGATCGTGTATCTCTACCACGAGACACCGGACGGCAAGAACCGCCTCTGCCTGCAGAAGCGGGGCGGCACCGACTACATCCTCTTCTCGATGAGCGACGGCACGGGCAGGGCCAAGGGCGCCGCCTTCGCGGGCAACTGGTTCGCCCTCAAGTCTCCGCCGCTTCAGTGGCCCGCCGGGACCTGGCATGAGCTGCGCCTCATCGCCGACCGCGTCCGGGGTCAAGCCGCGTTGTATGTCGACGGTGCGCCGGTGGTCGCGGCGGAGGGCACGCAGTTCCCCCAGGCGCTGGGGGACAGGCTGTGGCTGGGTAGCCTGGCGGGCCGCTCCGGCCTGCAGGGCCGGATCGATGACGTGAGTATCTTGCCCGTGGAGGGAGAAGGACGATGACGGCACCTGTCAGATGGCCCCTGGTGGCCCTCGCCACCATGCTGGTGTGCTCCGCGGCCCTCGCCGGCGCCCTGCCCGGCAAGGAGCTCACACTCAACCTGGACTTCTTCGACATCTGCATCGGCACCGACGCCTGGGACATGTCCGATCATCGCGGCGAGATGGACCGCCTCATGCGCCTGGCCGCCCACTACGGCGTGGATCGCGTCCTGTTTCGCGTCTCCATCTGCGGCGTGGTCTGTTACCCCTCGAAGGTGATGTACACCGCCGACGAGAGGTGCTTTGCGGGACGCACCGAGGAGATGCTGGATACCCCGCTGGGGAACCTGCCCTCATACCTGCCCAACATGGCCAAGCTCATGCAGGAGACCGATCCGCTCGCCGACTGCGTGGAGTTCGGCCACAAGTACGGGATGGAGGTCTGGGCCTGGGTCACCAGCTATGACAGTCTCTACTACGCGTTGGAGGGCGAGTTCTTCCACGACAACCCCCAGTACACGTGGGTCAGTCGCGACGGTAAGGACCACATCCCCGGAGTGCCCTGCTACGGCTACCCCCAGGTGCGTGAGAACCGCCTTGCCGAGATCGCCGAGCTGCTGGAGTACGACGTGGACGGCGTGTATCTGTCCATGCGCAGCCACTCGCCGTGGCCGACAGACCGCCCCGGCGCCCGAGAGTACGGCTACAACGAGCCGGTGATCGCCGAGTACCGGCGGCGCTACGGCTCCGATCCGCGAGAGGCCGCACGCGACAGCCTCGAGGAGTTGCGCTTCGTCAAGCTCAAAGGCGATTTCTTCAAGCAGTTCCTGCACGAGGCCCACGGGCTATGCACCGCAAGCGGGAAGAAGCTGGCGATGAACGCCTCCTTCGACTCGGTGGACCCGCTCACGGCGGTGCGCATGTACATCCCCGCCGACGATCTCTGCCGCGAAGGTGCCGTGGACGAGCTGTGCATTCTCGAGGGCACGTCCTCGGACCTCACCCGCTGGCGCGTGCTGGGCAAAGAGAAGGTCAAGGTCACCGCCTGGCACACGATCCACGGCGCCACCTACGAGCAGAGCAATGCCCGCTGGCGGGCCGGGCTCCTGGCGGCCCTGCGCAATCCCACCATCGACGGCGTCTGCTTCCATGAGTTTGCCAATGTGGTCTACCTCAACATGTGGGATGACATCGCCGGCGTCGTCGGCGAGCACGGGGGGAACTAGCCGGCCCTGCCTCGCGCAGGCGATCCGCCGCTCTCAAATCCGATGGGCCCGGGGAGGTACAGCCATGCGTCTGTCTGCCGTCCTCCTGCTGCTCTACGCCCTTCCGCTGTGGGCCGCACGGTTCGACGGCCCCTTCAACCTCGACGACGGCGTGACGTTCTACGTCGTGAACCCCGACAACGCGCCCTTCGAGGTGCGAGTCAGGTGGCACGACTACCGCCGGGAGAGCTACCCGCGGCCTACCCTGGTGCGCATCCTCGACCCCGCCGAGAATCTCATCCTCCGCCACGAGTTCGCCGGTGAGGTCACCACTCCCGTGCCGTGGGATGAGGAGACCTTCTCCATTCCCGCAAGCGGCGCCGGGGTGTACCAGGTCGTCGTGGTCGGTCACAGCGGCGGGCGGGTGGAGCTGGTCACCGAACCCGAGCTGGAGTTTGGAGTCTTCGGACACCTCCAATGGCTGTGCGGAGCCTACGAGCAGTTCTCCGACGCCTACTTCTACCTCCCGCCCGGCCTGGACCGACTCCCTGTCGAGGTGAGCAAGCAGATCGAGAGCCTGACGATCCGCGATGCCGCCGGGGCCGAGGCGCTCAAGCTGGATGGGGAGCATCCGTCCGGCGTCGTGGACCTGCCTCCGGACGGCCCGCGGGTCTGGCGGCTCTCGGCAAGCGGCGAGTCGTACCGGATGGACTTCAAGGGCCTGCCCATCATCCTGTGCCCCGGCCGGTCCTGTGCCGAGGCGATTGCGGCAAGCGTCGATGTCATGCCCGACGGCACGCTGTGCTTCCACAAGCATCAAGTGGCGGCCTGGGAGCTCCTGCAGCAGTACAAGCGGCGCCCGGCCTCGGACTATGAGGTCCCCATCACGCCGCTCGACGAACTCCTGCCCGCTCTGCTCACCGATCCGGCCCGCAACCAGCTTCTGTTCGGCAACTACGGGGTCATGGCTCTCCTGCCGGCGATCCTCCGGGACCAGTGCCTCGCCCCGGGGAGCCCCTGGTTCGGCTCCACGGGCGAGTGGCTGGACGAGCGGGGCGAGGCCCGGGAAGGCAATCCGCTCGCGGACTACGACCGCCGCGGTCTGGAAGCCCTGGCCGCCCTGGGCAAGAACCTTGCCGCCATGTACTGGCTGCAGGCCGACTTCAACCCCTACCACCACAACGGCCAGCTCCTGAACCGTATCGTCATCGCCGCGCTCTTGGATCTCATGGTCATGCGCGAGGGCGAGTACGTGTTCCCGCAGAACGTCTACTACTTCGGCAACCACGGATTCGCCCTCTGCCATAGCCACAGCGGGGCCTTCTCGCTGGTCTACAAGGATGCGCCCGAACCCGTCCGGGCCGTCTGGTTGGCAGGGCAGCGCCGCCTGACCGACCGGCTCATCTACGGCAACGTCGGGGGGTGCACGAACCAGTGGACGGTACTGCTCATGGGCCTGTGGCGCTACTACGAGGGGACCGGCGATGAGTGGTACAAGGCGGCGGTGCTGCGCAATGCCCACTGGCTCACCTCGGGCCAACTATGGGGCACAGGTGTGCGCCCCGCCGGGTACATGACCGAGGCGATGGGTCCCGACGCCACGTACAACGGCATCACGGGACATTACCTGTCGTATCTGTACCATGCCACCGGCGACGAGGAGATCCTGGCGGCCCTGCGTGACTGCTACGAGTTGCTCAACCACACCATCGTCTCCGAGCCGGAGGGCGAATGGCTGGGGAGCAGCGGCTTTTGCCACCGGACGCCCGGCGACTGGGTATCGCCCCAGTACGGCGCCGGCCTGGGGCCGATGGCCCATGACCTGCCGCAGGCCGGGGTGCGTATGCCCGACCACCTTGCCTGGGCCTATGCCCGCCCGGCTCTCGACGCCGCCAGCCGCGCCGCGGCCGAGGAGGAGCTGCGCAGGGTCGCCGGCTACCGGCCCGAGGACTCCCTCCGCAGCGATCCCGCCAACCGCGGACGAGCCCTGGGCGCCTTCGACATCCTCTTCGCCAACTGGCAGACCTTCAGCGACGAGTTCATTCCCGCCAGGCTCCCCTGCCGCGAAGAAGCCTCCTTCACCCGCAACTTCGGCGACGAGTTTCTCTGCGTCAAGCGCCCCGCATACTACGCCTTCCTGTACGCCGGTCGCGCCTATCAGGACTGGCAGCGAAACACGTGGCCCAGTCAGTACAACCGCCAGTTCCCGCGCAATGACGGCCTGTGTCTGTTCTGGTCGCCGGAGTTCGGGGTCTCACTGCTGAGCAAGAACTGGGGGGCCGCGCAGGGCAATACGCTGCTGGCCGAAGCCGCCGACGGCACTATCCACTGGCCCTATTACTGGGCAACGGAGGCCTCGCTCGATGCCGCAAACGCCACCGCGACGCTCTGCGGCAAGATCCACAAGACGCCCCTGAGCTACGAGCGTGAGTACCGCTTCGGGGATGAGGGCGTGGAGTGCGTCTTGACGGTCCGCGCCGAGGCCGACTGCGAGCTGCAGTCCCTGAGCGAGTGCATCCCGCATCCGCTTCCGGAGGGCAAGCCGGGAGGCCTGAAGGTGCGTCTGCTCTCCGCGGATGGAGCTGAGATCGAGGGCGATGGGGAGGCGAAGAGGCTTGTGTTCACCAATGCCTCGGGCCACGGCCACGCCCTAACACTGGCCGTCCCGGCGAAGATCCAGGTGGGACAGGACCACAGCATCGACCACTACGAAGGCGAGCATGAGTGGGGCCGGGCGCTCATCGCCCTGCCCACCGGCTGGCAGGTGGGCGAGAGTTGCCAATTGCGGTACACCCTGGCACCGGTCACGCAGCGGTGAATGGTGGAGCACAGAGACCCCGAGAACGGCCGAGAACGGTGGAGAGCATCCGACCCGGCATGGGATGGACGCGAACGCGGGGCCGTCGGGCGGCGCCGGCGCTGTGCTCAGTACGGCGCCGGTGTGGCGAGCCGGCCCTGCAGCCACCAGATCGCCAGGGTCAGCAGTGCCAGCAGGCCGTAGAAGCCCAGCGCCACAATCAGCGGACGGACATCGAGGTGGAGCACGCCCTCGCGGGCCAGAGCAGCGACGAGCCGCACTGCGGTTATCAGCACCATGACCATGGCCAGGAGGTACGCCGCCGTGAGGGCGCCTGCCGCACCGGATGTGGGCGAGAGGACCGAGGCCTGGGCGAGTGGGGCGCCCAGTGCGTTAACGAGCACCGCGGCAATGATCCACTGCCCGACGCGCCGCATCAGGGGATGCACCGGCCGGTAGGGCTGCTCGTCGGCAAGCTCGCGCGGGTCGTCCTCCCGGTCGGGCGGCACCAGCACCTGGGCGGGCTGGATCATCGGCCACGCCGCCACCGGCAGCCAGCTCATGGGCAGAGACGGGCGCCTCACGGCGGGAATGCCGGAGCCCTGCAGCGTGAGAAGCAGCAGGTCGGCGCGGGCATCTCCGTACAGGCCCATGTACGACGCGATGGTCGGCCAGTCGCGGGTCCCTTCGGCAGCCATCTCCAATCGCCTTCTAAGCGGCCTTCGTGCTCGTGGGCTCGCCTTGCCTGCACTGGAGACCAAGCGCGCCCCCGTTGGCAGTGTGCTTGGCAATCCCGGCGCATCGCTCGGGTGGCGCCATGGAGGTGCGGCCGAGGACTCCGGCCGGCCCGGCTCCTGTCATTCCGGAGCCCGGGCGGCGCACGACCGGGCGAGGAATCCCCCTGCATGCCGCGGGATTGCTCGACTTGCTCCCTCCGGGAGCGGACGCTCTGGCAATGACATTCCTATGCGCGCGTCGGTTTCCCGGCCGCAGCTCCAGAAGGGAGCCCCTACTTGTCCGGGACCACCATTACCCCAATCCCCCTTGGCCCCTGCACCTCCTATCTCCTGCGCGGCGAGGGAGCCGTCCTCGTCGACGCCGGCATGCCCGGCGACGAGCGTCGCATCCTGCAGGCGTTGGCGGCGGCGGACCTTGGCCCCGGCGACATCGCGGCTATCATCGTCACCCATTGCCACATCGACCACGTGGGCGGACTGGCAAAGCTCAAGGAGCTCACGGGAGCCACAGTCGCCGTGGGGCGGGCGGACGCCGACTGGCTCCGGACCGGCACCAGCCCGGTACTGCGGCCCAGAAGCACCGCCGGTAGGGTGCTGTCCACCGTCATCAGGCCCAAGCCCTATCCGGCCGTGGAGCCGGATTTGCCGGTGGATCAGGAGCTGCCGCTGGAGCTCTTCGGCCTCCCCGGCAGGATTGTGGCCACTCCGGGCCACACACCGGGATCTGTATCCATCGTGCTCGATGGAAGGGAGGCGATCGTGGGTGACCTGCTGATGGCCATGGTGTCGCCCCGCCGCCCGACGCTCCCGATCTTCGCCGACGACCTCGAGCAGGTCAAGACGAGCATCCGCACGCTGCTGCAGATGGGTTGCCATCGCTTCTACCTGGGCCACGGCGGACCGTGCGAGGCAGAGCTGGTGAGACGGCTGGTGGGGTAGCGGCGGCGGGAACGGCGGCGGGTGGCGGACAACGGCGGGAACGAACCCGCAGGGTGGGAGCATCTGTCGTCGCCGTTATCCTGTCCATCCTGTTCCACTGTGGTCGCCGCGGCCGTTGCCG
>CAZXDD010000412.1:0-7222 GCA_964639415.1 uncultured Armatimonadia bacterium
CCGTTCTCCGTGGAACTCCGTGCTCTCCGTGTCTCCGTGGTGAGACGTTGGCCGTTCTCGCCGTTCTCCCCGGCCTCAGCCGGCTCCCCCGCTGGACAGGAAGAACCAGCAGTACCAGTAGATGATGGGCATGTTGAACATCACCGCATCGAAGCGGTCCAGCATGCCGCCGTGCTCTCCGAAGAGCGAGCCGAAATCCTTGATCCCCATGTCCCGCTTCAGCACCGACTTGGCCAGATCCCCCACCTGGCCCACGATCCCGAGGATGGCGCCCAGCACCAGGCTGTGCACCAGCGGCATGCCCATCCACCAGGTGCCCAGAGCGATGGCACCGATGACGGCGAAGGCGAACCCCGCCAGTGCACCCTCCACGGTCTTGCCCGGACTGACCATGGGTGCCAGCTTCGTCCGTCCCGCCAGATTGCCCACGAAGAAGGCCGCCGTGTCACACATCCAGGTGGGGACCGAGCCCAGCAGGACGCCTCCCATCCGTCCGGCCAGCTCGCCGGCATCGGTGCCCGTCAGCCAGGGGATGTCCACGAAGCGCATGCGGATGATGAACGAGATCATCAGGCCGATGTACGCCACGCCGAAGACGGTGGTGGCCGAATTGACCACCGCCGACTGATCGGGCTTGCGGCTGAACTGGCACACCAGCGTCCCGGCCACGCAGAAGAATAGGATCAGCGTGATGTACTGCATCGCGTTGGCCGTGGAGCCCAGAGCGTTCACGGGCTCAACCTGCCCCATCAGCGAGTGGCTCCCGCTGTCCAGTTGGGTGGCCAGCAGGATGACGATGGTACAGAACCAGCCCAGGAAGACATTGGGCCGAATGCCTCGCGTTTGGAGCGCCGAGTAGTATTCGGACAGCGCCACGATGGCCAGAGACGTGAAGACGACCCAGAACACCCAGCCGCCGAGCCAGCCCACCAGGAACAGGATCACCAGGCCGACGATCGCCACCCAGGCGCGTCTGAGCACCCGCAACAGGAACTGCAATGGTGTCTCTCCCCTCGACGACTTCATTGCCCGGCGCCGGCGCGCCTGTCTCCATTGGCGACGGCGCGGCCCGCCGCGATGTGCCCCGTCGGCCCATGCCCCGTGCCGATGCTCAGCGCATGGGAGATGGCGGCCGTGATGAAGTACTTGGCCGCTCGCACCGACTCCTTGAGGCCTTCGCCCCTGGCCAGGTACGCCGCGATGGCCGCCGAGAAGGTGCAGCCGGTGCCGTGCGTGTTATGCGTGGGCACGCGGGGCGCGCGCAGGACCTCGAACTGCCTGTCGGCGGCGGTGTACAGCACATCCGCGGCCTCGCCCCGCAGGTGCCCGCCCTTGACGACGACGGCCCGCGGCCCCATGGAGGCGATCTCCCGGGCGGCCTCGTGCATGGCCTCGAGGTCTGCCACCTCGTGGCCCAGCAGGACCCCGGCCTCGTGCAGATTGGGCGTCAACACCAGCGCCCGCGGCAGCACGTGCTCGACTAGAGCCCCCCGTGCCGCGGCCTGCAGGAGCGCCTCACCCCCCTTGGCGATCATCACCGGGTCCACCACGAGGCTGTCGATACCGTGGGCGGCGACGCGGTCGGCCACGACGGCCGCGATCTCAGCCGTCGAGAGCATCCCCGTCTTTGCCGCCCCACAGCCGATGTCGGTCATCACCGCATCGATCTGCGCCGCCACCATCTCCGGCTCCAGCGTGGCGATGGCGGTCACGCCCAGGGTATTCTGGGCGGTGATGGCCGTCAGGGCGCTGACCCCGTAGACATCCAGTACGGTGAAGGTCTTCAGGTCCGCCTGGATGCCGGCGCCGCCGCCGGAGTCGGAGCCGGCGATCGTCATGGCAATCGGGACCGTCCGTGCCCTCATTGCCCGGCCCCCTGCAGCGCCTGCTCCCTGCTCATGCCCACATAGACATCATCCACACAGATCTCGCCCAGCCCTGCGCCCTCGTCATTGTAGCCCTCGATGCAGATCTTCAGCGCCCCGCGGGCGGCGGTCATCGGGACCACGAAACTGCCGCTGTGGAAGGCCCACTCGTCGGTGGCCGCGAAGGGCTCGGCCCTCATGATGGCCTGGCTGCGCGAGCCGACCTCGCCGTCCTCGCCCCACGTGACGAATCTCACCACCACGCGCGGTGCGGTGCCCTTGACCCAGAAGCTGTAGTGGTAGCCGCTGAAGGGGGTGACCTCCGGCGCCTGAGGCCCGGTGAAGCCATTGCAGGGCCCGGCCATGAGCGCCACGTTGATGGAGGTGCGGCCGCCGCCCCAGTCGTGCAGCTCGGTGGCGGTGAGCTTCGCCGAGTGCTCCCCACTGTGGGGCTCTCCCAGGCCCATGGTTGCCCTGCCCGCTCCCGTGTACATGCCCCAATGCGCCGGGAGCGACCCATCGAGTTCCTCGGCCCCCGGATTGGGCACGGTATTGGCCACATCCTGCTCGCTCAGCGGCGGCAGCGCCGAGATGACCTCCATCGCCTCCAGGTACGGCCCGTGGCTCTCGACCCGGTCGCGCACCTCCGCGACCAGGCCACTGTTGTCGCAGGTGGCGGCGACTTTCGCGGCCAGCTCGCGCTCTGTGTCCAGCGCCACGCGGAGTTGCTGCAGCGCCGCATCGTCGAAAGCGCGCTTCTCCATCTTCTTCGCTCGCTCGAGGAAGGCCTGGGGACTGCCCAGCGCGCCGGAGTAGTGGTCATAGACCTCGTAGAAGGCGTCCCGGAAGGCCAGGAGGTCCTCGACGGCCTCTGGGCCGGCCACCATCGCGATCGCGCGGCGCAGCGAGGTCTCGGGCTCGTAGGCCTCCGGGTTCCACAGGTAGTCGGCGGCCGCCAGCAGGCCGCACTTGTACGCCTCCCCGTGACCGGCGTTCAGATGCACCTCGCCGCTGGTGAGGTCCCAGAACCGCTCTGCAAACACGGTCCGGAAGGTGTCCAGGAAGTAGTGGGTCGGATTGTGGTGCATGTAGATGGTGTTGTCCCACAGCATCGCCCTGCGGCCGCCCAGGAGGCCCTGGTAATACTCCACGTCCGTCTGCGAGATGTGGGCCGAGCGCACCCGGGGCCCCGTCCAGACGATGGTGACTTCCGGGTCGATGCCGGCTCCCGCATCTCGCAGGTACTTCTCGCCCGCCTCGCGGTAGTTGCCCTGCGGGCTCCAGTAATACGGCAGCACCACGTAGAGCTTCACCCCGGGATAGGCGGCCTTGATCCGCGACCACAGCTCATTGACCATGGCCACATTGACGGCCGCCAGATCGTCGTCGAACTTCTCGCGGTCCTTCTCGCTGCGGACCGTGTACAGCTCCGGCCCCGCCCAGTTGGGCTCACTGGCGAAGTCGTCGAGACAGAGCATCACTCGGGTCCCGCCCGCCTCCATGTTGATCCGGCAGGCCTCGAAGAGTTTCTCCAGATCGGCCTCGTCCGCGGTCTCGATGTGCTCTTTCCACAGATAGTACGGGTTGACGAAGGGCATGCAATCCAGGCCGCGGGCACGCATGTCGGCGGTGATGCCCTGCACCAGCGCCCTGTACTCCTCGGAGGGATCGACCCACTTGTCCACACCCATGGTGGTGTAGCAGATAT
The DNA here is from genome assembly GCA_964639415.1 of uncultured Armatimonadia bacterium. Taxonomy (GTDB): domain Bacteria; phylum Armatimonadota; class Zipacnadia; order Zipacnadales; family JABUFB01; genus CAYRFY01. The sequence continues at coordinate 3,574 of CAZXDD010000412.1, forward strand.
TCATGCAGTTGAACTTGGCCGTCGGCGCCCAGCGCGCCATGCTCGCGGCCGGATCGTCGGGACCGGTGCCGCCGCCCGGCTTGAAGGACCGCAGACGGTAGGCCGGCCAATCCCGAACCTGCACGGGATGCAGGACTACCCTGTCCCCGGTGCGCCGGATCATCTGCACAAGGCTCTGGGCCGCGAAGGTCACCCCGGCGGCATCGTTGGCCATCAGGAGCACCCCCTGCAACCCCTTCTCGTGGGCGTAGGAGGCGATGGCGTAGCCTTCGGACTGCTCGGGGACGGTGACCTCGCAGTCCCGGCCGTGCCCCTGCAGGAAGCGGTTGGTCGCGGGCATCCCCAGTGCGATGTAGGTCTTGGCGTCCCGCGGCATCTTGCCGTCGCGGCCAATCTGCGGCCGCAAGCCGCCGGAGAGGTAGCCGATGCGCGTGGCGATGGCCTCGGCCGCCAGCTCCTCGGCCGCCGACGGCTGGGGGCAGAGTACGATCGCCGAGCTGGACGCTCCGGCAGCGCAGTCCGCCAGCTCCCAGGCGCCCTCGAGGTACTTCGCCTCCCTGGGCGTGGGCATGATCGCACCGGTGTAGTGGCCGGTGTAGGGCTCAACGGCGAGCTCCTGTGCGGAGCAGACGCCGAGACAGAGCAGAGCGAGCAGGATGGACATCGGCAGGCCTCCAGAGCGTGCATGTCCCGACAGGCCGCGGACGCGGCGAAGCTGCGGCGCAGGTGGTCTGTGCCTATTCGCCTAGAATGGCCGGAATCCTTGCCCTGCCCGCCTTTGCGAGGTAGGATACCCTCCGGCTCGGCGGCGCCGTCCGCCGTGACGCGAGGCAGCGGGAGCTATGGCCGGACGGGTCTGGGGCGCATCGCCGGTGGCCCCCGCGCCATGGCGCCCAACGAGGCCCCGGGCCTGTTCCACGCCTCCCCGGGTGCGGCGCTGAGTGCCCCATCGGCCCGACGCCTTCCGGGGTGCCCCGCTACCTTTACCGTCTTGGGCAAGTGAGGTTCTGCATGCGACGAAAGCCCGCTGTGATCTTGGATCGCGATGGTGTCATCAACTACGACAGCCTCGAGCACTACATCATCGACTTCGAGCGGGACGTGGAGTTCATCCCCGGCTCGCTGGACGCGATGCGAAAGCTGCGCGAGGCGGGGCGCGAGGTCTATCTGGCCACGAACCAGGCCTGGGTGAGCAAGGGGCTGAGGAACAACGCTCCCGCGGTGGTGCGCGATACGCTCACCCGCCTGCGGCTGCGAGTGCAGGAAGAAGGGGGCCTGCTGCACGGTGTGGGCTTTTGCCCCCACCAGGATGAGGATTGCTGCGCCTGCCGCAAGCCGCAGCCGGGCATCCTGCTGAAGCTGGAGCTCAAATACGGCCTCGACCTGTCGCGCTCGGTGATGGTGGGGGATTCATGGCGCGATGTGGAGGCGGCCTCCGCGGCGGGAGTGGGGAGCTTTGTGTTCGTGCGCACCCGTCCCACGCAACAGCAGGTGGAGGCGGAGCTGCAGCGCTGCCGCCCACCGGCCTACCAGGCCGCCAATCTGGCGGCCGCGGTGGAGATCATCCTGCGCGAGGGGCTGGGGTGCTAGAGGTCCGGCCGAAAAGCCCGGCCGGTCCGGTTTCCGTCATCATGAGCGTCAATCCCGCGTCGCGAGATAGCGAGGAATCCCGTTGAATGCCGGGGGATTCCTCGAGCTGCTCCCGCGCCTGCCCGGCGGTGAGGCGCGCGGGCAAGGGGACGGCATGGCCCGCGCAGGCCTCACCTCGCCAGCACCGCCAGTGCCCGCCGTTTGGCCGCATTGTACCGGGCGTAAGTGGGCTCGATGAAGTCATCCCAGGCGTAGATCTCGGCGCGCCTCTCACCCATCGGAAGAACGGCCTCGTCCTGCGTGCCGAGGGCCGAGCGCAGCTTCTCCACTCCGGCCGCATCGCCTCGTTCCCGCAGCCTGGCCTCGGCCAGGAGGAAGTAGTCGGCATCCTCGTTGCCGTCGCGCAGGCCCTCCCAGGCGGCGGAGACCTGGAGCAGGCCCGTGTCCTCGTCATACCGGACCAGCACATCCTCGCCGTTCCACCACAGGTAGGTCCAGTAGCCGTAGCCCCGCATGTTCCAGGCCACGGCCCGCCAGGCGTAGGCCCTGGCGGCCTCATACGGCTGGCTGTACTTTCCGCCCCCGTAGTACCAGACCTCATCCGTGGGCTCCAGGGGTACGGCAGGTGTGTCGCTGGGGCGCAGTGTTCTTTGGCGGTAACCCGTCTCGATCCGGGCCTCATTGGGGTCGCCGCCGTTCGGGAGGGCGAGGTAGACGTAGGCACCGTGGGTGAAGAACACGCCCCGTTCCTCGTTGCCCCAGGGACTGCCGCCGCGGAGCTGCAGCTCGACACCGTCGGCAAACACGGTGACCTCGTCGATATGCTCGTAGTGACGCTCGCCGGTGAAAAGCGGCTCCAGCACACACCAGGTATCCACGGCGCCGCCGTTGGTGTAGCGTCCCCAGGCCCGGTCAATGGGCTCGCGACGGGCCTCGTACGAGGCGGCCATTGTGGTTAGGCGGCGAAAGTCGCGGGACAAAGGCAGGGCCACCTGCCAGGCGTCACTCTCCTGGTTCATCTGGCGAAGCAACGCCTCGGAGCGACAGATGCCGCCCGTATTGGTGGTGAACGGTCGCCAGCCGGCGGCCTTGTAGCGCCGGGCCGCCGTCAGCCAGCCGGGGATATGCTCGGCGGCGATCTCGTCATCGATCTTGGCCCAAAAGGACGTGAACCCCTTCTCCGCGGCATACCTGCGAAGCTGATGGCAGTACCAGATCATCACCGCCCAGCCCTCTTCGGAGTCCGGTCCCACCTCGCGGTCGGGGAAGACCGCCTTGATGAGCGCCGCTTCGCGCCAGCCATTGTGCGCCGGCAGGTGGGCGACGAACCGCGTCATCCCGCGCTTGACGGGCTCGTCGAACCAGAGTGCGTAGTGGCCGAAGTCCAGGTCCGGCAGCTTCTCCGCGGTCGCTTCGGGGTGCGCCTTGCCCCAGTCTGTGAGCAGCTCCCCCGTGTCCCGTACGCGGAGGTGGACGGCGGGTTCATGGGCCCCGACGGCCCAGTCCAGGTTGTCGCAGCGGAGCTTCTGCATGTTGTCCAGGTAGGCCAAGAAGCGCGCCCTTGCCGGCTCATCCAGCGTGTAGGACGACAAAGAGGGCAAGAAGGCGTACCACTGGGTGCCGAGAAGAGGCCGCTGCGGCAGGCGGGCATTCCAGACGGTGAGTTGCAGCGGGATATCCAGCGCCGGGCCTGTGGCGGCGGACAGCCGCACCCGTGCCGCATAGGTGCCGGATGCCAGTCCCGTGGAGCTCACCTGCAGCCACAGCCGTCGGCTCTCCCCCCGGGGTACCGTGGTCTTGTCTCCGGCCGACAGCCATCCGCCGTCCTCCACCTGCACCTGGATCGCGCCCGCGGCCGGGCCGGTGACAACGACCCCCACGTCGCTGCTCTCCGCCAGTCCGAACAGCTCCAACGGCACCGCATCCATCTCGTCCAGCCCCAGGTCGACCTCGAGGCCCCCCAACCGCGGGGCCGGTGAGAGCGCCCCGCTTGTGACCAGTAGGAAGCCTCTGTCCCTTTCCCTCTCATCGGGACCGTAGAGCTCCTCCAGAGGCTTCC
>CAZXDD010000413.1:0-1449 GCA_964639415.1 uncultured Armatimonadia bacterium
GCCAGCCCCCGCCGCACCGCGCGCCAGTATGCCGCCAGCGGGTAGAACAGGCCGTAGCCGATGGTGGCCGAGTAGTCCACCTGAGCGACGGTCCGGGCCAGGACGGCGTCCCAGGTGCCGGACGGCCGCCAGGTGGGGCACATGAGCTGCGCCAGGAAGGCCTCGCCCGGCTGCCGCGTCGCCCGCTCCTCCTCACGCAGCGCCGGCGGCCAGCGAGGCACCTGATAGCCGCTCTGGGTGACGAACTCCCAGTGCCGCCAGTCCATGTCGAGGGCCGCTAGGTCCGCCGGAGCATACGAAGAGCCCAGAGTAGTGAACTCCTCCACCCGTCCGGCCACGAACTCCAGGCACTGCAGCCACGCGGCTTTCAGCGCCGCGTCCTGCTCCTCCAGCTCGTAGAGCGCCTCCAGCGAGACCTGCTCCTGCAAAAGCGCGTAGACGGTCTTCATCCCGGCGGGCACGAGAACAGATTCCCGCGCCGCCTGCGCGGCGTACTCCCGGTACATCCGCCACCAGTGGTCCTCCCCGGTGACGTCCGCGCCGATGGCATACAGCATCGGCAGGCGCGCCACCTCGTGGGGATCGACGTGCCACATCTTGTCCACCAGGCCGGGCTTGCCGTCCTCGCGGCAGATGTGGTAGTCCGTTTCTCCCGGGACGATATTGCGCTCCAGCCGCTCGCAGACCGCGGTGAGGATGCCACCAATCGCCTCGCGCTGGGCCTCGGTGCTCAGTTCCGAGCGGAACAAGCGCCACAGGCCGTAGGCGTGCCAGGTGTACTGGTCCCGCGAGCTCTCCATGAAGTGTGAGGTCTTGTCCACCGGGCTGACCCCGCGCAGCACGAGACCCGGCGAGGGGCTCAACGTCGCGCACACCACCATGCCCTCGTATACGCGCTTTGCCGCCTCGCGCAGATTGGCCTCGCCGGTGGCCGCATACCGGTCGCAGATCATCCCCATCCATAGCCCAGCATTGATGGAGCAGTCCTCCATCCCCGCGCCCCAGCCGTTGGGGTTGGGGCATTGGCGCGAGATCTCCTCCGGTGTCGGCAGGAAGCAGAACCGGTCGCCGAAGTCCGTGCTGCACAGATAGTCGTAGAACAGGTTGGTCTCCGGGGCGTAGTACCACTCCCACGAGCGGTGCCACGCTTCCTGGGCCTTGTCGTAGAGCTGCTGGGTGCTCAAGTCCATGGCATACCTCTGAAGGGTCCGTTGTCGTCGCGAAGGACCCCTTCGCCCCCGACCGCGCGGAGCCCTGCGGCCGGCGGAGCCACACGCTGTCGGGCGCGGGCCTGTACCGCGCCACTGCCGTTCGCCGTGCTCCCCTCTCCTGAGCAGCCGTATCGCGAAGGGGAGGGGCCGGGGGAGGGGCGTCATCAGTGCCGTTCCCGCCGTCGCCACTGCCGTTCGCCGTGCTCCCCTCTCCTGAGCAGCCGTATCGCGAAGGGGA
>CAZXDD010000413.1:1549-7220 GCA_964639415.1 uncultured Armatimonadia bacterium
TATCGCGAAGGGGAGGGGCCGGGGGAGGGGCGTCATCAGTGCCGTTCCCGCCGTCACCACCGCCGCCGCCCACTCCCCACAGAGGTCCGGCCGCCCCGAGCCGCGAACCTGACAACAGTCTGTTACCGCCACGACCGAGGTGAATGCCCGTGCCCGCATGCTTCTGGAAAGAGGCCCTCCTTGTATCACTGCCCCTGTCCGTCGCCTGCCTGCTGGGCCTTGCTGCGACTGCCGCTGTCGCCGCAGACCCTGAGATGACCTGGGTAGATGCCCAGACCCTGACGGTTGAGGGCAAAGGGTGGACGGAGACGGAGGCGCCCTACGATCGCCTGCCTGCAAAGGCCCGCGGCGTCGTCAGAGACCCTGTCTGGTGGCTGAGCAAGAACAGCGCAGGGCTGTGCGTGCGGTTCCAGACCACTTCCGACACCGTCGGCGTCAGGTGGGAGGTCGCCGGCGGGCTGGCCATGCCGCATATGCCCGCCACCGGCGTCAGCGGCGTCGATCTGTACGCCAGGACCGAAACCGGCTGGCGTTTCGTGGGCAATGGGCGCCCGTCCGAGCAGGCCTCGGAGACCACCTTCCGCCCCGGCCCCGCCACGGAGCTGTGCCTCTACCTGCCCCTGTACAACGTCACCACCTCGGTGCAGATCGGCGTCCCGGCGGGGCAGAGCGTCACGGCGGCGCCGCCGCGTGGCAGGCCGGTGGTCTTCTACGGCACCTCCATCACCCAGGGCGGCTGCGCCTCGCGCCCGGGCATGGCCTCCACCAACATCGCCGGGCGCAGGCTCGATGTCCCCACCATCAACCTCGGCTTCTCCGGCAATGGCCAGAGCGAGCCGGAGCTGGCCGACCTGCTGGCCGAGATCGACGCCGCCGTCTACGTCCTCGACCCGCTGTGGAACATGTCGCCGGATATGGTGCGCGACAGAATCCCGCCCTTCGTCCGCAAGCTCCGCGCCGCCCGGCCCGACACTCCGATCCTCCTCGTCGAAGACTGCCGGATCAGTGGTAGCTTCCCCACAGCCATGGGTAAGGTACTCCGCGAGGCCCGGGCACAACTGGAGCAGGAGGGCGTGGGCAACCTGCACTTGCTCTCCGCCGAGGGAATGCTCGGCCCGGACGACGAGGGCACCGTGGATGGCTGCCACCCCACGGACCTGGGGTTCATGTACCAGGCCGACGCCTTCGTCAACGCCCTTGGGCCCATCCTCGGCCTGCAGTAGCATCGGGCGAGCCCAGACGCCGCGAAGACGGCGGTCCCGGCGTACCGGGTCCGCTGTCGCCACCCGCAATCACCGTACAGAAGGAACGTGATGCCCCTTGTCCACCGATATCCTCCTGGCAATTGCCCTGGCCGTCGCAGGCCAGGCTCAGGCCGACGAGCTGGTCCTCGCCGAAAATGGACAGTCGGACTATCGCATCGTCACGGCCCCTGATGCCGGGGAGCATCTGAAGCTCGCCGCCACCGAGCTGCAGACGTTTCTCTTGCAGATCAGCGAGGCCCAACTGCCCATCGTCTCGGCCGACGAGCCGCTCGCGGCCCGCGAGATCATCCTGGGCGACAACGCTCACCTACGCCGGGTGCTGCCCGAGGCGGACGTGGCCGCGCTCGTCCCGGACGGGTTCATCATCCGCACGGTCGGTGAGGATCTGGTCATCGCCGGCAGCGACGATCGCGGCACCCTCTACGGCGTCTACAGCTTTCTCGAGGATGTCCTGGGCTGCCGCTGGTGGACACCCACCGCAAGCTACGTGCCCCGCCTGTCGCCGGTGGTGGTGCCCGAGATCGACCGCCGCGACGAGCCGGCGCTGGCCTTCCGCGAGGTCTACTACCAGGGCGCCATGGAACCCATGTTCGCCCTCCGCCACAAGCTCAACGGCAATGCCAGTATCATCCGCGACGGCCGCACCGCGCGGGAGATCCATCCCGGATGGGGCTTCTGGTGCCATAGCTTCTTCACTCTCGTCCCACCGGACAGGTACTTCTCCGACCATCCGGAGTTCTTCTCGGAGATCGACGGCAAGCGCGTGCGCGACGGGCAACTGTGCCTCACCAATCCCGATGTGCTGGAGATTGTCAGCGAAGACCTCAAGCGCCGCATGGACGCCGCGCCTGAGCTGCACACCTGGTCGGTGAGTCAGAACGACTGGGCCCGCAACTGCCACTGCGAGCGATGTCGCGCCATCGACGAGCGCGAGGGCACGCCCATGGGCTCGCTGCTTGAGTTCATCAACAAGCTGGCGGCCCGCTTCCCGGACAAGACCATCTCGACCCTCTCATACCAGTACACCCGCCGTCCCCCCAGAACCCTCAAGCCCGCGCCCAACGTGCTCATCATGCTCTGCAGCATCGAGTGCAACCGCAGTCGCCCCATCGCCACCGACCCCTCCAGCGCGGACTTCAGAGAGGATGTCCAAAGGTGGGCCGAGATCTGTGACAACGTCTTCGTCTGGGACTACGTGGTCCAGTTCGCCAACCTCGTCAGCCCCTTCCCCAACCTCCGTGTCCTGCAGCCGGATGTGCAGTTCTTCGTGGAGAACCATGCCAAAGGGCTGTTTTCCCAGGGCAATCGGGAGCGGGGCGGGGAGTTCGCCGAGCTGCGCGCCTACCTTCTTGCCAAGCTCCATTGGAACCCGGACTGCGACATTCAGGCGGCGATGGCTGAGTTCATCCAGGGCTACTATGGGCCCGCCGGCGACCCCATCGCCCGCTACATCGCCCTGCAGCACGACGAACTGGAGCGCTCCGGCGCCGACCTGAGAATCTTCGCCGGTCCCGCTCAGGCCCGGGAGTCATACCTCACCCCCGAGCTGGTGACGCGGTATGAGGCCCTGTTCGACGAGGCCGAGCGTCTCGTGGCTCAGGACCCGGAGCTCCTGCTGAGGGTGCGCACCGCCCGCATGCCGCTGCAGTACGCCATCCTCCAACTGCGTTACGGCGATATCGCCGAGCGGCAGCAGGTTGCCGAGCGGCTGTTCGCCACGGCCGGCGCCACCGGCCTGCTAATGTTCAACGAGTGGAACATGCCCACCGAGCGCTTCAAGACCGAAGTCGCCGAGGGCTTCCGCCGCGAGCGGCTCATGGACGCGCGGATCGAGCTCAAGAGCGGGGAGCTGGAGCTGGAGGTCGCCCCCGGCCGCGGCGGCCGCATCAGCTCCCTGCGCATGGGATCGGGCGACAACCTGCTTGGCCTCGGCCACGCCGACGACTGGAGCTACCCCCATGTGGGCGGGTACTATGAGTCCTGGTCCGACGGCGCCCGCGGCCCCGGCATGGCCGAGCTGTTCGAGCCGGCCGAGACCGATACCGCCGACGGCAAGCGCCTGGAGCTTACGCTCAATACCGAGCAGGTAGCCATCGCCCGTACACTCACCGTGCCGGCGCAGGGCGAGTGGTTCGAGATCAACTCCACGGCCACCCCCTCCGCCGGTCAGCCCGCAAGCCGCGCGCTCTGGTCGCGGCTCTGCCTGACTCTGGGTCCCGTCCATGAGCTCACCGCCGTCGCACCGGCCATGGGGGAGGCGGGCGTGGTCGCACTGGCGCCGCCGCGGGGCGACACCCAGCGCGATATCTGGCTCGCCCCGGAGCAGTTGGCACAAGGGGTCACCATCGCCAACCACGCCCGGAGCCTGGCCCTCCGACTCACGCCACTGCCGGGCACCGCCGAGGTCTGCTGGCTCCACGTGGACGGCAAGCGGCAGCAGGTGACCTTCGGGAGCAAGAGCCTCGGAGGCGAGGCCGAGAGACGTCTGGGGCTCCGGGTGGAGCTGCTCACAGACCTGGCCGGCATCCCTCAGACGCCGGAGCAAAGGCCTCCAGACGTGCCCGGACGCATCCTCTGTCAGGCGAACCGGCTGTTTCTGGAGAACTACGGCAACGAAGCCTGGCTCGAGGCGGACCCCACGGCAACCGGCGGCTGGTGCGCCCGCATGGCCCCGAACCACAATATGTGGTGTTTGGCCTGGTTCTACGAGCCCGCGCAGTTTGAGACCGACACGTCCTATGAGGTCTTCGCGCGCATCAAGGTGGACAGGAAAGGGGAGGCGGGGCCGGCTTTCTGGGCCGGGGTCTACGACGAGCTGAACCGCACCGGCGTCGGTCAGGTCACGCCGCCCGTGGCCGATGTGCCCGACGGCGAATGGAAGCTGTACAAACTGGCCACGGTCACGCCGGGCAAGCGCCAGTACGCCTGGTGCGGCCCGATGAACAACCCCGACAATGTCGAGGCCCTGTGGCTGGACTACTTCGAGTTCCGGCCGGTGACGGACTAGATGTCTATGTGCACCGACTTGTGCACAGATGAATCAAGTTCTGGGGTCGCGATCCTGCCGTTCGTGAACGCGGAGGTCGGGCTTTCCAGCCCGACTCGGCGATCGCGCCGTGCGGGATCGCCGCCCGGCCGTGGAACCGCCCGAGGCGAACCTCCGCGCCGTGCTCGTCGGTTTGAGGCGGAGCTTCGCTGGATCTCACACTATGCATGAACGCATTCGGGCTACATTTCGCCATTTCCACGTCCGGAACGGTCGAGGTACTGCCGTTCTCCCCCCTCCTCCCGTCTCCGCCTGTCGTTTGGCGGAGTGCAAGCGGCTCGAAGAGACGCCGAGAGGGGGGCTGGGGGGTGAGACGACGTGAATCGGCGTCTGCCCGGAACCTGCATGATCTGAGCTTCCAGCCCGTTCCGGCCCTCGCGCTCTGCGCCATCGCCGCCTGGCCGCGGCACCGAATCGGGGCGAACCTCCGCTCCGTGCTCGTCCGCTTGAGGCCAAGCTCAGCTAGCCCGGCAACACCGACGGGAACCGGAGAGCGGCATCGGCACGAGAGCGCCTTGCCCGCGGGCCTTTCACTCTCTCTCCGGCAGGCCCGTGGACCCGCCGATCTTCATGTTGGCGTAGTGCACATCCTCCGCCACGTGCTGCCAGTCCTGGAACGAACCCAGTGCGAAGCCGCGATAGTCCGTACCACGACCGGCCACGCTGCCCTTCAGTTCATCATCCAGGTAGACGTCCCAATCGGTCCCTCGGCGATGGATGACCAGACGATGCCACTGATCGGTGGCGAGGTCCTCGGTCAGCACCTGGCCCAGCCCCAGCAGCCTCACCGGCCCTCCGGGGGTCTCGTCATTGTCGACCTGCACAAGTGGGAGGAAGTCCGCGCTGCCGGGCTCGCCGCGCTTGAGGCCGAACAGCGCCCCGCAATCGGCGGCCTTGTAGCACAGCCGGCCCGTGAGCCGGAAGTCAAACTGCACCGCCCAGTGATCGCCGGGGGGCAGCACCTCATCCGAGGCCGACCAGACCACCACATGGGAGCGCTGGTCGCGCAGATGCAACGTCGGGGTCCGCACGAAATGGCGGCTGACCTCGGCCAGGCCGAACACCTGCCCGTCCCGCTCCTGCACGTGCCGCCTCCACCCCTCCGGGATGCCACCGGGCTCGATGCCCGCGAAGGTCTCATCCAGGGCCGCGCCGTCGCAGGCGTCCCCGAACTGCCGGGGAGGTAGGTACGCCCGCACCGGCTGATGGATCCCCGCGTTCATTGCCGAGTTGTGGATGCGGACCACCAGCACGTTCTCTCCCGCCCTCAGCAGCTCCGGGTCCACGGGGAGAGTGAAGGGGCGGTTCCACAGGTCCTCGACGGTGATCTCCTGCCCCACCATGAACTCCGACCGCAGGG
>CAZXDD010000414.1:0-7167 GCA_964639415.1 uncultured Armatimonadia bacterium
CTACACCCTATCCTACACTCTTTCCCTACACGACGCTCTTCCGATCTTTCTCGTACTGGCGGTCCTCGGCACTCAGATAGCAGTGTTCGCAGGACAGATTGCAGCGGTTCGTGGTGTTCCACACCACGAGCGGTCTGAAGTCCGAGGAGAACTGCAGCAGGTGTGGAGGCAGCCGCCTGCTGTCTCGATCGTGGTGCAGAGCTTCAGACACCGTGGCGGTGCCACACAGGAGCTTGGTGCAACCGATCACTGATCCGACCTCCCCGGGGCCGCGGCGAAATGCGCGGCCAAAGCCGCCACCAGGGCCTCGATGGTGTATTGCTCGGGAACGACGGTGGGTGTGAGCCCCAGCTCCTCCGCGGTCGCGGCGGTGACGGGACCGATGCAGCCGATGCAGACCTGCTCCAGCAGCTCCCGGGCCCTCTCCTGCCCGACCGCCGAGACGAAGCTTCTCACCGCCGAGGAGCTGGCGAAGGTGACGAAATCCACCTCGTGGCGCTCCAGCATCCCCATGGCCTCGGGATCGGGGCAGTCGACGGGCAGCGTCTGGTAGACGGGTACCACGGTGACCTGGGCCCCGTCTTCCTCGGCCAGGCGCGGGAGCAGTTCTCGCCCCTGGGCCGCGCGGAGCAGGAGCAGTCTCCTGCCCCGGAGCCCCTCGGCCCTGAGGCTCTCCAGCAGCCCCTCGGCGGCATGCTCCTCGGGGCACAGCGCGACCCGCAGGCCGGCCGCGGCCGCCGCCTCAGCGGTGGCCGGGCCGATGGCGGCGATCCGCGGGCCCTTCAGGGCACGGATGTCCAGCCCCAGCCGCTCCAGGTGCGCCACCGTCGCCGCCACACCGTTTGGGCTGGTGAGGATCAGCCAGTCGAAGCCGTCCATGGCGGCGAGGGCCTCTTCCAGAGGCTCCCAGCTCTCCGGTGGCTCGATGCGCACCAGCGGCGTCTCCAGGGGTATCGCGCCGCGCCGGCGCAGCAGGGCGCTCAGATTGCCGGCCTGCTGCCGCGTGCGGGTCACCAGCCCCCTGCGCCCCAGCAGGGGCCACTGATCGTACCAGGCCAACTCCCGGCGCAGCGACACCACCTCACCCACGACGATCACAGACGGTGCCGCGACCCCGGCGGCTTCGGCATCTCCCACCACCCCGCCCAGCGTACTCACCAGCGTGCTTTGCTGCGCGTAGGTGCCGCGGCTCACGATGGCCACGGGCGTCTCAGAGGCTCGGCCCCCTGCCAGCAGTCCCTGCACGATGGCGGCCAACCGCCCGACCCCCATGAGGATCACCAGCGTGTCCACGGCCGTGGCCAGGCGCTCCCAGTGCACCTGACTCTCCGGTTTGGCGGGGTCCTCATGCCCGGTGACCACGGCGAAGCTCGTCGCCACCGCCCGGTGGGTCACCGGGATGCCGGCGTAGGCCGGGGCGGCGACGGCGGAGCTCACTCCGGGGACGATCTCGAAGGCGATGCCCCGCTGCGCCAGGGCCAGGGCCTCCTCGCCACCGCGCCCGAACACGAAGGGATCGCCGCCCTTGAGGCGGCAGACGCACTTGCCCGCCAGCGCCCTTTCCACCAGCAGTTGGTTGATCTGCTCCTGCCCCATGGCGTGGTGGTCCGGCGACTTGCCGCAGTAGATCAGCTCCGCCTCGGGCCCGGCCTCGCTCAGCAGCTCCGGAGAGGCCAGCCGGTCGTAGACCACCACATCGGCGGCCCGGAGGCAGGCCTGGCCCTTGACGGTGAGCAGACCCGGATCACCGGGGCCGGCACCGACGAGGTAGACGATTCCCGCGCGATCGGCAGCCGCCATGCTCAGGACCTCTCAGATGAACCGGTGTGGGCCACCGGAGACCAGGGGCAGCAGCAGGCCCGCCAGGGCCAGAGTGAACCCCGCCACCAGCATCCAGGCGCAGAACCGGCCCCGGGTCCCCCGGGCATTGCGGGCGTGGAAGTACGCGGCGTACACGCCCCAACTGGCGAAGGCCGCCACCTGCTTGGGCGCCTCCGGAATCACCTGGCCCCACACCTCGTAAGACCACAGCATTCCGGCCAGTAGACCGGCGGTCAGCAGCGGGAAGCCGATCTTCGCCATGCGGTGGGAAAAGCGGTCCAGCGACTCCAAACTCGGCAGCCCGCCGGAGAGCGCGATGGGTCGCCGGGCCTTCAGAAGCCCGCTGACCACCAGGTACATCACCGCGCCGCAACCGGCCATGGCGTACATCAGGTGTGACAGCAAACACAGGGGCACGTGCAGCAAGAACCAGGCGCTCTGCAGAATCGGGGGGACAGGGGCGGGGACCGCCGGAAGGCTGGGGGCGACCAGTACCAGCGCCAGCCCCGCCACCGCCGGCACCAGGCCCAGAGCGCCCATGCCCTGCAGCATTCGCGAGACAATCAGGTAGGCCACCACCAGCAGACCGGAGAGTGAGACCGCGGCCTCCCGGAAGCTGGCGACAAAGGCCGTCGGCTCGGAGTAATCCCTCAGCACGAGCAGGACGATGTGTGTGGCCAGGCTCGCGTACACCAGCGCCGCGATCCAGAGCGCGGGCCTGTGGCCGGCGCGCCGGAAGGTCAAGGTCGCCCCGGCCGCCAGGTAGCCACCTCCGGGGATCAGCAGCAGGAGGGGGTCACCCATCGGTCGGCTCCTCTTCCTCCTCCGCCTCGTCCGGGAGGGTGAACAGCTCCTCGATCAGGCTCAGGTCGCTCTCCGAGAGGCCCTCCGCCGCCAACAGCCGCAGCCGCTCCAGTGGGCCCTGCAGCAGCCGCCGCACGAGCCTCTTGCTCATCAGGTGCACGGCCCGTTCGGTCTTCCCCGTCAGGTCCGGCGTCGTCGCCAGCAGCCGTCCGATCTCCTCGGCGCGGATGGCGTCCGCCTGTCGCCGGAGCTGCAGGACCAGGGGCGTGACCTGCTGCGACTTGGCCCACAGCATGAACCGGCGCGCCTCCTCCTCGGCGATGGCCTCCACCAGCGGCAGCTCGCAGCACCGCCTGCCCTCCACGTCCTGCACCAGGCGCTGCAGGTCGTCCAGGTCATACAGGTACACATCATCAATGGCCCGCACCGCGGGATCGACATCGCGAGGGACCGCCAGGTCGATCAGAAGAGTGGGGCGGCGGCGCCCGCGCCCCGCGGCGGCCTCCACCCGCTCCACACTCACCAGTGGAGTGCTCGAGCCCGTGGAGGTCACGACGATGTCGGCCTTCAGAAGCTCGTCCACGAGCCGATCGAAGGGCACCGCCCGGCCGCCGATGTCGCCGGCCAAAGCCTCGGCCCGAGACAGCGTCCGGGTGGTGATCGTCACGTCCCCGGCCCCGCAGTCCACCATACGCCGCGCCACCAGCGCTCCCAGCTCTCCGGCCCCCACGATGAGCACCCGGCGCGAGGCCAGCTCATCGAACACCTGCAAAGCAAGCCTCACCGCCACCGAGGCCACCGACACGCAGCCGCGATCCACCGCCGTCTCGGTCCGCGCCCGCTTGCCCACAGCCAGCGCCGTGTCCCCCAGCCGCGAGAGCACCCTCCCCGCCGTCCCCGCAGCCCGCGCGGCCTCCACCGCCCGCCGCAATTGCCCCATGATCTCGGTCTCGCCCACCACCATCGACTCGGCGCCCGCCGCGACCTTGAACATGTGCGCCACGGCCTCGGCGTCCTGCAGCGTGTAGGTGTGTCCGCACAACTGCTCCGGGCTGAGCTGATGCACCAAAGAGTACACGTGGGCCGCTCCGGCGGCGCAGCAGCCATTGGCGGCCACAAGGTACAGCTCCGAGCGGTTGCAGGTGGACAGCAGCAGCGCCTCTCCCACGCCCTCGCAGGCGGCGGCCGCCAGCAGGCAGGAGGGCAGGTCGCGGGGCGCGATGGCCACCCGCTCTCTCACCGCTACTCCGGCGGTCAGATGGTTGACGCCGACAAGGGAGATGTTCACTTGCCCGTGCACTTCACCGCCGTCGCCCCACGGCGGCGTCGCCTTGACGCCCGTTACGGCCGCAGGTAGAATCACTGCCGGTTATCACACCATGCAATACATTATCCGGCACTGTAGCCGAGCGAATCCGGGCTGTCAAGCCGCCGACCTCGCCCCCCGCCGGCCGGTCTACCGGCCCCCTTCCGCAGGGCCTGCGTCATGAACCCGCACTACCCCATCACCCTCCTGCTGCAGGGCCGTCTCTGCCTGGTGGTAGGCGGCGGCCGGGTGGCGGCGCGCAAGATCGCCCCCCTGCTCAAAGCCGGGGCCTCCGTCCGCGTGGTCGCCACCGAGCCCGCAGCCGCCGTGCTGCAACTGGCCGCCGAAGAGGCCATCGACCTGCACATCCGCGATTTCCGCGACGATGACCTCCAGGACGCCTTCCTGGTCATCGCCGCCACCGACGACGCCGAGCTCAACTCCCGGGTCTCTGGCCACTGCCGGCGCCGCGGGGTGCTGGTCAATGTGGTGGATTGCCCGGCCCTGTGCAGCTTCTACGTCCCCGCGGTCATCCGGCGCGGACCGGTCTCCATCGCCATTGCCACCGGCGGCACCTGTCCCGCCTTGGCCAGGCACCTGCGGGTCTTGCTGGAAGATACCGTGACTGAAGAGTACGGGCATCTGGCGCAACTGATGGCCGAGTTGCGTGGCCGGGTGATGGACGCCTACGACGAGCAGGCCGACCGTGCCGCTGCCTGGGAGCGCCTCCTGGCCTCCGATATCCTCGACCAACTCAGCTCCGGGGTGACGGACGAGGCCCGCCGGTTCGCGCGACGGGTGTTGGGGCTGGAACAGTAGGTCCCGGTTCACGACCCGGACCGTATTGCCGCCCGCCCCGGCCTTTGCCGTCTTCCGTTGCCGTTCCTGGGACCGCGGGTCGCCGCTGAGCGGGACCCGCATTGCCGTTCGCCGTCGTCGTTGCCGTCCCGGGGGCCCCGGCGTCGTCGCCGGCCCTTCACTCCTCCTCGGAGGTGTCCCATGTTCCCCCAATCGCGACCCCGGCGGCTGCGCCGCTCCGAGCAGATCCGGCGTATGGTCCGGGAGACCCACCTGCGAGTGGATGATCTCGTGCTCCCCCTGTTCATCACCGCCGGCCGCGGTATCCGCAGTCAGATCCCCTCCATGCCCGGCAATTACCATCTCTCCGTGGACCAACTGGGGCCGGAGATTGACCGCGTGCTGGCCGCCGGCGTGCCCGCGGTGCTGCTGTTCGGCTTGCCTGAGCAAAAGGACCCCATCGGCAGCGAGGCCTGGGCCGAGACGGGGGCGGTGCAGCAGGCCATCGGGCAGATCAAGCGCCGGGCCCCGGAGCTGTGCGTCATCACCGATGTGTGCCTGTGCGAGTACACCAGCCACGGCCACTGCGGGCAGGTGGACGAGACCGGTGAGGTTCAAAACGACGCCACCCTGGAGCTGCTGTGCCGGGTGGCCGTCTCTCACGCTCAGGCGGGCGCGGACATCGTGGCCCCCTCGGACATGATGGACGGGCGTGTGGGGGCCATTCGGGCCGCGCTGGACGAGACCGGCCTTGCGGATATCGCCATCATGTCCTATGCCGTCAAGTACGCCTCTGCCTTCTACGGCCCCTTCCGCGAGGCCGCCGATTCCGCCCCCCAATTCGGTGACCGCCGCGGCTATCAGATGGACCCGGCCAATGCCCGCGAGGCCATGCGGGAGGCCGCGCTGGACATCGAGGAGGGCGCCGATTTTATCATGGTCAAGCCCGCCCTGGCCTACCTCGACGTGCTGCGCACCGTGGCCGACAGCTTCCCTGTTCCCATGGTGGCGTACAATGTCAGCGGGGAGTTTGCGATGGTCAAGGCCGCCGCGCAGCAGGGCTGGATCGACGAGCGCCGGGTGGCCATGGAGATCCTGACCTCCATCAAGCGCGCCGGGGCCGACATCATCCTCACCTACCACGCCCTGGATGCCGCGGCGTGGCTGCGGGAGCAGGCCGGATGATCATCTCCTGGAACACCACACGCCGCTGCAATCAGTTCTGCCGCCACTGCTACCGCGCCGCCGGGCCCGAAGCCGACCCCGATGAGCTCAGCACGCAGGAGGGCAGAAAGCTCCTGGAGCAGATCGCCCGGGCGGGCTTCAAGATCATGGTCCTCAGCGGGGGCGAGCCCCTGATGCGTCCGGATATCTACGAGCTTGCCGCCCACGGGACCGGGCAGGGCCTGCGCGTGGTACTGGGCACCAACGGCACGCTCCTGACGCCCGAGGTCGTGGACAAGCTCAAGCAGGCCGGCGTGGCCCGGGTGGGTATCAGCCTCGACGACACCGACCCGGCGGTGCACGATGAGTGGCGCCGCATGCCGGGGGCCTGGGAGGCCTCGGTGCGCGGGATGCGCACCTGCCTCGAAGGCGGGCTGCCCTTCCAGATCCACACCACCGTCACCGAGCGCAATGAGGCCATCGTCACCGACCTGACCGACCTGGCCGTCGAGCTGGGCGCCGTGGGGCACCACATCTTCTTCCTCGTTCCCGCCGGGCGTGGCGAGGACATCGAGACCGAGACGCTCAAAGCCTCCCAGTACGAGCTCTTGCTGGGCAGGATCCTGGACAAGCAGCGTGAGGTTCCCATCGAGCTCAAGCCCACCTGTGCCCCGCAGTTCATGCGCGTCGCCAGGCGCAAGGGCATCCCCATGCGCTATACCAAGGGCTGCTTGGCCGGCACCTCCTATTGCGTCATCATCCCCAATGGCGACGTGCAGCCCTGCCCCTACCTGCCCTTGAAGGTCGGCAACGTCCGGGAGACCGATTTCTCCAGGATCTGGGCCGAGAGCCCGGTGTTCCACAGGTTGCGCACCGAGAAGCCCTCCGGACGCTGTGGTGACTGCGACTATGAGAGCATCTGCGGTGGCTGCCGGGCCCGGGCCTACTACTATTCGGGCGGGGACTACATGGCCCAGGAGCCCTGGTGCCTGTACCGGCCGTCGGAGTAACGGCCGTCGTGCGTGGTTCGTGGTGCGTGGCGCGGAACGGCTGTGGCGCGAAGGAGAGGGAAAGCGGCTAGAAGAGACGCCGAGGGGCGGGGTAAGTCGGTGCCCGCCCGGGCCCTGCATAGTGTGAGTTGGAAGACCGCGGGCACGGAGGAGCGCGGACGCGGTTGTGGATTCTGGCGGAGGCCGGGTGGTTCACGGTGCGGTCTTGGAACTCAGATTATGCAGGTTCCGGGCAGGCGCCGATCCACGTCACCTCACCCCCCC
>CAZXDD010000415.1:0-7163 GCA_964639415.1 uncultured Armatimonadia bacterium
CTCGCTGCATGTGGATTGGCAGCGCAGGCTCATCGCTACCATGCAGGCCCTCAACCCTGACGCGCAGTACATCCTCGCCACCCACTCGCCGGAGATCATGGCCGACGTTCCCGACGAGTGCATCTTCCGCATGTGAGGGGGTCACATGGACGGAACAGATCGGCTCACCCCTACCGGGCCCGAATCCGCCCTGCGAAGGCTGCAGATGTCCGAAGCCGAGCTCTTCGTCTTCGTTGAGGGCGTTGAAGCGGACCGGTTCGTCGTTGGGAGCATTTGCGAGAAGGCGCTCGTCGACGCGCCGCTGACGTACGCGACCAGGGCGGCCGCGGACGCAGGCCCAGGGGGCGGGAAGGGCGCGCTGCTGACCTTCTTCGCGTATCTGGCGGAGCACGGCCGCCTATGCCATACGTTCGAGGGCAAGACCACCGCGGCCGTGTTCTGCCTCGACAAGGACATTGACGACATACGCGGCGTTCGACAGTACTCACCGCACGCGGTCTATACCGAGCACTACGACATACAGAGCTACATCTACCGCCACGGTGACCTCGTGATGGGAGCTGCGGCTGCCGGGTCGCTGGATCCACAGCAACTCCGTGGCGAACTGACCGAGAGTCTCGCGTGGTGCCGCGCAGTCGCCGGCAGGTGGCAGGAGTGGGTTGCCATCTGCGTGTTCGCGAGGCGTACCGGCCTGGACTACAGAGGCTATGGAAGGCCCTCGCCGCTGAACGAGCCCCCGGACGCTGCTGCAGACCTCCTATCCCACGATTCTGAGATGGTACAGCTCAGGGAGGCCTCGGGCCTGAGCGGAGACGAGTTCACTCAAGCCTTCGGGCGGACTGCCGCCCTGGTGAAGCGGTACTACGGCCACGACAAGCAGGATCGCGTCTTCAAGGGGAAGTGGTACACCCGGATCCTCGCCGCCGCCGTGGCCCGCCTGGTCAGGGACACGAAGTACCAGAAGGCCGGCTTCGAGAAGCGCGTCGCATCCGCCGTCGCGGCAACACTCGACTTCACCGCCCCCTGGACCCAGTACCTGGCAGGGCCGCTCCGCACTGTGGCCGGGATGCTGCGGGACGAGAGGGATGGGTAGCTGACGCCGGAAAGTCCCCTCTTGCCGGGGCGAGGCATGCCCAGGATCGTCGGAGGCACGGGAGGCGCTCGGGGGTTCGCGACGCCAGTATGTGGACCTGACAACCGGCCTCGAGGCAGCACTGGTGGGACGCGAAGGCGCAAGGATCGCTCTGGCTGCGGGAGAACCCGGGGAGGGCGGTTGCCGAGACGGTTCCACCCCAGGAGCCTGGCGAACTCCTCCACCGTCAGTCCTGCATCGCGGATGATGAAGCGTATCGTTCTAGCCCGCAGATCGGTTGAGCCATGCACGGGGACACTCACTGTGGCCCCCGACTGGGGTGGCGGAGAATGTGGTGACTGCCTCTTCGACGGCGCAGGACAGCCCCCCCGCGGAGAAGGGCCTGCACAACCTCCTTGCCGCTGGCCACCGGTAGCTCAGGCAACTGGGGCCTCCTGCTCAACGGTCACCTTGTAGATCGCGATCTCCGTAGCTTCCGTGACATCAACCGAGACCTCGTCGACACCACCCGGGATCGGGTCTCCGTCTTCCTCGAGAACAGACAGATAGCCCCCCATGGAGTCGCGTATCATGAGGAGGGCCTCTGGGAGGCCGTCGCCCTCGCTGTGGCAGCCCTTGAGCGCAGGGACCGAGGCGAAGGTGCCGCCATCGGCCTGCCTGCTGAGCAAGGCGGTGTAGGTGTGGGTCATCGCGCGCCTCCAAGACCAAGACTGTTCGCCGGTTACGTACCGGCCAGGCACTCCGTCTGGACGCTACACGCGTGCGCCGACCGTGTCAAGAGCCCCGCACCGGCCTGTCCGCGCGCTCAGGCCGGCGGTCACCGCCCCCAGAAGGTCCCCTCCTGCCTCCTCCCGAACGTTCCCTCGTATCCTGACTCCTCGGAGGGCTTCTCATGCCGCGCTCTGATGATCCCGGTTCCCGACTGCTGGCCGACCCCGGCGGCTCGCCGCTGTTTTCCGTCTCGCCCTTCTCCTCGGCGGGGGCCGAGCCGGCCCTCTCCGCGGCCAAAGCCGACCCGTTCTGCTGCGCATCACTGCGCGCCGATGCCTCATCCGGGGGCACGGCGGGCCTGCGCCTGACGCCCACCGGCGGCGGGGCCGAGCTGCTGGGACCCGATACCCGCGTCATCGCCGCCGGTGGCGTCGGAGTGCCCGGGCAGGCGGCCACGCGGCTCTCCCGGCTCATGCAGGACGGTGTCGCACGCGGCAGCTCCTTCTATGTGCTTCTGCACAGCGAGGCCTTGGGCAAGTCGGTGCTTGTGGGCATCGGCGCCCCGCCCGATGACTTCCCGTACTTCTCCATCGACGCCGAGAGCCTGGAGTTTGGGTTCGAGATCGACTGTGGCCTGGTGGGGGAGCGGGAGTATTCCGTGCTGCTGGGCGTGTCGGACTGCCCCCATGCACTCCTGGAGGCCTACGGAGATCGACTGGGGCAATTCGCCCGGCCCATCGCGCCGCGACCGGTGGGCTGGAATAGCTGGGACTACTACTCGGGTTGTGTCTCGATGGAGGACCTGCGCGGCGAGATGGCCGCCCTGGCGCAGGCTCCCTATGCCGGGCGGGTGCAGTACGTCTGCATCGACATGGGCTGGGAGAACATGTGGGGCGACTGGCGGCCGAACCGCAAGTTCCCCGAGACGTACAAGGAGATCGCCGACGAGATCCGGGCCGCGGGCTTCGTCGCGGGCATCTGGGTCTCCCCGCTTCAGGCCAACGTCTACCTGCCCATCGCCCGGCACCGCCGCGACCTGTTCTGCCGCGACGAAGCCGGAGAGCCGGTGATCCGCTCCGGCAACGGGGAGTGCCTGCTTTGGGACCCCACCGTGCCCGCCGTGGAGGAGCTGTTCCGGGAGACCTTCTCGGCGATGAGAGAGGCCGGATTTGAGCTGTTCAAGATCGACTACATCTACCGGCAGTACGTGGACGCGGCCAAGCGCTTCTCCGACGACAGCCTGGGGAAGGCGGCGGTGATCCGCAGGCTGCTGCGGGTCATCCGTGAGGCCATCGGGCATGAGGCCCATCTGGTCTCCTGCGGGGCGCCGACGGAGGCGGCACTGGGCATCGCCGACAGTGCCCGGGTATCGGGGGACATCCACAACTTCTGGGGGCATGTGAAGGCCTGCACGGCGCAGGCGGCCTCGTGCTACTGGATGCACGACCGGCTGTGGGTCAACGACCCGGACTTTGCCATCATCCGCTGCGAGCAGACCACGGACGACCCGTACCTGAACCGACCGTACACCAAGCGGGCCCTGGTGGACGACGCCAACTATTGGCTGGCCGGGCCGGAGGCCTCATATGAGGAGCTGAGGACGTGGCTGACGGTGGTGTACCTCACGGGTGGGTCGATCTTCCTGAGCGACAGCATCCACCGCCTCAGCGGGCTGGGTCACGAGACGCTGGAGAAGCTGCTCTCAGCCCCGCCGGTGGCGGCAAGGCCGGTGGACCTGCTGTCCGACGGACCGCCCGGGGTGTGGGTGGGCGACAGCGAGGGGCGCAGGATCGTGGGCGTCATCAACTGGTCTGACGAGGAGCGGGATGTGGCCCTCCCCGAGGGAGTTGCGCTGCCTGACGGTGGCAGGGACATGTGGAGCGGGGAGTGCGTGGCGGCGGGCGGCGAGGTTCGCCTGGCGGCGCATTCGGCGGTGGTGGTTGAGGGGTGAAGAGAAGCGAGGAATCAGAGGGGCCGGGCTCAGGAGAGCCCGGCCCCTGTGGTGTCCGGGTGAGACGGATGACTAGAACTCCCCGTCCGCGTCGCTGGCGGGCTTGCGGATGCCGACGCACAGGCTGCTGAACTCGCTCACGCGCCACTGGCCGCGGGTGTCCCTCTTCAGCCGGATCGGCCGGTCGCTGTCCGCGCCGGAGCTGTGGACGAAGATCCGGACGCCGGTGCTCTCCGGGGTCGGCTGGTCGATGTCCTGGATCCGGGTCTGAATCTCGAAGTTGGCGGGATCGGCCACCTCGTACTGGTTCTCCGGCGAGGTGCCCTTCACATAGGAGCGCCAGATGTGGGAGTTCTCGGCATTGACGGTCCTCTTGAAGGTCTTGAACTCCGGATCGGGCGTCACCATCAGAGAGCTGGTGAGATCGGAGCCGGTGGCGTCGCCGCTGAGGTGAAGCAGGATGCCCTTGAGCCACTCGTGGATGACCCACACCGGATCGGCGCTCTCAGGGATGTCGGTCTGCCAGACCAGCGCCTCATAGGGCTTCCGGGTATCCACGTACAGGGAGCTGAACTCGTAGAACTTCCACTCCCCGCGCTTGTTGGCGATGAGGGTGATAGGGCGTGGGTTGTCGGCGCCGCTGGACTTGATGAACAGCTTGCAGTATTCGCCTTCGGCCTTGTCGACAAAGGGCTTCATGTCAATGTTGTCGCCGATGACGATCTCGTAGTTGTCCGGGTCAAAGGCGTACTGGTTGTCCGGTGTCGCCGCCTTGGCGTAGCTGAACAGGATGTACGGTTTCTCGTCCATCCGGCTGCGGAAGGTGCGGAAGGAGCGCGAGTCCCACTCCTTGTACCGGTCCATCTCCAGTATGAGTTGCTTGCCTAGTTCCTTGTCCCTGAGCAGGTAGACGTAGACGGCGTCGAGCCACAGCTTCACCGCGGCCTTGGGGTCGGTGCCCTTCTCCGCGATTCGTGCCTGGAAATCCTCCAGGGTCTCGGGCAGTCCGGGGTTCTCCGTCGGCTCGGCCTCGTCGGCGTACGCCAGACCGCAGACAAAGATTGCCAGCACGAAGACGGCAAGCAGCTTGTTCATGCTTTCACCTCGACCGTATGGTAGACACTTCAGCCCGACATCGCCCGACGCCTGGCGCCTCCCCCGGGGGCCGGGACCAGCGATGCAGTGTGGACTGTACGCTCGGCACTTGTTGGTAGGTTTCGCCGCGGCGGGTTTTCTTCCCTCCCAAATCGGGTTTTTGCAGGATCCTTCGGGGTGGGATCCGGAATGCGCCCGTCGTGTCGTCGCGGCGTGGAGAGCGGAACCCCCGGGACCGGTGCCGCGTCAGACTCACCGACTGTTGAGACACCCCGCCGCCCCCGGGTGTTCAATTGACGCCCGAAAGAGCGCTGTGATACACTCGCCCCACCGGCTCGGATCGCCGTGGGACCCGGACCGACGGCCCCTCGCAGGTCGGGCTTGCTTGCCGGCCGAGGGGGCCCACGGCCGGCCGGGTAGTTCACAGCCGGCGGTCCTGAAGGGGGAAGACACCATGCGGAACCTGCTGTCGATCGCGCTTGTGTGCATCTGTGTCTGTGCCATCGGTCAGCCTGTGCCCCCTCCGGCGCCCGGCGCCGGCGCCCAGGGCGGACAGGAGGTGCTGCCGCCGCCTCCGGGCGGGGCCCAGCCCGAAGGCCAGGTCGTGCCCGCAGTCGGCCCCCAGGGCGCCGCCGCCGGGGCCGACCCCAAGACGGTCTGGGAGGATGTGAAGACGCTGTCGCTGGCCGCTGAGCTGGGACTGACCGCGCCGCAGGCCGCCCAGATCAGGCCGCTGCTGGAGCAGCTCCAGGCCACGCGGCAGGAGGCTGAGACGGCGCGGCTGCAGCTTTGGCAGCAGGGCAAGGAGGCCGTCGAGCAGGTTGTGGCGCTGTGGATCGCGGCCCGCGAGGCCCCCGCCGATCTGCAGGCGGCGGCCGATGCCGTCGCGGCGCAGGCCGCCCGGCACGACGAGGCCGTGGCCGCCGCCCTGGAGCGAGCCGAGGCCGGCGTCCTGGCCGCCCTTTCCCCACAGCAGCAGTACCTCATCGAGACCTACGAGGCCTACGAGGCCCGCCTCCTCGCCCAGCGGCTGTACGAGGGCGCGCCCAGTCTGGCCGACTACATCGTGCGGCAACTGGCGGCCATGCGCCACCTCATGCCTGATGAGTACGACATGGTAAGGACATTGTACGCCGGCCGCATCGCCAGAAGGATCACGCCCGTGGATGGCCCGCGCTATCTGGCCACGGAGGAGGCCGTCGTGCAGTTGCTCGATCAGGTCGCCTCCTGGGACGACCAGCGGTTCGACGACCAGCTCCCCACCCTGGCCCAGCAGGTGCGCAACTTCCTGGCCCTGCCTGAGACGGCGGCAGGCCAACCGGTGAGGTTCGACGACTTTGAGACCTGGCTCTCGAACCCCCGCACAGGCAAGTACATGGCCGTCTGGGGCACGGCGACGGCGCCACTACCTGCCGACCCGCCGCAGGCACCGGACCAGATGAAGGCCGCGCTACAGCGGGCGCGCCTTGTCACCCTGCTCAACCGGCTCGGCCTCGGGGCCCGCCAGGCCGCTGACCTGCAGCCCATCGCGGCTCAGGGCGCGGCGGCCGTGGCCGCCGCGGAGGCCAACAAGAGTGCTCTGGCGACCCTCAACCTCCCCCAGCTCTCCCAGGCCCTGCCGCTCCTGCTCTCGGGCCGCCCGCCGGGCCCGCAATGGAGCGGCTTTGTGGCCAAGCTGCGGGCCATGATGGCACAGCACGATAGCGATGTGCAAAGGTCGCTAATCCCCGGTATCCAGACGATGCGCGAGATTCTCGACCGCCGCCAGGCCGCGCTGGTGGACTGGAGAGTCCCACCGGAGGTGGCCCAGGAGACGGACGTGGAAGGGGAGAGACTCCTGCAAAGGGAGATGCTCGCCGACATCAGTGATGCCGTGCGGTTCATGAGCTCTCTACGCACCCTGCAAAACACCATGTACCGGCGGGTGCGGATGGCGCGCACCGAGGAGTGGCTCTCCCGCTACATCTCCCCCGAGGACCCGGATTTCCTGCCGGTCCGCGATCGGGTCGCCGACGAGATCTCTCGCACCCGTCCGATCCCGCGGGAGGAGTGGGAGGCGGGAGCGGACATCGCCACCGCCGTCACGATTCTGGGCATGGCGGGGCGAGAGTATGAGGCCGGCTGGGAGCCCAGCGACCGGCCCCTGAGTTGGTACGACATGGCCGATCTGCTCAAGGATCCCCAGACCGCCGAGATACTCCAGCAGATGGCGGCCACGAGGGGCGAATAGCGAGGTCGCCCCGCCGGCTCCGCCGTTGCGCACCACACCGCCACCGCATCGAAGGGAAGACTTTGCATGGCCGACTTGGCAGC
>CAZXDD010000416.1:0-7155 GCA_964639415.1 uncultured Armatimonadia bacterium
TGGGGGGGTGAGGCGACGTGAATCGGCGCCTGTCAGTAACCTGCATGATCTGAGTGGACAGCCCGCCCCACCAACGGCGGGCGCCCCTCGCCGTTACCGTCTCTGTTGCCGTCTCCCCGCCCAAGCCCCACAACCACACAAGGGGCCGGCGGTGAGGCGCCGTCATTGCTCACGCCCTGCGGGGCCCTGCTCCCATCGCTATTCACCCACCACCTACCCATGCATGCCTACCTTCATTTCGGGGTCCGCTCCTTCCGGCGGGCGATCACCTATCGCGCCGCCACCCTGGCCGGCATGGCGACCAACTTCTTCTTCGGCCTCGTCCGGGCCATGATCTTCGCGGCCTTCTACGAGGCGGCCGTGGCGCCCCCGGACATGCCCGTGGAGCAGGCCGTCTCGTATGTGTGGCTGGTGCAGGCCATTCTGGGGCTGGGCTTTTGGCCCTTCTTCTCCGACCCGTTCATCGCCGACATCCGCACGGGTGCGGTGGCCATGCAGCTTCTGCGCCCGGTGGACTATCAAGGTTGCTGGTTCGCCCACTCCGTGGCCCGGCTGCTGCAGATGACCCTGATGCGCGGGGTGCCCATCGGGGCCCTCGCCATGGCGCTGGGCTTCCTGGCCCCTCCGCCCTCATGGGAGAGTGCCGGGCTGTTCGTCCTCTCGCTGGGCGCCGGGATGGTGCTGGCCGTGGCTCTGGCCCAGGTCACAGGCGCCATCGCCTTCTGGACCCTGGACGCCACCGGCCCCAGCGGCCTGATGTCCGTCCTGACGATGTTTCTTTCCGGAATGCTGGTCCCGATCGCCCTGTGGCCTGCGTGGCTGGCGGAGGTCGCGCATTTCTCACCCTTCCCCGGCCTGACGGACACCCCGCTGAGCATCTACCTGGGCCGCTACGTGGGCCCGGAGGCTCTGGGCGCCATCGGGCTGCAGTGGCTGTGGGCGGCGGCCATGCTCCTGGTTGCCAGAGGCCTGATCTCCCGCGGCTTCTCGCGCCTGGAGATCCAGGGAGGGTAGCCATGCGGGAGCTAAGGCACCTGCTGTCGGTGTACTTCCACGCCATCGGTGTCCGGCTCAAGGGCCAGATGCAGTACCGCGTCTCGTTCCTCACCGAGACGGCGGCCCAGGCGCTGGTCACCGGCCTGGATTTCGCCGCCCTGGCGGTGCTGTTTTCGAGGTTTTCCAATCTGCGCGGCTGGAGTCTGTGGGAGGTGGGGTTGCTGTATGCCATCGTGCACGCCTCGTTCTCCCTGGCCGAGCTGGCCGCCCGGGGCTTTGACACCTTCTCCCGCCAGGTCCGCGAGGGGGCCTTCGACGGTTCTCTCATCCGGCCGCATTCGCCGTTCTTCATGACCCTGTGCAGCGACTTCCACGCCCGGCGCCTGGGCCGCCTGGCTCAGGCGCTCACGGTCGGCATCGTCTGCAGCGCGAAGGCGGGCGTGGTGTGGACGCCCGACCAGGTCCTCCTCTTCATCGGCGCTCTGATCGGTGGCGCCTGCTTCTTCGTGGCGCTCTTTGTCATTGGCGCCACCCTGTGCTTCTGGACGGTGGAGTCCATCGAGCTGATCAACATCTTCACCCACGGCGGGATCGAGGCGGCCAATGTGCCGATCAGCATCTACCGCACATGGTTCCGGAATGTGTTTGTCTTCGTCGTGCCGCTGGCGTGGGTGAACTACTTCCCGGCCCTGCATATCCTTCAGCGGACCGACCCATTGGGCTTCCCGCCGGTCGTGCAGGTCCTCGCGCCGCTGGTGGGGATGATGTTCCTGTGCCTGGCGCGCGCCATCTGGACAGTGGGAGTGCGGCACTATCAGAGCACGGGGAGTTGAGGTCACCTACCGTGATCCAGGCTACCGACCTGACCAAGGACTTCCGCATCGCCCGGCATCGCCCGGGGCTCCTCGGGGCTCTGCGGGCTCTCGTCGTGCCCGAGTTCACCGTGGTGCGGGCCGTGGATCGCGTCTCCTTCCACATAGCCCGAGGCGAGCTGGTGGGTTACATCGGACCCAATGGGGCCGGCAAGTCCACCTCCGTCAAGATGCTCACCGGCATCCTGACCCCCACGTCCGGGCGGGCCACCGTGGGGGGCCGCGACCCCCAGCGCCAACGAAGAGACAACGCCCTGCGCATGGGCGTCGTCTTCGGACAGCGGACCCACCTGTGGTGGGACCTGCCCGTCATCGAGTCCTTCGAGCTGCTGCGGCGCATGTACAAAGTGAGCCTCGAACGCTACCGGGAGAACCTGGACACCTTCAACGACCTGCTGGACCTGTCTTCGTTCTTCCAGACCCCGGTGCGCCAGCTCAGCCTGGGGCAAAGGATGCGCGCGGACATCGCGGCGGCCCTGTTACACGACCCCGAAGTCCTGTTCCTGGACGAGCCCACCATCGGTCTGGACATCGTGGCCAAGCAGCGCGTGCGGCAGTTCATCGAGACCATCAACCGCGAGCGCCGGGTGACGATCCTGCTCACCACCCACGACGTGAGCGACGTGGAGCGCCTGTGCAGTCGCGTGATCGTCATCGATCGTGCCAGGATCATCCACGACGGCCCCCTGACGGCCCTGCGCCGCAGGACCGATAGCCACCGGACCCTGGTGGTCGATTTCGCCCAGGAGCATGCAGACCTCTCGCTCGCGGGCGCACAACTCGTGGAGCACGATGGCCGCAGGGCCACGTACCGCGTGCCCGCCGAGACGGCGCCGGCTGTGATCGCGAGGGTCTTGTCGGAGTATGCGGTGGCAGATCTGTCGGTACGGGAGACCGAGATCGAGGAGGTCGTCCGGCGGCTGTACGAGGGGGCTCGGGGGTGACGTGGCGTAGGCCGTGCTGTCGCCGTCTGCCCCGAAGAGGCAGTGCATCAGAGCCACGGGTCAAACCCGTGGAACGCGACCCCGTCGCCGCTATCGTTCGCCGTCGACGTTTGCCGTTGATGCTTGCCGCTGACGTCGCCGTCTGCCCCGCAGGGGCAGTGCACACTGGCCACGGGTGAAACCCGTGGAGGCCGGGTGCCGTCACCCGCCCCCCACGACCCACAACCAGTGCGCGTAGATCGGGTGCAACACCGCTCGATCGCCGTGCGTAGTTCTACAATGACCACCGAGGGATAACTCCGGAACCTGCAAGGAAGAGGTGGACCCATGGCCACCCGTCGCTACATCGCGCTTGCTGCGCTTGCTTTCGTTGCCGCGGCGTGCCCGGCCCAGGAGCGGGCCGCCGTGGACCGCACCGACCCGCAGGCGGTGGTCGCCGCCTACATGGCCGCCCTGGACGCCGCGGATTCCGCGGCCGCCGCCGAGGTGATGGCGGGTGACCGGCAGTTCCGCGAGGCCCTGATCCAGGTGGTCCGGGAGATGAACGCCGACATGGGAGTGGAGGGCATGACCTTCGGGCTCATGCTCGCGGAGACCACCTTTCTCCCCTTCGGCCTCCCCGCCGGGGAGCGCACCATGCAGGTGCAGGTCGATGAGCAGGAGGCCACGGTGTCGGTGACGGAGCGCAGCGAATCGGTGCGCAAGTTCGTCCTCATCCGCGACGACGAGGGCCGCTGGTGCGTGGACCTCAGACGCAGCATCACCGCCACCACCGGGCTGGAGAGATCGTTTCTCGTCGACGAGATGCTGACGGCGTTCGCGGCCGCCGGGGGCGAGGAGGCCGAGCCTTTCCCCGCAGAGATGGCGGAATGGTACAGGCCGTCGTATGTCTCGAGCGTGGCTAGTCAGCTTGTGGAGTGGGCCGACGACCACGACGGCCTGCTGCCGCCGGCCGAGTCGTGGCTGGATGACATCGAAAGCCGACGCCTGTGGCCGGACCAAATGGAGCAGGTGGCGGGCCAGACCAACCGGTATGGCATCGCACTGAACATGGCGCTGGCGGGCAAGGCACTGCCCCAGGACGAGGAGGGGCGGGCCGAACTCGTGCTGGTCTTCGAGTGCGCCGACTTCGACCGCAACATGGTCGGCGACCCGGAGACGGAGCTGCTCCCAGTCGGCGCCGAGCAGCCGGCGCCGCTGATCGCCCTGGCCTCGGGCGAAGTGCTTCGCGTGCCCTTCGGGCTGACGCCCGCGGAGGCGGCAAAGCACACAAGGTGGTCGCACAGGTGCCGGGGGAACGTGACCACACTGTGCTCCGCCCTGCTTGCCTACGCGCGGAACCACGAGGGTCGGCTGCCGGCGGGCGCCACCTGGTGCGACGATATCGACCCGTATCTGCGCCGGATGGAGGCGGACGCCGATGTGTTCCGCTGCCCGGCGGCGCCGGAGCTCCAGTACGGCTATGCCCTCAATGAGGCTCTTGCCGGGACGGATGTGCGGATGGTCCAGGAGCCGCACGGAACGATCCTGATCCTCCCCGCCGAGGCCGGGGTGCGCAATGAGGTCCGGGCCGTGCCGGCCACGGTCGTTGCCGGGCGGCACCTTGGGGGCGACGAGCAGGAAGGGGCGCGCGCGGTGATCGTCGGCACCCTGGCCGGCATGGTGCTCTCACGCCCGGAGGGCGGTCCGTACGAAGGCGGCTGGTAGCGGGGCACAGTGCCTCTTGATCGCTATCCCCGACTGCACGGAGGGGGAAGGAGATGCACAGAGCGCTTTCCGTCGGTATGCTTATCTGTGTCGCCGCGATGGCTGTGGCACAAGAGCACGTGCCCGCCGCCGTGGACCGCGCGGACCCAAAGGCCGTCGCCATGGCCTACCTCGACAGGGTCGAAGCCGGCGACGTGGAGGGTGCGCTGGCCTTGATCGCCGGGGATGAGACGCTCAGGACGGGCCTCAAGCGCATGGCCGATGAACTGCGCGAGGAGGTCAGAGGAGAGGGCATGAGCTTCCAGACGATGCTTGCCGAGATCAGCTTCCTGCCGGTGGGGCACGCCAGGAGCGAAAAGACGTTGGAGGGCGCCGTGGAGGGCAATGAGGCCACCTTGTCGGTGTCCCAGACCACTCCGGGCCAGAAGAAGCTCGTCGTGGTCAAGGACGCTCAGGGGCAGTGGTGCGTGGACCTCGAGCGCAGCATCAAGGCCACCACCGGAGGTGCGAGGTCGTTCCTGATCGAGGAGGCGGCCCAGGCCGCGAGGCGCGGCGGGGGCGGCGCCGCCGAGGCCCAGATCGACCGGGACCACGAGAGTATGCAGGCGATCGCCGATGCGGCCGCGACCGTGATCGAGTGGGCCGACGGACATGACGGCGTTCTGCCGCCGGCGGATACATGGCTGGATGACGTGGAGGCCTACAGCCTCGAGGGGGCCCGTCTCAAGCGCCCCGGAGCCAAGGAGGGGGAGTGTGGGTTCGCTCTCAACGCCGAGTTGGCGGGCAAGGCGCTGCCCCGGGGTTTCCCAGAGCGGGACAGCCTGGTGCTGCTGTACGAGTGCGCCGACTTCGACCGCAACCTCAGCGGCGACCCGGACGACGAGCTGCTGCCTGGCGCGCCGCCCACGGGGACCTCGTGGATCGCCACGGCAGGGGCCAGGGCGGTCCCGATCGCGGCCGATGAACTGCCCAGCGAACTGCTGCAGGACGTGGCCGACGGGCGCGCGTGCCGTGCCCACGTGCAGGCCCTGGTGGAGGCAGTTCGGGCCTTTGCCAGAGACCACGACGGCCTCTTGCCCGAGGCGGTAACCTGGTGCGATGACATCGAGCCGTACCTGGAAAGGGTCAAAGTAGGTGCCGCGGCGTTCAGGTGCCCCGGGGCGCCGGACCTTCAGTACGGCTATGCTCTCAACGAGGCCCTTGCGGGACTCGACGTCCGCAGCCTGCGCGACCACAGTCGCTGCCTGCTCGTCTTGCCGTCTCAGAAGGGTGAGCGCAACGAGGCCCGCGCGCTGCCGCAGACGGTGGAAGCCGGGCGCCACCCTGATCCGTCCAACCGCACTCAGCGTTACTGCGTGTGTGTGGGCATGCTGGGCGGCGCCGCCGAGAGCCTGATGGAGGGCGAGCATTACCCGCGCAGCGGGATGTAGGACGGAACCGGCAGCACAACCGAGCCGCCACGGCGGAACCCGGAGGGTGGCGTGTCCCCCAAACAGAACCTGTTGCAGGCCATGGCCCACGAGTGCCCGCAGTACGTGCCCCGCACCAATGAGGGCATCTTCTGCGGCGTCCAGTATGAGGGCAACTTCCGTGTCGCGAGCTGGACAGACTCCTGGGGGACGCGCTGGGAGACGGCACGCGAGGATATGGTGCCCTTCCCCAAGGGCAACCCTCTGCCCGACCTGCGCCGCGTGGACGACTTCCCAATCCCCGACCCGCACGCGCTGTTCGACGCCGACACCACGATCCGTGACCGCATCGCCGCCATCCCCGACCGCGCGGAGAAGATCCTCCTCGGCTCTCAGGTGTACTTCCTGTTCGAGCGCGCCTGGGCTCTGACGAGCATGGAGAACCTGATGGTCGCGTTCCTGGAGTACCCCGAGGAGTTGAAGGAGCTGCTGCGGCGCATCACGGACTACAACATCGCGGTGTTCGAGCGCTATATCGAGCTGGGCGTGGATGGAGTGAGCCTTTCCGAGGACCTGGGCACCCAACGGGCGCTGATGATGTCGCCCGGGCAGTTCCGGGAGTTCCTCAAGCCCCAGTACGAGCGGGTTTTCGCGCCGGTGAAGGCCGCGGGCAAGCTGGTGCACTTCCACTCCTGCGGCTGCGTGCAGGACATCGTTGCAGACCTCATCGACGTCGGCGTGGATATCCTGAACCCCGTTCAGTCGAGGGCCAACGACCTGCATGAGCTCAAGAAAGCGGCGGCGGGGAAGCTGACCTTGGAGGGCGGCATCGACACCCACGAGGTGCTGATGCTGGGGACGCCGGAGACGGTAGAGGCCGAGGTGCGGCGGGTGTTGGCTATCCTGGCGCCGGGGGGTGGGTACATCATCGGCCCGGATCAGGGGATGCCCTTTCCGCCGGGGAACCTGGCGGCCCTGTGGGAGGCGGCACAGAGGTGGGGGCGGTACCGGCTGGAGGGTTCGTAGCCGCGGCGGCGTGCCGCTTCTGTAGGGCGCGGGCCTGTACCGCCGATGGCGACCGGCGGACGGCCGGTGGGCTGGGGACTCACGTCATGCATGAAGGCATTGAGGCTACATCCCGCCGCAGTCAGGCCTCTGTCGGTCGCCATAGCGCCGTTCTCCCCCCTCCTCCCGTCTCGCCAGTCGTATCGGCGAGTAAGGGAGAGG
>CAZXDD010000417.1:0-7099 GCA_964639415.1 uncultured Armatimonadia bacterium
TCCCGGTGAGGTAGAAGTACCACTGCAGCTCGCGCCGGGGGCGGCGGTGCATGTGCCTGCGTCTCTCCGGGTCGCCGACCACCGAGTGGTACTCCTGCAGGCTGTTGACCTGCACCTCGCAGCCGACGATGGCCACATTGCTCTCGGCCTCGTGGATGCGGGCGTGCTCGGCCAGGAGGTTCTGGTCGGCGATGATGTCGGCGTCGGTGAAGAGGATGACCTCGCCGGTCGCGGCCTGGATGCCGCGGTTGCGCGCCCCGGCGCGGCCGCGGTTCTCACCCACCAGGTAGCGCAGATTGGGGATCGCCAGTTGCTCCAGGAGCTCCTCGGTCCCATCGGTGGAGCCCGAGTCGCACAGCAAGAGCTCGTAGCTGTCGCTGGGGTAGTTCTGCTCGGCCAGTGATGGCAGCACTTCCGCCAGGGTTTCCCGCCTGTTGTAGGTGGGCATGACGACGCTGATGGTGATGCTCACAGTAGCTCCCTCACCGCAGAGATGATCGTGTCGTGCAGCCCCGCCTCCACCGTCACCCTGTCTGCGGGGTCCATCTCGTCCGACAGAGCCTCGGCCTGTCACCCGGGCGGTCCGGCAGGGCCTACTTCGCCGGTCCAGGGCCCTGTCCATTCCGCTGCGCCCTGAGGGCCGTCTTGACGGCCTCGTAGTACTCGAAGCTTGCCAGCAGACGCGCACAGAAGCCCACCAGGCCGATGAGCTCGCGGTCTCCGGCACGCTCCACCGTTCTCAGGCAGCACGGACGCACTATCCGGGCGATGTCGTTGAGTACGATCCGCCAGCCGAAGAGCCCGGTCGCCATACGGGTGCGCAGCCGCGGACGTTTGCGCAGGTACACCACGGCGCTGCGCCCGCAGGCCGCGGATTGCCTGAGGATCCGGGGCAGCTCCGAGGCCAGGCGCCTGCGCTTATAGTGATAGACAAGCGCGTTGTGGTTGTACCTCCGCCTGAGGCCCAGATCGCGCAGGCGGCCGCCCAGCTCGAGGTCCTCCCAGCCGTACTCCCGGAAGTCCTCGTCAAACAGCCCCACCTGCTCCAGGTACCTCCGCCGCACCGAGACATTGCTGGTCCAGAAGAAAGACGTGGAGATGTCGGCGGTGGTGAACTTGGGCGACAGCTCCACATCCAGGCTCTCCACATGGTTGACCCGCCCATTGACCACACACCTGTCGTCTTCCTGGTGGGTGGCCCAGTGCTCCTTGAGCAGGTTGGGGTCGGCCATGGTGTCGTCATCGATGAACAGCACGACCTCGCCCTCGGCCGCACGGATACCGGTGTTCCTGGCCGTGGCCAGTCCGGCATTGTCCTGGTACAGGTACTTGAGGCGCCGATCGTGGTGCAGGCCCGCCACCATCTCCCGCGTGCCGTCGCTGCTGCCGTCATCCACCAGGACGATCTCGAAGTCTTCGGTGGGGAAGTCGACCTTGACGAGGGCCTCCAGCGCACGCTCGAGCAGGTCGGCGCGGTTGTAGCTACACATCTGCACGCTGATCTTGGTGGCCAAGACGCACTCCAGTGCGGCCGTAATGTCTGCACCGGCCGGCGACGAGACGCCGCTTTGGCCGGTGCTGGATGAGGATTCTACCAGAAAGGCACGGGCGGTCAAGGGCGGGCAGGTCGTCGCCTGCGCCTCCTGCCCGCACGGCCGGCCCTCCGGCCACGGCGCCGCCGCCGCCCCGGGGGAGCGGCGGCGAACCGGGACGGCCTGCCGTCGTGTGCCGCCACCGGCGGCTCGCCCAGAAGGGACATGGCTCCCGGCGTCGAACCTCGCCACACAGTCGGTACGCTCCGGCAACTCCATGTGCACGAGGGACCCAGATGACCGCTCAGGACCAGACCGCGCCGCAAGTCCCGCTGTGGGAGGCAGGCGCCCCCGGCATCGACACCGCCGCCCCGCAGCACATCCCGACCATCGTTCCGTTTCCCGCCGGGGGCGACGGGCCCGCCGGCGCCATCGTTGTCTGCCCCGGTGGGGGCTACTCCGGACGGGCCCCACACGAGGGCGATCCCATCGCCAAAAGGCTCAATGAGTTCGGCATCGCCGGCTTCGTCTGCCACTATCGGGTGGCCCCGTACCGCCACCCCTTCCCGATGCTGGACGCCCAGCGGGCCGTGCGCTGGGTGCGGGCCCACGCCGCCGAGTACGGCGTCAACCCGGAGAAGGTGGGCATCCTCGGCTTCTCCGCCGGCGGGCATCTGGCGGCGACCGTCGCCACTCATTACGACACCGGAGATCCGGAGGCCGCGGACCCGGTAGACCGGCTGAGCTGTCGGCCGGACGCGGCGGTGCTGTGCTATCCGGTGGTCAGCTTCGGCCGGTTCCGCCACACCGGCTCGATGCACAACCTCATCGGCGAGACACCGCCCGAGGAGTTGCGGCAATCGCTGTCCAATGAGGACCAGGTCACCCCGGACACGCCGCCGACGTTCCTGTGGCACACCGCCGATGACGCCGGGGTGCCGGTGCAAAACAGCCTGCTATTGGCAGACTCCCTGGCCCGTGAGGGTGTTCCCTTCGAGCTGCACATCTACCAGTCCGGCCGCCACGGCCTCGGCCTGGCGCCCGAGGACGCCCACATCGCCTCGTGGTCGCGGCTCTGCGCCGAGTGGCTCAAGGGGCTGGGGTTCTGAGGCTTGCTCCGGGAGCCGGAGAGGCGACAGGGGCCTTCGCTTGCGGCCCGCGCAATGGTATGATGTGGTCTGACCGCTTTCCGCGCAACAGCGAGGTGATCAGGTTTGCCGGCATATGCGAGCATTGACATGGAGCCCTCCGGCATCCAGAACCCCTACCGCACACTGGGCGTGGTCCGCCTGACAGTGGGCCTGGTTCTCGGCCTGGTGGCCGTGTTGTTCCTCCAGCCCCGCATCGGGCAGGTAGGGGCTATTCTCTCCGGGGAGGCCGCTACGGCCCCGATCGCAGCGGTCCTCTTCATCGCGCAGGTTCTTCTCGGCCTGGGAGTCGCGGTGTGGGGCCTGGTGGGCATCATCCTGGGGCTGCGGGAGATGCTGAGCTTCGCCGTCCCTCCCGACGCGCCCGGGGGCCTGCGGGACGCGGCCGAGGTCGCCGAGCAACTGCGCCAGGAGAAGCTCAGCGCCTACTCTGGCGCCGAGCCGCTTTGGTTCCGCACCTTCCTGGGCTTCCTCAGCGCCCGTGCCGGCTACCTCACCCCTATCCCCCGCAGGATCGCGCGCAGGCGGCTCCAGGTGGCCGGCTGGCTGTTGCTGGCGGTGGTGCTCTGCGCCGTGGTGGGCCTGGGGCCCGGTGTGCTGGGCCTCAAGGCCCTGGCCGTCATCCCGACCCCACCGGCCCTGCTGCTCGTGGTCTTCGTCCTGCTGGTGGCCTTCGACGTCGTGCTGTGCAACCTGTTGGTCCCGGGCAGCAGCCCGATGGCCCGCACGGCCCGCACCAGCCAGTACGTCGAGGCCGGTCTGGGCCCCCATGAGACCATCGCGGCGTTGAAGGCCGAGTGCGGCCGCTTCGGGACCCCCAGCTTCACCCCCCGGGTGTATGAGTTTCCGGTGGTGGAGAAGAAGGGCGGAGTGGCCGATACCGGCACCTGCCGCGGTGGACTGCTGTGCGAGAGCCGGGCCAGGTTCGATGGCTGGGTTTACGCCGTGCCCGCGGTGATGGCCCTGGGGCTGGGTTCCGGGCTCCTGCTCCTGGGCTACGGGGGCGTGTTCTTCGTCCTGGACCCTCTGCAGCTTGCCGCCGATGCGGATGCGATCGGGAAGATGGTCTACGGCTGGCTGATCTTCGTGGCGCTGATCTGCTACGGCCACGCCTACGTCTCCTACAGCGGACAGCTCTTCGGCATGGTGCGCTACGCCTCCATCATCGACGCCGCCCACCTGGACGGCACCTTCGGCCGCGTGCGTACCGGCACCAGCGGCGCCTCCACCAACCTCATGAGCGACAATCTACGCATCGTGGGTAACCTGAACATCTCGGTCTGCGGGGCGTGGGCGTATACCGAGGGCATGGGCCTGGACGGCCCGCGGGACCTGATCTCGCTGCACTTCGATGACCAGGCCGAGGAGGACGTGCGCGCCCTGATCGCGGTGCCACTGGAGGCCAAGCGGCGGGGTCTGGACATCGCCGGACCGAATCTGCAGTCCGAGCACCTGGCCGCGGTGTTCCAGGCGGAGGCGCAGATCGAGGGGGCCAAGGCTCGGGCCCGGACCCAGGGCGAGCTGGCGGCCCGAGCGGACGCCGCGGCCCTCCCCGCGCCGCCCGAGAAGCCACCTTTGGAGCTGCCTGAGGGCGTGGACCGCACCGTGGCCATGCCCGCTCAGGATGGCCCGCAGGAGACGCCGCCGTCCGACGACTCGGTTCAGGGTCAGATCGCCAGGCTCAAGCGCCTCCACGAGCAGGGCTTCATCACCGACCAGCAGCTCCGCGAGGGGATCGACAAGATCGTGTCCGGGCTGTGAGGCACACGGCGGGCACGTCGCTTGGCCTCTCCCACCGCCGTTCGTGATGGGATGTGCTTCGCCGTTCCCACGACCCGCCATTCCCGGCGTGCTCAGCCGTTCTCTGTGCTCTCTGCCGTTCTCTGTGTCTGTGTGTTGAGCCGTCTGCCTTCCCCGGTGGTGCCGTTCTCCGCGGAACTCCGTGCTCTCCGTTTCTCCGTGGTGAGACGTTAGCCGTTCCCGCCGTTCTCAGCGTTCTCGCCGTTCCCCGCTCTGTCTGCCCCCGGCGGCAGCCTGGCCAGTCTCTCCATCGCCTGCTCCATCCATTCCAGCTCCCATCGGTAGTAGGCGATGCCGTATTCCAGGGTCAACTGCCACAGGGCACAGTCCCGAGGCTCTCCGCACTTGGCCGCCCCCTCGTCCAGCGCCCCCTGAGTCGCGTCCTGCAGGTGCGCAAACTTGGCCCGCAGCGTATCCGCCCGCTCCCGGAACATGGCGTGGATCTCCGAGTCGCCCAGTCTCGAGGCGAAGAAGACCTTCACCAGCCATTCGCTGCGGAACAGCTCGGGCCCCGCGGGGGCGGCCAGCCAGCGCTCCAACTCCTGCCTGCCCGTGGGCGTGATGTGGTACACCTTACGATCGGGCCGGTCGTCCTGCTTGACCACCTCGATCCGTACCCAGCCGTCCTGCTGCATCCTCTTCAGTGTCCTGTAGATCTGGCTTTGCTGGGCCGTCCAGAAGTGCCTCACCGACTCGTCGAAGGTCTTCTTGAGGTCATAGCCCGACATGGGGGCATAGTCCAGGAAGCCCAGTATCGCGTGCTCAAGCGCCATTCTCAGTACCTCCGGGCCGGGTAGTGTCCGTCCTCCCCGCCGCCTACACCTTCTCCAGCAGCTTCGGATACCCACCGAGCATGGCGTCCGGGCATTGATCGCGGAATCGCTTCCGGACCGCCGGGATTCTCGTCAGCGGCACCAGGACGGCATTCATCAGCCGTGTCTTCCAGTTCCCCTGCGGGAAGTCGAACAGGCCGTGCCTCTTGTAGTACGCATAGTCCGCCTGGAAGATCACCCGCATCGGCCCCCAGATCTCGTCCCGGAAGAGCTTCATCCCGCCGACCCGCAGGAAGGTGCTGGGCGGGATGTACCCGTTCTGGGCGTAGCGCATCAGGCGTCCGGCCATGCCGGACAGCAGGGCATCCACCTGTCCGCCGTCACCGCTCTCGTCGGTGACGATGTCCACCAGGTGACAGCCCTGGAACTCGGCATAGGCCTGGAGAATCTGGCGCGTCGTGGACAACTGGGACATCGGCCCTGAGATGATGAAGCCCACCTGTCTTCCGGGCGTGGTCGGAGTGTGGCCGTTGTAGAAGGACCGGTCGAAGTACTGTTTCCACTTGGAGGACAGGTACCGATCAACCACCGTGCCGGCGAAGACCAGCACGTCGGCGGTCTTCACCTTGCTCTCCAAGAAGTCTCGGTAACCGTCCTTGCCGTCGTAGATGCAGTGGTTGTCCAGGGCACACTTGCAGCAACCCGTACAGCCGCCCTTGATGTCGACCTCATGTAGGTTGAGCACCTCGACTGCGCCGTCCAAGGAGGCCACGAAGCGGTCGATCATGCGCTGAAGATTGCTCTGAGGCTCCGTGACGTCGGTGAGTACCAGGACCCTGCGGCCACCGGTGGCAACCTGCTCCCCCCTCGGCCCGGGCCGGTACTCGACCTCGGTGCGCGCGATGGGCGGGAACGTTCGCCCCGCGGGCCGGTCCTCTGAGATCGCCGCCGCGAGGTCTTCTCCGAACAACTCGAACTGCCGCCGCCCGGGCTCGGAGAACAGGTCATTCATGGCCGCCGAATGGCACCCCACAAACCGCATCCCCAGGTCCTCGGCGATCGCCTGGATGTAGTCCAGAGCGGTGTGGTCGTAAAAGTGGATGGAGGTCGCCAGCGCCGCGGCGTGCTTGCCCGCGAAGGCCTCCTGAGCCCCACGCTCGAAGACCAGCTCGATGAACCGCTTGTACTGCGAGCACACCAGCATGTAGTACAGGGGGAAGGCCCACAGGACGCCGTCGGCCGCCCGAACCTGCTCGAGCACCTCCGAGAAGGCGGCCTCATCGGCCTCCAGCTTCCTCACACGGTGGGCCACATCCAGTTGGACGAACTCGTGCTGCGGGTGCTTCTTCTGCAGATAGGCGACATACTGCATCGTCACGCTCTTGGGGCCTTTGGGACTGCCGTTGAGCACCGCGATCTTCATCATGCCCTCCGCCGTTAGGTGTCTCGGCCGGACGACGCCGGCCGGACTGGATAGACAACGAGTGCCCTATGCCACTCGTCATATATTCCTATGCTCATATGATACATCTCACATATCGCGTGTCAAGGGGCGTTTGCTAACGACGGGGGGCGACGGCCGTGGCGCGTGGAGGGGGACGGCGGGGAACGGCAGCGGACGTAGCCGTCGCCGTCCGCCGTGAGACGAGCAACGGCAGCGGCGGCGGCCTACTGCCTGTGCGCGAGGAAATGGCCGAGGATGACGCGGTCGGGGGGGCTGATGTCCGGCGGCAGATCGGCCGGGGCGAACCAGGCGGTCTCCGTCACCTCGTCGTCGGCAGGGTGGTCCTGTCCTTCGAACAGATCGGAAGAGCACACGTCTGAACTCCAGTCACCGCTCATTATC
>CAZXDD010000418.1:0-1611 GCA_964639415.1 uncultured Armatimonadia bacterium
GCGGTGACTGGAGTTCAGACGTGTGCTCTTCCGATCTAGGATAGAGCCGGAGGCGGGATAGGCCGCCGCAGGACCGTCCGGGAGAGCCGCCGGGGCCGACGGCCGAGGACGGCGACGGCGGCGGGCCGCAGCTCCCTTCCCTTCCGGCCCCACCGCATCGCAAGGAGAGGTCGATAGGCATGGAGCTGCAAGAGAGCCGAGCGGTCGTTACCGGAGCCGGCGGCAATCTGGGGGGAGCGGTGTTCTCGACGCTGCACGCCCGAGGCGCCCGGGTGCTGGGCATTGCTTCCGGCCCCGAGACCCTCCCGAGCCTGCAGCAGGCCGCCCGCGCGCTGGGAGAGCGCGCCTTTGTCGCCTCCGCCGATCTCACCACCCAGAGCGGCGCCGCCGCCCTGGCGGCCGCCGCCGAACAGCGCCTGGGCGGCGTGGACCTCCTGGTCAATGCCGCCGGGGGCTATCGGGGCGGCGCGATGCTGTGGGAGGCTCAGCCCGCCGACTGGGATCACATGCTGCGCCTCAACCTCCAGACGGTCTTCCTGTGCTGCCGCGCCCTGGTCCCGGGCATGGTCCGGCAGGGCTATGGGCGAGTGGTGAACATCGCTTCCCGGGCCGCCGAGCATCCCCAGAAGGGCGCGGGGGCCTATTCCGTATCCAAAGCCGCGGTGGTTGCGTATACCAGGGCTCTGCGCGAGGAGCTCAAGGGCAGCGGCGTCACCGCCGTGGCGCTGGCGCCGAGCGTCATCGACAGTCCCGACATGCGCCGGAGCATGCCAAAGGCCGACTTTGCCAGATGGGTCACCGCCGAGGAACTGGCACAGGCCGTAGCCTACCTCGTCTCCGATGAAGGCGGCCTGTTCAGCGGCGGGCTACTGCCCGCATATGGGGGCCTGTAGGCCCCACAAGGAGGGTGTGTGCATGGCCGAACTCAAAGAGGGCAGGAAGGCGCCGGATTTCACGCTCCCGGCGAGTACGGGAGGCAAGGTCAAGCTCAGTAGCTTCCGCGGTGAGTCCTATGTGGTCTTGTACTTCTACCCGCGGGACAACACCCCCGGCTGCACGAAGGAGGCCTGCGCCTTCCGGGACACCAGGAGCAAGTTCAAGCGGGTGGGAGCCGAGATCATCGGGGTCAGCAGCGACGACCTGGAGTCACACGAGAAGTTCGTCACCAAGAACGGGCTGAACTTCCCGCTGTTGAGCGACACCGATGCGAAAGTGGCCACCAAGTACGGCGTTTACCAGGAGAAGAAGCAGTTCGGCAAGACGG
Organism: uncultured Armatimonadia bacterium; assembly: GCA_964639415.1. Taxonomy (GTDB): domain Bacteria; phylum Armatimonadota; class Zipacnadia; order Zipacnadales; family JABUFB01; genus CAYRFY01. The sequence goes on from CAZXDD010000418.1 coordinate 1,265, forward strand.
CGATGGGCATCGTGCGCACGACCTTCGTGATCGACAAGGAGGGTGTGATCCGCAGCATCTTCCCGAAGGTGAAGGTGGACGAGCACGCCGAGGAGGTGCTGGCGGCGGTGAAGGCCGCGATCAAGGAGGACAAGGCCAAGGAGTAACGGGCGGCATTCTGTAGGGCGCGGGCCTGTACCGCGCCGCCCTACAACGGCGGACGACGCCTCACCCCCGGCCCTTCGGGCCCGCCCCCTCTCCCTTACTCCGCCACACACCGGCGGAGACGGGAGGAGGGGGCAACGGCTAACGTCAACGGCGGACGACGCCTCACCCCCGGCCCTTCGGGCCCGCCCCCTCTCCCTTAC
>CAZXDD010000418.1:1711-6667 GCA_964639415.1 uncultured Armatimonadia bacterium
TCTCCCTTACTCCGCCACACACCGGCGGAGACGGGAGGAGGGGGCAACGGCTAACCCCAACGGCCGACGACCGCCATTCGCCGTTGCCCGCCGGCCACGCGAGGGGTCAACTACGGGAACGGCAGACCGGGGATCGGCGGCAGACCCAGGTCCTTCATCGCCTGGTCCATCAGCTCTCGATACACCTCCGGGTGCATGCTGAAGTAGATCGAGGCGATGATGGAGATCACGAAGATCACCGTACCGATGATCCCGATGACGATACCGGTCCACGTCAGGCTGCCGGGGCGTCTTGTGTGGGCGATGATGCACAGGATCAGGCCCACCGTACTGAGCATGGGCAGACAGCCGCAGCAGACGACGCCCAGGATGCTCAGCACCAGCCCGATGATGGCCAGGGTGTCATCCGGAGGCGGGGGCGGCGGCCCGCTTGCCGGGCCGTAGGGGGCCTGCTGCGGCGCGGGCGGCTGATACGGCACCCCGGGCTGGGCCACGGGCGGAGGTGGCGGCACGTAGGCGGCCTGTGCGGGTGGGGCCTCGGGCATGGCCCCTTCCACCGGGGCCGGGCCCTCCTCCGCGGACGGCGCGGGAGCCGGCGCATCGGCGGCCGGCAACGTGCGGAAACAGTGGGGGCAGATGATGCGCTCTGCCGCCACGGGCCGCTGGCAATGTGGGCAGACTCGTTGCTCCGTCACTCTCGTCCCTCCGGCAAGCGGGTGCCCGGCAGTGCGGGCATGTTCCTCACCACGGCCGCGACCACCTTCCAAAACCGCCTCTCCCCTACCCCGCCACGGGCCGGAGCAGCCAGCGCTTCACGCTGATGAAATGCTGCTCCGCCTGCTCGCTCTTCCCTACCACCTCCACCTTCACCCGATGCTCACCCTCCGAAAGGTCCACCACTCCCAGCGACACCCGCTCCCCCTCGTCGTCCACCCCCTCACAGTAGGCGTCGAAGGGCTCCCCCACCGGCTGTCCGTCCAACGACACCTGCACGATGCCGTACACATAGGCCAGGACGAACTCGCCGAGAAGCTCGTACTTGCCCGCCTTCACCTGTGGAAGCGTGAAGGTGATGCTGTCGCCGGCTTTCGTGGCCCCCAGGAACTGGGAGCCCAGGTCATCCAGGCGCTTGGTGCGCGTCCCGGTCTCCGAGGTGAAGGGGATGTCGCGGGCCTCGAAGGCCAGACCGTCGAAGGGCGGTGCGGGCAGGTGGGAGATCACGACCTCCTGCTCCTGCACCCCCTCCTCGAAGGGCAAGAGGATGGTCAGTTTGGCCGCGCTCAAGGAGGCCTGGCCGTCCTTGGTGTACGGATTGTGCTGCCGGGCGGGCCAGACCAGTGAGGCGCCGTCGGGCAGCGAGACCATCATCTCCCGCCACAGCAGGCTGCCACCCGTCTTCTCCGGCGGCACTCTCACGTCGGCGTCCGTCAGGCGCAGCTTCTCACCGGTTCCCAGAGTGACCCTCGAGCCCCGGTACATCAGGGGCACGTGGGCCTCGACCCCGCTGTCCGCGGGCGCGCGGTAGATCAACGCCAGGCTCCCGTCCTCCCGGGGCCGGGCCTCCACGCTGCAGTACAGGTCCTTGTACCGCAACTGCAGGGCGGTGCCCTCCTCCCCGGCCTGCAGGCTACCGGCGTCCGCCGTCCACTGCAGAGCGATCTCCGGCGTGAAGTTGGGGTTCTCATCGCCGGGTGTGTGCCGAAGCAGTGACGGGTCGCCCACGGTGAAGGTGGACCAGTAGGGCTGTAGCTTCGTATTGCCGCCGCCCACCACCAGACCCAGCACATCGTGGAACACGTCCACATGGTTCTGCCGGTCCTGAATCCACCGGTTCTGCGGCGGCCTGCAGGCATAGGCCGAATAGGCCCAGGCCCAGGGCTTGTCCCGCTGGAACAAGGCCTCGTCATTGCCCAGGACAAAGCGCCCCTTATCCCCCGCGGCAGCGGGCATCTTCACCTCGCCTGTCCCGGCATACTGCAGCATGTGCGCGGCCTGCTCCGCCCCCAGCAGACGCTCCCCGCCCCGGCTCCATTCCTGCATCTGCTTGACCACATAGCCCCGCCCCTCGGGAGACCAGGTGAACCCGACGTTGGGCACCGCAACCCCGGCGTGGTACACCACCCGCTCGTCGATGCAGGCCACCGCCGAGCCGTCGGGCCACAGGGCATTGGCGTGGAATAGCGAGGCACGCTCCAGCGCCGGCAATACCGCCCGATCCTTAGAGTAGGTGTAGTAGATACCCAGGGCCTCCACATACACCGTGTTGTAGCTCACCACGGGGCCGAAGTTCTCCGACCAGAACCCCGCCGGGTCCTGCTTGTCCACGACTTTGGCCATGAACCTGCGGGCCGCGTCGCGCCAGTCGGCGTTGTCGAAGCACACTCCGGCGATATACAGGGCCATGGCGTGGTGGGTGGGGATATTGTGCACCCCGCCCGTGGCATACCCGGCAATGCCCTGGAACCCCAGGAGCAGGCCCTGCTCCCACTTCTCCCGCGCGGCCTGAGGGAGCGCCTCCCGCACCAGCTCGTAGGCGCGGATCCAGCGGCTGTAGGTCCACGGCATGTGGATCTGGCCCCATGTAGAGTTGTCCTTCTTGCGGAAGATCCACATCCCCTTCTCGTCCTGATCGTCCACCAGGGCCTCGCCGCCCCTGCCGATGGCCTCCAGCAGCCGGGCGTCGTGGTACCAGGGGTTCTCGGGGTGCTCGGTGGCCCAGGCGACGGCCAATGGGTACAGCACGTTTTGGTCCGTGCAGATCCACGGCTGCGTCCCGAAGCGCCCGGTCTGCAGGTCCTGTGAGTCGAGGATCGGCTCGATACCGGCGGCCAGACTCCTGACCAAGTAGTCCCGCGGCGGCCAGTTGCTCAGGTCCGCGGTCTGCGCAAGTGTCGGGGTGGCCGCGGGGATGAGAGAGATGATCGCCAGCGCATTCATGAGCATGAGCGTCCCACTTTCGGATGAATTGGCCCTGCGGCGCCGGTCTGGATGTGCCGCCGGGAAGCCCACATTCGCATGGGCGATGGCATTCAAAGGGCGCCCGCCGCCGGAGGGAGCAGCGCGAACAATCCCCGGCATCCAAAGAGACCCTCTGCTATCTCGCTGTGCGAGATCGACGCGCGGAATGCCATGCGCCGCGCCGGCCGGGCTTCTCGGCCGGAGCTACAGAGTTCCTCTTCGCCCCGCGACGGACCTTCGCCCGCCGCGAGGGCCGGGAGGGAGGTCGCCCCGGCGGGGGGAATACCTATCGCGGTACGGCCCCGCCACGACCGGGGCGAACCGTCGCGCACCCTTGCGGAGGAACAAGCAGCCATGGGCCGGGCAAAAGTCACCCTGGATCGCGACTACACCATCGGCGAGGTGGACGATCGACTGTACGGCGGTTTCGCCGAGCATCTGGGGCGCCACATCTACGAGGGCATCTACGAGCCGGACCACCCCACCGCGGATGAGGACGGCTTCCGCCGGGATGTGATCGACCTCGTCCGCGGGCTGAGGATGAGCGTCATCCGCTATCCGGGGGGCAATTTCGTCTCCGGGTACAACTGGGAGGACGGGGTCGGGCCCCGCTCCGCGCGCCCGCGCCGCCTGGACCTGGCCTGGCGCGTGACCGAGACCAATCAGTTCGGCACCGACGAGTTCGTACGCTGGTGCACCAGGGTGGGTGCCGAGCCGATGCTGGCGGTGAACCTGGGCACCCGCGGCCCCGACGCCGCCCGCGACCTGGTGGAGTACTGCAACCACCCCGCCGGCTCGGCACTCAGCGAGCTGAGGCGCCAAAACGGCACTCCGGCCCCGCACGGGGTGAAGCTGTGGTGTCTGGGAAACGAGATGGACGGGCCCTGGCAGATGGGGGCCAAGACCGCCGAGGAGTACGGCCGCATCGCCTGCGAGGCGGCCAAGCTCATGAAGTGGGTGGACCCTTCCATCGAGCTGGTGGCCTGCGGCTCGTCGGGTCGCGGCATGTCCGGGTTCGGCGCCTGGGAGATGACGGTGCTGGACCACACCTTCGACCATGTGGAGTACCTGTCGATCCACACCTACCTGGGCAACCCCGAAGGCGACACCGCCGGCTATCTCGCCAAGCCCGATGAGATGGATCAGTTCATCGAGGAGGTCGTGGCCTGCTGCGATGCCGTGGCGGCCAAGAGACGCTCTCGCAAGCGGATCATGCTCTCCTTCGACGAGTGGAACGTCTGGTTCCATACCGACCAGCAGATCCCGGAGCCGTGGGCGGTGGCTCCCGCGCAGCTTCAGGACGTGTACAACGTGGAGGACGCTCTCTGCGTGGGCGGGATGCTGATCTCGCTTCTGAACCACTGCGACCGGGTGAAGATCGGCTGCCTGGCCCAGATCGTGAACGTGATCGCCCCCATCATGACCCAGAAGGGCGGCCCGGCCTGGCAGCAGACCATCTACCACCCCTTTGCGCAGGCCTCTTGCTTCGGCCGCGGCGTGGCCCTGCGCGCCCTGGTGGACAGCGACAAGTATGACTGCCCGGTCAGACAGGGAGTGGACAGCCTCCGCATGGCGGCCGTGGCCGACCCGCAGACCGGTGAGCCGGCCCTGTTTTGCCTCAACCGCGACCTCACCGAACCGTTGGAGGTGGAAGTCACCCTCCGTGCCTTCCCGAAGCTGCGCCTCCTGGAACACAGCGTGCTGTGCCACGAGGATCTCAAGGCGGTCAACACCGCCGAGGCCCCCCAGAGGGTGGCCCCCATGGCGATCTCCGGGGCGACGGTGGAGGAAGGCACGCTGCGGGCCGCCCTGCCGCCGGCCTCGTGGAATGTGATCCGGCTGGCGAGGGAATAGAGATCCGGTCAGGAAGCGGGACCTGCCGCGAAGATGTCATCTTGAGCGCCGCCGCCGAGCCGTGGGCCGTTGTAGGGCGGCGACCTGTGCGCCGCCGAGCCGTGGGCCGTTGTAGGGCGGCGACCTGTGCGCCGCCGAGCCGTG
>CAZXDD010000418.1:6767-7088 GCA_964639415.1 uncultured Armatimonadia bacterium
GGCCGTTCCACCTCTCCCAGTCCCGCCCTGCGGGACGCCCGGGAGAGGTCGGCTGTTCGGGCTCGCCCTGCGAGCCCAAACAGACGGGTGAGGGCAAGACCCGCCCAACCGGCGCCGGGCGCCATGGCCGTCCGCCGTTGGTGTCGGACGCCCCTCGGCGCGGTACAGGCCCGCGCCCTACAGAGCGCCGCCGCCGAGCCGTGGGCCGCTCAACCTCTCCCAGTCCCGCCCTGCGGGGCGCCCGGGAGAGGTCGGCTGTTCGGGCTCGCCGTGCGAGCCTGAACAGACGGGTGAGGGCAAGACCCGCCCAACCGGCGCCGG
>CAZXDD010000419.1:0-7081 GCA_964639415.1 uncultured Armatimonadia bacterium
GATGGAATCTCGTGACTGGAGTTCAGACGTGTGCTCTTCCGATCTCCTTGTTGAAGGCCTCGGTCGGGCACCATCTGAGGCACTCCATGCACTTGTCGCACAGCGGGGGCCCGTCGTAAAGAGGGCTCGGCACCAGGTCCGCGTCGGTGACCAGACAACACAGGCGCTGCCGGGGCCCGAACTCCGGGGTCAGCAGCAGGCCGCTGAACCCGAACTCACCCAGCCCGGCGGCCACGCCGGCATGGATGTCCGACAGGTCGGGAGCGAAGGGAGTGTCGATCTCCTTGTACGGTCGAAACCGCCACACATTCGTAGCCGGGATCGCCACCACCCGGCACCCGGAATCCTCCAGGAATCGCGAGAGCTGGAAGGAGATGCACTCCAGCTTCGTGTTCATCGTCCCCTGGATGTTGTACGGACCGCTGTGATGCGGGGAGTTCTGGCCATTGGCCTCCCCCCCGAGCTCGATAGCGGCGTCCGGATGGTGGATCGCCACCACCACCACGCACCTGGCCTCAGGCAGATGCCCCTGGGGCGACATCATCAGCGGAGCATTGGCATAGCGGTCGACGGGCGCGACGCCCACGAGATCGGCGCCGAGCTCCAGAGCCATGGCTTTGACAGAGTCGGTGAGCACGGTATCGGGCACGGTGGGGACTTCCTTTCGGCGAGCGTGTTCGGCCGTCCTGCGCAGGACCATTTGGCCGCCGGAGTGCACGATTCCTCCCGATCCCGCGTCGCCTTCCGACGCCCGAGGCGCCAACCCGGGCCCTGCCACCGGCTCCCCCCATGCCCGAACCCGCGGCCCCCCGAGCCTTCGGTGGGCGGGCGGAGACCATCTTGTCCCTGCATGGCGATCACAGGGGCGAAGAAGGCCCGGGCGAACGCTATCACGGCACGTCCCCACGGCCCCATCGTGCACCGAGCAGACCGCGGAGGAGGACGGCAGCAGGTTCCCCCGCCCGTCGGGGCGAAGTGGCGACAGTGTCCGTCAGGCCGTCCGGCACCCCTCACCGCTGGAGGATTGGACCGTGCCCCCCGCTTGCCCGACACTCCTTGTCCTCGCACTGCTTGCCCCGTGGGGCTGCGCGCCCGGGTGGGCGGGGCCTCCGTACTCCGGGACCCTCCCGGCGGGCTCGGTCCTCGTCGAGTGCGAGGACCTGCCGCGCTCCTCTTGGCATCGCCATTCCGACGCGGAGGCCAGCGGCGGAGCGAAGGCGCTGGCCAACCGGGCCGACTGGGTGGCCGAAGGCGAGGTCGAGCTGCCCGGTGACAGCTATGCTGTCTGGGCTCGTTCGGGCGACGATGGCAACTATCCCGACTGCTACCACTACAGCCTCACCATCGACGAACGCACACGCCGCATGGCCGTGACCGAACCCTTGGGGCGGCTGTGGGTCTGGGAGCGCTGGGGCGAGGTGGAAGGCGGCCGCCACACAATCCGCCTCGATGGCGCGCACGCCTTCGCCGCCAAAGCCGACTGCATCCTCTTCACACCGGACATGACCTACCGCCCCTCGGGGCGGCCCCTGGTGCAGGTCGAGGCCACGTTGCCCACGCCCTTCCCACGCACGGGAGGACAGGTCGAGCTGCGCTTCACCGCTCAGGAACCGATCGGGCGGCAGAGGCTGCACTACGCGCTGCGCGAGGGGACAAAGGTGCTGTGGAGGCCACGGGCGCCCGTAACTCTCCCCCCGAACCACGGACGACCCGGAGAGGTGCTGTCCGTCTCCCTGCCCATCGGCCCCCTACGCTTCGTCCCCGGGGGCACCTACAGCCTCATCGTCGAGCTCTCCGACTCCGAGTACGAGGGACGTCAAGAAGGGGACTACAAAGTGGCCGATGCTACACTGGCTCCCTGGGAGCCGGCTGCACCTTGCGTCGCGCGAGTCGAAAGTCTTCGAGGCACACCGACGCTGGTCATCGACGGCAGACCTCTGTTCGGCTTCGCGTTCCTCGGCGTGAGTACGGGTCTGTACCATGAGTTCGCCGCCACCGGCGGGCATCTGTACTCGATGGGCGCGTCCATCGGCAATGGGCGCTCTGAGAGCTTCTTCGCCGCCGACGCGGACGACCCCTACCGCGCCGTACTGGAGCAGGACCCACAGGCCCTGGTGTTCCCGCGCATTGGCCTCACCGCCCCGGATTGGTGGCTCGAGGCCAACCCGGATGAGCGCGTGGTGTTCGACGACGGGAGCCTTGGCCCGCAGTCCATGGCTTCGGAGAAGTGGCTGACCGATACCGGCAGGCAGTTGGAGCGGTATGTACGCCATACCCGTCACTCCCCCTACGCCGACCGTGTCATCGGGTATCACCTGGCCTCCGGCGTCAGCGCTGAGTGGCAGGCCTGGGGCATGTGGAGCGAGCGGCGCGGTGACTTCTCCCGGCCCATGCAGGAGGCGTTCAGGAGCTGGCTGGCCGCGGAGTACAAGACGGTGGCGGCGCTGCAGGCGGCCTGGGGCGATGAGCAGGTGAGCTTCGAGAGCGCGCGCGTACCGCCACGTGAGGCGCGGGAGGCCACCGGCCCCGCCCTGCTATCCCCTCAGCGCTCACAAGCCGTGATTGACTTCTACCGGTTCTACCCCACCGTCACCGTGCGGGCCATCGAGCACTTCTGCCACATCGTGAAGCAGGCCTCGGGCGGCGAGGCCCTCGCAGGAGCCTTCTACGGCTATGGACCCCAGTACGGCCCCATTGCCGTGGAGAGCCAGCACCTCGGCCTCGGAGAGCTGCTGCGGTGCCCCGACCTGGACTTCCTGGCCGCCCCCGCCATGTACTCAGATCGTCGGCCTGGCGGCACCACCAACTTCATGTCACTTACCGACTCGATTCAGCAGCGTGGGAAGCTCTGGTTCGAGGAGGCCGACATCCGCACACACCTGCAGGACAATGAGGTCGGTCGCTGTGCCGACCTGAGCGAGACCCTGGGGGTGCTGAGGCGCGAGTATGCCGCCGTGCGCAGCCACGGCGCCGGCATGTGGTGGTTCGACATGACCTCCGGCTGGTTCAGCGACCCTCACATCCACGATCTGTTTCGCGCCATGAGGGAGGAAGGCCAGGAGGCGTTGGGAAGAGAAGACACATCGCTCCTGGCCCCGGAGATCGGGGTCTTCTACGACGAGAGGAGCGCTCTCAGACAGCGGCAGGCCGCCGGGGGGCTGTACCACACGGCCATCACCTCTCAGATCGCGGCCACGCGCCGTATCGGGGCGCCCTGCGCCTATCACCTGCTTTCCGATCTGCCGAGCGCGCCGCCGTATCGGCTCTACCTGTTCCTGAACGCCTTCGACCTGACGGCCGCGCAGCGCCGCTCTATCGAGGAGACCCTCAAGCGCGACGGCAGGCTCCTGGTGTTCGTCTACGCCGCGGGGATTGGGAGAGTGGGCGATAGCGGCCTCGTGACGGAGGACAAAGAGGCGATGCGAGAGCTGACCGGCATGGACATCCGGGAGCTTGCCGGCCCGGGCGCGATCAGGGCCCATCTCGTGGACAATGAACCGCTCTGCGCCAACCCGGTGCTGATCGATAGCTATGGCGGCAGGGACGGTGCCTATGGGCCGGAGGGTGATGTGGAGCCGCGCTTCGCGCTGCCCGACCAGGGCCTGCGGGTTCTGGCCAGGTACCCCGACGGCACCGCCGCCGCCGCACTCAAGCGCGAGAACGGCGTCTCCGTGGCCTACTCCGCCACGCCCGGATTGCCCCCCGGCCTGCTGCACAATCTCGCCGCCGAAGCCGGAGTTCACCTGTACGCCGCTGCCGGCGACGCGCTCTACGCCGGGCGCGGGGTGATCGGCCTGCACGCCGCCGACGGCGGGCGCAAGCGCATACGGCTGCCGCGGAGGGTCGATGTGCGGGGAGTGCTGGGGCAGGACGGCCGCTGGACGGCGGCCCGGGAGATCGAGTTCGAGCTGGGGGCACACGAGACGGCGGTGTTCCGGGTGGCGGATCTCGATCCTGACGACAGGTGAGTACGGCACAGGGCAGATGGCGGCCGACGACGGCAGGCACGGCGATGACCCGGCGACCGGGAATGCCCACCGCCGCAATCACGGGCCCTTGCCACTCTCGAGGTGATAGAACGTGAAGACTTCGCGCCCGACACGAGCACTGCTCTGCACACCCTTCGTGCTCTTGCTCGCCATGCTCCCCAACGCCGGGGAGGCTCAAGGAGTGGATGCCAAGGTGCAGTATGCCCCCGACATCGTGGGAGTGGGACGGCTGTTCCTGATCGCGCTGCAGGTTCCCGCCGAGACCCCCGAGATCGCCGTGGAGGTGCCCGACTGTGTGAAGCTCCTGGACCGCACGCCGTTGCCGGCCAAGACCGACCAGCGCCGGTTCTACTTCCGCTCACTTGCCCCGGCTGCGAGCACCCAGATCCGCTTCTCCTGGGCCGACCGGGAGCTCGTGGTACCCCTGACCATCTGGTCCTTCGAGGACCTGCGGCAGTTCAGAGAGCTCAAGGGCACCCCTCTACCGCGCCGCTGGCCCCTGGGCCAGGCTCTCCCCCATCTCAAGGAGGGCCGCACGGTGACCACCGAGCAGGACCTGGCGCGCCTGCGCAAGGGCGGCGGAGCCGATGTCTGGCTGCAGACCGATGATGACGCGATCTGGGCCATGCAGCCGGACAGCACCATCCCGCGCTGGCACTGGGTGAACATCCGCTTCGGCTGCCCGGTACATGGCACCGACATCTACGAGAAGCGCGCCTTCTACCCCTGGGAGAAGGATGCCGACATCCCGTGGAGATGGAAGATCCGCTGCCCGGTGGGTGGCGAGGAGTACCCCAGCAACGACTTCGGCAATGATGACTTCACAAGCGGCGACTTCCCGGACGACGGCATCGGCGGTGGCTGCGTGCACGACGGCCAGCACTATGGCTTCATCGCCGAGACGGCGCAGTTCTACTGCCACAGGATGCTGACGGTCCCCACCGCCTGCGCCCGGGCGTACATCGCCACCGAGGACGTGCGGTACGTGCACAAGGCCCTTGTGGCCTTCTGCCGCATTGCGGCGGAGTACGCCTACCTGGCCACCATGACACACCACCGGCACCGCAATACGGCCGCTCAGGTGGAGAGGCTGGGCCAGAGCCGGTTCGAGGAGGGGCCGTTCCTGTACGCCACCGGCTTCACGGTCTACTCCATCGACCAGCCCGGATACATGACAAGCCTCTCCAGAGCCTACGACCTGATCTTCCCCGCCATCGAGCAGGATGCCGAGATCATCCCCTATCTGCAGGCCAAGGGCTTCTCCGTGCAGACCCATGGAGACGTGCGGCGCTTCATCGAGGAGAACCTCTTCGCCGTCTGGCTCCAGGGCGCCATGGACGACTCGTGTCACTCCAACGAGCCCTTCCAGCAGATGGGCTTCGCCCACATCGCCGAGATGCTCAACTACCCGGTGACAGACATGATGGAGTGGCTGTACGACGGTGGGGGGAAGATGCGGATCTTCGTGCCGAACACCTTCTTCCGCGACGGAGCGCCGTACGAATCCACCGGCGGGTACAACGGAATGCACGTCTCCGCTCTGGGGCCGATTGTAGACGCCGTGGAGCGTACGCGCGCCATGCGGCCCGAGCTGTTTCCCGAGGAACGGTTCCCGTCGCTGAGCAAGAGCCGTCGCTACCAGAATGTGTTCGACTTCGACATGGACACGGTGACCATCGACCGTGGCTTCCCGGCCGTCGGCGACACCGGTGGCCATCCGGAGTACTCCCGAATGTCCAGGGTCACCTGGCAGGCGGGGGGAGCCGCGGCCTACGAGCACGCATACCGCCAGTTCCGGCACCCCAAGTTCGCCTGGGCCCTGGCGCATGCCCCGGGTTGGAGCCCCTCGGCCGACTTCCCCTTCACCCGGGAGCAGATCGAGCAGGAAGCCGCCTCCTGGCCGGACGACTGGAATGACCGCAGTTCCCTCCACGACGGCTACGGCCTAGCGATCCTGCGCGCCGGCGCCGGTGATGACAAACGGGCCGCATGGCTGCACTACGGCCGCGCACGGGGACATGTGCAGGACGACCACATGGACCTGGGGCTCCATGCGTACAAGGGCACGCTGCTGCAGCACATGGGCTACCCGCGCAACTGGGGCTACTGGGAGCACTCCTGGACCAGTCATAACCTGGCCCGTCAGATCCCGTTTGTCACTCAGACTGCCCAGCCGCAGTTGTTCGCCGACGCCGGACCCGTGCATCTGACGGAGGCACGGGCCCAGACCTTCATCGACCGCGTCGACGAGGGGCTGGGCTACGAGTTGCCTCAGGACCAGTGGCAGCGGCGCCTGGTGGCGCTGGTGGACATCTCCGACCGGCAGTTCTACTGCGTGGACTGGTACCGCATCAGCGGCGGCCAGGAGCACTGGTGGGCCTTCCATGCTCAGGAGGGCGACTTTGTCGCCTCGGGCCTCGAGCTCACGGCCCAGGAGCGCGGGACGCTCGCGGGGCCGGACGTCGAGTATGGCGACCCGGAATGGCTACAGGCCAACGGCTGCCGCAAGGGCCTCTACGGCTGGTCGGGCCCCATGTTTGGGTTCGCGCATCTGTACAACGTCCGGCGCGGCGCCTCCGACGGCGGCTGGCACGCCGACTGGAAGCTCAAGACCGGCGAGGGCCTCCATCTGAGACTGACGGTGCCCGAGGCCCGGGGCACGGAGGTCGCGATCTGCGACGGCACCTCCCCGGCGGGCGGCAACCCCTACGAGATGAAGTGGGTGATGCTGCACAAGACGGCCGCCGAGCCCGTGCAGACACAGGTACTCAGCCTCATCGAGCCCTATCGGGGCGAACCCGCAATCCGCCGGGCCACGGCCCTGGCGCTCTCCGGGGACGACGAGGCGGGCTTCACGGCGTCGGGCTGCACGGTGGAGCTTGAGGGGCGTACCGACACGCTCTTCGCGTCCGCATCGCCCGACGTCATGCGTCAGGCGGAGGGCGGTTTCCGCTTCGCCGGCCGCTTTGGTCTCTACGCCGAGCAGGAGGGGGAGCCGGTGGCGATGGTACTGGTCGGCGGCACCGAGCTGAGCAAAGGTGGCTTCGGAGTCACGGCCGACAGCGCCGAGTTCCGCGGCACCATCACCGCCG
>CAZXDD010000420.1:0-7054 GCA_964639415.1 uncultured Armatimonadia bacterium
GATAATGAGCGGTGACTGGAGTTCAGACGTGTGCTCTTCCGATCTGCCCCGGGGAACACTCCCCGGGGCCATCCTGTTTGGCCTGGTACTGAGGCTCCAGCTACGTCCGCTATCGAGTGAGCGGGGCGGAAGACCGCATCTGTGGCCGCGATCGGGCACAGGCGACCCATGGGTGGCCGGCGTCGCCTGCCCGGTTCCCGGGCCCGCTAGATGAACACAAAGGCGCCGCAGGCGCCGGCGGATCTGGCTTCCTCCAGGGCGTGGTTGGCCTGCTGCAGGAGCTCGTCGGCCCCCGGACCCTCGAAGGACCAGCCGCTGATCCCCGTCTGACAGAGCACATGGCCGGGCAGCTCGCCGCAGGCCGCCAACTCATCGGCGATCCGCGATGCCGCGATCAGGGCGTTGCGCTGTGAGGTCATGGGCAGCAGGAGTGCGAAGCGGCCATCGGGCATGCGTCCCGCCGAGTCCGAAGCGCGCAGTGTCTTGACCAACACGCCCCCCACGGCTTTGAGCTCGCTCTCGGAGAGCATTCCCGGCTGCCGGTCGGGCCCCAGCCGCAACTCCAGCATAACCAGAGCCAGTTCCAGCGGGAACATGCGGGCACGCTCGACTTCTTTGTCCAGGCGGGCCACCAGCTCGTTGGGGGTGCACAGGCCGGTCATCGGGTCGATGGCGTTGGCCTCGGCCTCGCGCTTGAGCGAGAGCACGATATGCGGGGCCGCCGCGCACATGACGCTCTCCACGGCTTCCCAGTTGCAGCTCTCGGAGTCCCCCCCGGCGGCTCGATACACTCGCAGCGCCCCACTGACCTCCCCGCCGGAGACCAGCTCCACCTGAGCGTACTCATTGGGGAGCGAGCGCAAGGGCTCGCCGTTCTTGTCGTGCCAGCGCGCGATGGCACTGCGCGAGAACTGGTCTTGCCCCTCGAGGCTGGACATCAGTGCGGCGCGCTCGGTGTCTTCTATGATCGTCACGAGACTGGCGTCCAGAACGGGTCGGCGCCCACAGGCATAGGTACCCAGATGGGGCCTGGTGCTGGCCGCCAACCACAACCCACCACCGTACACCATTGCTGTGGCCTCGCAGATCTCCAGAACGTCCAGCACGGAGGAGGCTCGGCCAAGAGCGGCGTGAAGTGGGCGAAGGTCGACTTGCATCGTCTCACGCAAACTAGGCGGTGCCAAACATGTGCCCAGCATACTTGGACACCTCGATCTCATGGTATCGGCCTGTCAGGAAGACAATCGGGAAGGCCACCGGACGGCTTGAACTTCCCATCCGGCGGTTTGCCCCTCCGTTACCCAACGGTTCGCCGTTTCGCCCATAATGGCCCGGATACCCCGTCCGGAGCCGCACCTTCCCCCACCTGCAACCCGAAACGCTCCGGAAACATGGAGAGGGTACGTTAGGGTTCGGCACGCTGCCGCCGGCCCCGTGCGGAGATGATCGGGGCGGGGTCTGCAGACCGCGGCTCGGCCATCGGAGGTGGAGCATGGATATCCGCTTCTTCGGACACGCCTGTTTCCAGTTGACCGACGAGGAGGGCAGGAGGGTCATCGTGGACCCCTGCGAGCCCGGCGCCTTCGGAGGGGCCCTGGACTACCACCCGCCACAGGGGCGTGCGGATGTGGTGCTGGTCAGCCACGAGCATGCCGATCACAGCTACGTCCGCGGCGTGCAGGGCAGGCCTGTGGTACTGCGGGACAGCGGCGAGGCGGCGGGGGTTTCCTTCCGCGCGGTCAAGGTGCCGCACGACCGCCTCGCGGGGCGAGTACGCGGGACGCTGATGGCCTTCTGTCTGCAGATGGACGGCGTCAGGTGCTGCCACCTGGGTGATCTGGGCGATACCCTTAGCCCGGACCAGGTGGCCGGCATCGGAGATGTCGACGTGCTGATGGTCCCCGTGGGCGGTACCTACACCATCGATGCCCGGACCGCCTGGGACGTGGTGGAACAACTCGAACCGCGAATAGTGATCCCCATGCACTACCGCACCGAGCGCACACTCCTGCCCCTGGACCCGGTCACCGAGTTTCTCCACGGCCGGCGCGATGTGGACCGGGGGCTCACCGACACGCTGTCGCTGCACGCCTCGGGCCTCACCGAGCGCCGGCGCGTGGTGGTTCTCGAGGCGGCGCGCGGGCACGCCGCCTGGCCTGCGGTGGATGAACCAACGACGGCCGAGAGAGAGACTGTCGGCCAGGCCAAACGGGCCGCCTACGCACCCGCCTGCCACAGCCCGAAACGCGCAGGATGAGCGGCCCCATGGTCGCATGGATGTCCTGTGGCGGCCTTGGCGAGGTCATCAACCGCTTTGCGCTACACTGCCGCCGACACGCGACGGTGCCGAAGGGCTCAGCCGACAGGCTCGAGAGCCGCCGGGAGGATGTGCCACCCCCCTTTCCCTGCCTGACCGCCGCACCAAACGTGAGGCGACGCCGGCGAGGCAACGGCGGTTACCCTCGGCGCGCTCGGCCGGACACTCACAGCCGACGGTGACCCGGCCTGTCCGGACCGTTGCGGAGCCCGCCGGCGCCGACGGGCCTGCAGGCCGCTGCTCTTGGCTCTGACACCTCGCTGTCATCGATGACTGCCCCCCTGCACTCCTTTTCTCCCCGTCGATATTGCCATGGTTCTTTTACATCCGCTGGCATAGCGATTGCACGCTCCGGAAGTGGGTATGTGGTCCCGGCCACCGTCGTGGTAGACCGGCCGGACCGACCCTCTGCAGGACGGCGGCAGCACTTCGCCGGCCCGGCAGAACAGGGGAGCAGATGGCGTGGCGGGCAGGTGCGCGGTGGAGCACAGCGGGTACTCAGCAGCCGGGGCGGGGGCAAGGGCCCGCCCAGTGGAAGGACCGATCCGGCCACGCTATGGACATAACCGCTATCATTGCCATTATCTGCAGCGTCGTGTTGTTCGCTGTGCTGGCTCCTCTGGGGTGGCATGGCGGGGGATCCGCGACGCGGAGTGTCAGGCGGCCGCAGCACCTGCAGGCGGCGCTGGCCGACTATCTGACAACCACAGGCGTGATGACAGATGCCCGTGAGTGCTTCGATTCCCTGTGGGCCGCCGCCCGCGAGGCAGGGGTCTGCTGCTGCGCCTGGGTTGAGGGCTCGCTGGCCCCGGAGTTCCGCGTGCAGGCCTCGCGGGTGGATGAGGCGGTGCCCGCCGATGCCCTGTCGGCGCTGCTGATGTCGGAGCAGGTTCGCTGCAGCCTGGGCTCACTGACCCCGGTTGTGCAGGAGACGTCCCACGCCGCGGCGGGGTCCACAGGGCATGTGGGAACCATCCTGGTTGCCCCATTGGTATCGGGCGGCGGGCTGATGGGCAGCCTGGTCATGGCTACCTGGAGCGGTACGGAGCTTTCCCCGGACTGCCGGTGCTTCCTGGTCACGCTCGCGGGGGTCTTCGCCGGCCATTGCGAGCGCGAGGCGCTAAGGACGCGGTCTGAGCTGGCGCGCCGCGGGTCGCGAGAGCTCATCGACGCCGTACCCACGCTCCTGGTGGGTATCGACGCCGAGGGCTGTGTGGCGTTGTTCAACCGCGGTGCCGAGATGGCCACGGGCCTCCGGGCCGCGGATGTGCTGGGGCGCGACGGAAGCCGATGTCTCGGTCGCCTGGCCGACGAGGTGGATCTGCACGGCATGCTGACCCGTGAGATCCTGCGCCCCGCGGCACCCACGGTGCGCACGCGCCTGACGGGTCCGGGCCACAAGGAGACCGTGGTCGACTGGCACATTCGCCGTCTCTGCGACGGGAACGGTGAACCGATGCTGGCTCTGGCCGCGGGCGTGGACGTCACCACCAACGCCCGGCTGGAGACGGAACTGGTC
Source organism: uncultured Armatimonadia bacterium (assembly GCA_964639415.1). Taxonomy (GTDB): domain Bacteria; phylum Armatimonadota; class Zipacnadia; order Zipacnadales; family JABUFB01; genus CAYRFY01. Next base: position 3,837 of record CAZXDD010000420.1, read on the forward strand.
CACCTCGAGCGCCTGGCCACGGCGGGGCAGCTCCTGGCCGGGACGGCACACGAGCTGAATAACCCCCTGGCGGCCGTGGTTGGCTTCTCTGAGCTGCTTCAGCAGTTCCGCACCGACGACCGCTGTCGTGACTATCTGGACAAGCTCAACTCTCAGGCCCAGCGCGCCAGGCGTATCGTGGGCAATCTGCTGACCTTCGCCCGTGAACAGCCCGCGGACCACCAGGCCATCTCGCCACACGAGTTAGTCTCCCAGACGCTGGAACTCGTGCGCTACCAGATGGAGGTCAAGAACGTCACCTTCCGCGTCTCCGTCGCGCCCGAACTGCCCGGCATACTCGGGAACCCCCACGAGCTGCAGCAGGTGTTGGTGAACCTGCTGACGAATGCTAGCGATGCGTTGGCGGAGGTTGGCGGCGGAGAGGTGGACGTGAGCGCCGACGTCGAGGGGCATCTTGTGCGGCTGGTAGTGGGCGACAGTGGGCCCGGGATCAGGGGCGACTTGCTGGGCTCGCTGTTTGAGCCGTTTGTCACCTCCAAGCCTCAGGGCGCCGGAACAGGACTGGGGCTCAGCATCTCGCAAGGGATCATCCAGCAGCACAAGGGCACAATCACGGCAAGGAACCGCGACGGGGGAGGCGCGGAGTTCACCATCACCTTGCCGGTGGAAGAAGGGATGAGCCCAGGAACCGTGAGACACTCCGGGAAACCCAGCGCTGCCCGGTGCAGCGACCGCGACGGCTGCGGGTACCAGGTGCTGGTCATCGATGACGAGGAGATGCTCAGGTCGTTGGTGGCCGATGTTCTGAGCGACGAGGGCTACACGGTGGATCAGGCGGCCAATGGAGACGAAGCCCTGCAACTGATAGCCGACAACGACTATGGAGCCGTCATTTGCGACCTGAAGATGCCGGGCCTCAGTGGAGAGATCATCTACGAGCGCATCTGCGAGCTGAAGCCGTCGCTGGCCAGGAGAGTCATCTTCGCAACCGGTGACACCAGCGGCCAGGCATGCGAGGAGCTGGTTCGTCGGGCCGGGAACGGACTGCTGTCCAAGCCATTCTCCATCAACCAACTGATCGACGTGACCTCGCAGGTGGCAACGCTACAGGACTGATCGCCCACCGGCCTCCAGGGGGGCACCGTGTCGCAGTCCCAGAAGCTGCAGAGCGCAGCCGAACTGCTTATGGCAACGGGTGTGGAAGTCGCCCATTGCCGACAGGTTGCCCACCTGGCGGGGCGGCTGTTTGACGCCATACGCCCCCTGCACCGGATGACCGATGACGACGAGGTGTTGCTCCTCGCCGCCGGCCTGCTCCACGATGTGGGTGTTTCGGTGTCGTACCAGGGGCACCACAAGCACTCGCAGGAGATCATCCTTCACGCCGACCTTGCGGGTTTCGCGCGCCGGGAGCAGCGCATCGTCGCGTGCCTGGCGCGCTACCACCGCAAGGCTCACCCCTCCTTGTCCCATTCCCCCTTCGGCGAACTCAACCACGCCGACCAGGACCGAGTACGGAAGCTGGCGGCTCTGTTGCGCATCGCCGACGGCCTGGACCGCACTCACTGCGACGCCGTGACCGATCTCACCGCCGGCCCTACCGGGCCCCGCACCTGGGAGATCCGCGCCACCGGGCATACGCCGCTGTGGGAGGAGCTGTGGGCCGTGAGAGAACGCAAGAGTGCCCTGTTTTGCGAGGTCTTCGGCGTCAAGCTCGACATCGTTCGACAAGAGCCACCGGACGCCCCGTCCGGCTGACGGGCGCATCGGCAAGTCACGGGCCGGACGCGGCAATGACCTCCGGTTCCATGACATCGCCCGCCCGGGGCAGCCATCGCCGGCCTCCAGCGCGCCTTCTCGCCAATTCCCCCTGCGGCACACCCTCCGCGCCCGATGTGCTATACTGTCCGGGAATTCTCAAGAGGGGAAGATGACCCATGCCCAGAGTCGTGACCTTCGGCGAGATCATGCTGCGCCTCAAGCCCAAGGAGTTCCTCCGCTTCACCCAGGCCGACGAGTTCGAGGCCACCTACGGTGGCGGAGAGGCCAATGTGGCGGTGGCACTGGCGAACTTCGGGATCGAGGCCTGTTTCGTCACGCTGCTCCCCGACAACGACATCGGCCAGGCCTGCGAGAACTTCGTGCGCCGGTTCGGTGTGGATACCTCCCGTATCGTCCGCAAGGGCGACCGGCTGGGGATCTACTTCCTCGAGGCCGGAGCCGTCCAGCGCGCCTCCAAGGTAATCTACGACCGCGCCGGGTCGTCGATCTCCCAGGTGCAGCCCGGCGATATTGACTGGCAGGCCGCCCTCGAGGGTGCCGACTGGTTCCACTGGACGGGCATTACCCCGGCCATCAGCGAGGGCACCGCGGCGGTGTGTCTCGAGGGGGTCAAGGCCGCCAGGGCAATGGGCCTGACCGTGTCTTGCGACCTGAACTATCGCAGCAAGCTCTGGAAGTGGGGCAAGAAGGCCAAAGAGGTCATGCCCGAACTGGTGCAGCACTGCGATCTTGCCATCGGCAATGAGGAGGACGCCGAGAAGGTCTTCGGCATCACGGCGGAGGGTATCGACGTCGAGGGCGGCAAGGTGGACGCGGCCCTGTACCGCTCGGTGGCCGAGCAGCTTGTGACCAGGTTCCCCAACCTGGGACATGTGGCGATCACCTTGCGCGGCAGCGTCTCGGCCTCGCACAACGGCTGGAGCGGCGTCCTGTACGACGGCACGGAGCTCTACCAGGGCCCACAGTACGAGATCGTCCCCATCGTGGACCGCGTGGGGGGCGGCGACAGCTTCGCCGGCGGGCTGATCTACGCGATGCTCTCGGGCAAGGGCCCGCAGGAGGCCATCGACTTCGCCGTCGCCGCAAGCTGCCTGAAGCACACCATCTGCGGAGACTTCAACATGGTGTCTGTCGCCGAGGTGGAGGGCCTGCTCAAGAGCGGCGGCGGCGGCAGAGTGCAGAGGTAGCGGCGGGAGGAACGGCGGTGGTGACGGCGGTGGCAACGACGGTCACGTCAACAGCGAGGGGCACGACGGTCACGTCAACGGCGGGAGGCACGGCGGGGGGAACGACGGGGATAACGACGGGAGTGACGACGGGGACAACGACGGTCACGTCAACGGCGGGAGGTACGGCAGCGGGGCGGGACGTTGTTGCCGTACCCGCCGTCACCACCGCCGTCACCACCGCCGTCACCACCGCCGTCACCACCGCCG
>CAZXDD010000421.1:0-7051 GCA_964639415.1 uncultured Armatimonadia bacterium
ACCTTCGCCGGGAATGTCATTCTGAGAGCGTCCGCTCCCGGAGGGAGCAGCTCGAGGAATCTCCCGGCATTCAGCGAGATTCTTCGCTATCTCGCTGCGCGAGATGGACGCTCAGAATGACAGGAGCCGGGCCGGCCGGACTTCTAGTGGCCCGTCGTCGGCACGCAGGCGGTGAGAATGGACAGCGTGAAAGCAGATTACTACGAACTGCTGGGCGTTGCACGCGACGCCTCGGACACCGAGATCAAGCGGGCGTACCGCAAGCTGGCTCGCGAGCACCACCCCGATGTCAGGCAGGGCGACTCGCAGTCCGAGGAGCTGTTCAAGCAGATCAGTGAGGCCTACGCGGTCCTCTCCGACCCCGAGCGCCGCAGCCAGTACGACCGCTACGGACACAACGGACCCCAGGACTTCGGCCAGGCCTCCGGTCCCTTCGACATCTTCGACATCTTCGCCAGCGCCTTCGGTGGTGACCCCTTCGGCTTCGCCGGCAGAGGGGCGCGCGTGGCCACGGGCCAGAGCCTGCGCTACGAGGTGCAAATCGACCTGCAAGACGTACTCAGCGGCGTCGACAAGCAGGTGAAATACAGCCGCCTGGCCGTCTGCGAGACGTGTGACGGCACGGGCGCGGCCCCCGGCACGCAGCCCCGTACCTGCGGCACCTGCGGTGGTGTGGGCCAGGTCCGTGCGGCGCATTCCACCTTCATCGGCACCATCTCCACGGTCCAGGACTGCCCCCACTGCCGCGGCACAACCCCGCACCCTACATCGGCCAGCTCTGCCGCGGCACCGGCCAGGTCATCGCGACCCCGTGCGAGGACTGCGGCGGACGCGGCGTCCAGGAGCGCACGGAGACGCTGACGGTCACCATCCCCGCCGGCGTCGACGATGGCGATGAGCTCGTGCTCAGGGGCTACGGCTCGGCGCCCCCCGGCGGCGGCCTGGCCGGCGACCTGTACGTGCGTATCCGCGTCGCCGATGACCCCCGTTTCCTCCGCCGGGGCGCCGAACTGCATGCCGAGCTTGAGCTCACCATGGTGCAGGCCGCCCTGGGCGACAGCGTGACTGTACCCACTTTGGAGGGTGAAGAGCAGGTGGAGGTCGCCGCCGGAACGCAAACCGGCGAGCAGACGGTCCTGCCGGGCCGCGGACTGCCCAAGAGCCGGTCACGTGGCCGCGGCGATCTGACCCTCCACATGCGGGTGCTCACCCCCACCCACCTCACCCCGAGACAGAAAGAGCTCCTGGCCGAATTCGCCGCCGAGCGCGGGGAACACCCCAACGGCCGCGATAAGGGGTTCTTCGAGCGCATCAAGGACGCCATCAGCGGCGAATGACGCGCCACCACGCACGAACACGAAAGCGGCGTCGGGAGCATCCCGACGCCGCTTTGCTTTCCCGGCCCGATCCTGCCGCACCGTCTACCTCTTGCCGCCGCGCAGTTCCCCGAGCTTCTTGTTCACCTTCTCCGTCGCCACACGCAGACCCTCATCCACGGACACCCCGCCGATCCAGATTCGGTCCAGCTCCGCCTGCAGGATGTCCTGCACCTGACTGTACTCCGGGATGTTCGGCGGCTGCTCGGCGTACTCCACCGCATCCACGTACACCTGCCGATTGTAGTTCACATTCCCCTTGGCATAGGCCCCCTGGAGCACCGAGACACGCGACGGCATCTTCCCCAGCTCGTCCGACATGGCCGCCTGCGCCTTGGGGCTGAGCAGGTACTCAAACAGCGCCCATGCCTCCTGAGGGTGCTTGGTCTGCGAGTAGATGCCGTAGTTCTCGGTCCCCAGCATAGTGGCGCGCCGCTTCTGCTGCGGCATCGGAGCCACATCCCACTTGAGGTTCTCCGCGTCGTTCAGTGTCTGGATGTCCCACGGGCCGGACATGTACATGCCGATATTGCCCCGGGCGAAGGCGTCGAGCCCCTCGTTACGCTCGGTGGAGGTGGTCTTGGGGCAGACCTTGTGCTTCAGGCGCAGGTCCGCCAAGAACCGCAGCGTCTCCACCGCATCGGGAGCGTCCATCGTGCACTTGTCCAGCGCGTCGTCCATCAAGTTGGCCCCATTGGCCCACAGCCACGGGTACAGACGGGCGCCCCAGAAGTCGATGATGCACCCCCATTCGTCGGGCGTGCCGTCGCCGTCCAGGTCCCTGGTCAGCTTCTTGGCCACCTTCAGGTACTCGTCCCAGTTCCACTCTCCGCTGCCCGGATAGGGGAGTCCGGCGGCGTCGAACATCGCCTTGTTGTAGAACAGCGCATAGACCGAGGTATAGCGCGGCAGCGAGTACAGCTTCCCCTTGTAGCGGCACAGCTCCACCAGCCGCGGGTGGATGTCGTCGAGCCGGAAATCCTCGTCCGTCTTGGCGAACTCCTCCAGATCCCGCAGCGCACCGGCATCGGCAAACCCCACGTAGTAGGCGCCGTGGATGGACATCACGTCCGGACCCGCCTTGGTGGCGAACATCGTCTCCAGCTTCTGCATGGCGTCCTTGCTGCCCGAGACATTGACGATGTCCACGAATACTCCGGGATGCTCCGCCTCGAAACCCGCGATCAGGCGCTTGTTGACCTCCAGCTCATCCGGCTCCGTCCAGGTGAAGAGCGTCAGTCTGACCTCTTTCCCGCCTCCCGCCCCCGGCTGGGGCGTGGGGCGGTTGATCATCTCGCCGCCCGGAGGCGGACCACTCGGCTGCTCGGCCACCTTCTCAACACACCCCGCGAGGGTGAAAGCGATCGTCAAGAGCAAACACACGGACAAGGTCAGTCGCATCTGATGTCTCCCATCGGCTTGGTGAGAATCTCCAGGGCCAAGGCTCGGGCTCGCGTCCGGCCGCTCCCGGAGGTGCGGCCGAAGACCCCGCCTTCGCCCGAAACGTCATTCTGAGAGCGTCCGCTCCCGAAGAAAGCAGCTCGAACAGTCTCCCGACATTCACCGAGATCCTTCGCTATCTCGCTACGCGAGATGGACGCTCAGGATGACATGAGCAGGGGCAGCCGGATTCCCGGCCGGACTCCTGTGTCGCCGGCCCCTCACGTCTGCCCCCCAAGACTCCCGGCCCCGCTAGCCCAGTTCATACATCACATTGGCCACCAGCGCAAGGGCCGCGGTCTCCGCACGCAGGATGAGGCTTCCCAGGGACACCACGCGCAATCCGGCCGCCCGAGCCGCATCCACCTCCTGCGGCGCGAAGCCGCCTTCGGGCCCCACCAGAGCAGACAATCGCGGCGCCGGCGCCAGGGAACGCAACACGTGACGCAGTCGGCTGTTGCCATCACCCGCCATGGCCTCGTAGGGCAGGAGCGCCGGCGTTTCGGCCGCCGCCATCTGCTCCAGCGCCCCATCCAGCGTGACGGGCTCGCAGACCTCGGGAACCTCCGTGCGCCCGCATTGCCGACAGGCCTCCAAAGCGATCCGCCGCCAGCGCTCCAGCCGCCCCTCCAGTCGCTGCGCATCCGGGCGGGCAATGGTCCGAGCCGTCACCACCGGCACGATCCTTGCCACACCCAGCTCGGTGCTCTTCTGGATCACCAGCTCGAAGGACTTGCCCTTCAACATGGCCTGGAACAGCGTGAGCCGCACCCCCGCCTCTCTCGGACCCTCCAGCGGCGCCGCGACCGTCGCCTCCACACATCCCGGCAGGCACGCATCGATGACCACCTCAAACGCCCGGCCGCCCGCGTCAACGACCACGAATCTCTCGCCCGGCTGAAGCCGGAGCACATCCAGCAGGTAGTGGGCCGTGTCGCCGCGGAGGGCCACCGCGTCGCCGATGGTGATCGGTTCGTCGAGGAAGATCCTGGTCATCGCAAGATAGGCGCCACGCGAGTCGCTAGTCAACGGTCCCTCAATGCGGGAGCAGCGGCAACGGCGGGAATGGCTACACAGGGTGGCGATACCGAGGCGCTCATCGCGCCCGGCCTACTCAGGAGCCCGGGCGATCACCGCTCGCCACTCCTCCAGCTCGCGCCTGTCCACCACCGCCAGCCCCTCGGCCTCCATGGCCCCGACGATCTCCTCCACCGAGCGCTCCGTGAACCCGGAGGTGATGAAGTAGCCGCCGGGCTCCAGGACCCCGGCGATCTTGGGCGCGATCCGGCACACGGTGGGAGCCGTGATATTGGCCACCGTGATGTACTGGGCGCCCAGCCTCATCAGGTTGCCGTCCGCCAGCTCCACCGTCACCTGCTGCGCCGCCCCGTTCGCCGCCACATTGGCGATGGCCGTCTCCACGGCCACCTGGTCGGTGTCGATGGCGACCACCGGACCGGCCCCGAGCTTCGCGGCCCCCAGGGCCAGAATGCCGCTGCCACAGCCCACATCCAGCACCGCTCTGCCCGGCCGCACCAGGTCTTCCAGCGCCGTCAGGCACAGTTGCGTGGTGGCGTGAGTACCTGTCCCGAAAGCCATCTGCGGGTCCAGCTCGATGACGATGTCGTCCTCCCGGGAGGCGTCGGGGGCGTCTTCCGGGGGCCACTGCTCCCACGAAGGCTTGATGACGAACCTCTGCCCGATGCGGAAGGCGTGATAGTGCTCCTTCCAGGAGGTGGCCCAGTCCTCCTCGCGCAGGGCCCGCGTCTCAATGGCGAGGGCCTCGCCACCGGTGAGGGCTTCCGGGATGGCGGGGAGACGGGCGGCCAGCTCGGCCTCCACCCTGAGGGCCTGCGGCCCGGCGGGGACGTACACACTCACCGCCATGCGCTCCCCCTCGCCCTCCACCGCGGGCCCGGTGCCGGCGATCTCGATCATCATCCCGACCACGGCCTCCACGGCCTCCGGGGCGCACGTCACCTTCAACTGTGTCCACTCCAAAGCTAGGGTCACTCCTTGCGTTGCAGGGCGATGGTGGACCGCAGGGAGCGTGGCCATAGGCCCGCGGGGCCGGGAACTGCTTTCCGTCCGGGCCTCTACGGCTCCTGCGTCTTTCCCCAGACTCCCATCTCATCCAGTTGCGCCGCCACCTGTGCCACCTGCTCGGCACTCTCGGCGGGCATGATGGCGAAGTCCATGCTCACCGCCTCGCCCTTCTTCGTCGCGATGCGGGTGGGATCGGTGAGCAGCAGCATGGTGTTGAAGCGTGACTGCTGGAACATCAAGGGCGAGATCCAGCCGATCCCGGGCCTTCCGGCTCCGGTGGGCGGCAGGTACACCCAGCCTACCTTCCCCACATTTTGGTATGCTCCCAGCCACTCCTGCGGGCCCTCCACGGTCTCGAAGCCTCCGCCGGCAAGCCAGCCCCAGAAGGTGTAGACCTCACCGTCGGCCACCTCATTGAAGCAGCGGCTGCGGGCGAGCAGGCACGGCAGATCGCTCCTGACGGTCAGGTCCACCTCGAACCGGCCCGCCATCTCCAGGGGCTTGCCGTCGGCGTCGCCGATCCTTGTCGTCACACGGCAGGACTTGACCTCGGCGGTATCCTGCAGGACCTCGACCCGGCCGACCTCCCGCGGGAAGAAGAACGTCCCCCCCACCTGCCCGGTGACGTAGGCCGTGGGACCCCCGGGGCCGATGGTCAGCGGCACGTGGGCACCGTTGGCCATGGTATACTCGCTGTGCCCGTTGACCAGCGTGACACCCGAGCCGTCCGCGGCCACGCGCAGTCCCATGATCGCCAGGCGCAGCGGCACGCGGAGCGTGTTGGCCTGTGGCGAGAGGTCGGCCAGGCACAGTGTGGCATCGTACACCCCGGCGGCCAGCTCGGGCAAGGTGATCGTCACCTCGCCGGTCTTCTGAGGCGGCCCCAGGGCCCCCACGTCGACCCTTGCGGCCGCAGGCAGACCACGAACCTCTATGCTCGCCGGGTCCACAGGATTGCCGTCATCGGCCACGGTCAGCCGGATCGGCGGCGGTGTGGCACCCCAGGCCCCCAGGTCCAGACCGCCCTCCACGGGCAGGACCCTCTCCCCGATGGCGGCACTCATTATCATCGGCGGCAGACTGTCCTCCAGCCTCATCCACTCCGGCTTGTCCAGCACAATCGTGGCCGTCGCCCCGCCGGCAAGCTGTGGGGTCAGTCGCACCGTCGTTCTTCCGTCCGCGCTCTCTACGGGTACCTCCAGCCACTTGCCGTCGCCCCCCCGCACGTGGGCCACCGGCTCCTGGGCCCCGACCCCAACGGCTACGAACATCGGCAGCGCGCACGCCAGCAGCAGAGCTGTCCTCATCGCCCCCTGACCTCCTTCATCCGCCGCGGATCGTCGGTGAGTATCCCGTCGATGCCCAAGTCCATGTACAGCCGCATGTCGGCCTCCGTATTGGCGTAGAACACGTTCGCCGTCATGCCCGCCTCCTTCACCGCGGCGCAGAACTCGGCGGACATCATGTTCCGCCCCGGCTGGAGAATGCCAAAGCCCGCCGCCTTGCTGCGACGGATGTACTCCATGCCGTCCTCACACATGGGCAGCCAGCAGCAGGGCATGCGGGGAGCGATGGTGCGGATGCGGTCCAGTGACTCCAGATAGTCGTGGACGATGTGGGCGCGCCCGGTGGCCCCGGAAGCGGCCAGCTCGTCCATGAACCTGGCCTCGAACCCCAGCGCACCACTGTGATCGACGGTCTTGAGGTGGATATTGAGCCAGATCGGGGCCGGGAGCGCCTGGATGGCCTCGGCCAACGTGGGCACCCGCTCACCCGCGAACTCCGGCGAGAACCGGCTCCCGGCGTCCAGGCTCCGGACCTGCTCCAGCGTCAGCTCAGAGATCTGCCCGGTGCCGTCGGTGCAGCGGTCCACGGTGGCATCGTGCATGACCACCAGCCCGCCGTCGAGGGTCCTATGCACATCGAACTCCACGATCTCCACCTCCAGCTCGGCGGCGAGTCGGAAGGCGGCCACTGTGGACTCCGGAGCATGGGTGGGGTCACCGCGGTGCGCACAGATCAGTGTCATCAGACTGCTCCCCGCCTGTGCAGGGCCAGGCAGACCGCATCTGTTACAGGTCGTTGCCTGCACAGGCTTTCAGAACTGTTATCTTGTGCCGATCACAATACCACAAGGCGGAAAGAGACGTAGACGTTCGGAGGTGAGGGCCAGGTGCTCAAGCTCCTAC
>CAZXDD010000422.1:0-7028 GCA_964639415.1 uncultured Armatimonadia bacterium
ACGGCGGGGGTAACGGCGGTGAGAACGGCGGTGGCAACGGCGGGGGTAACGGCGGGGACGGCAGCGACCTCCGCGGCCGTGCCGTTGCCGCCTGCCGGCCACCTCTCGGCGGCTCTGTCAGCCGCTTGGGGGAGAGGTCGCCAGACCGGCCCGCTCCGCGGGTCCGGTCTGGCGGGTGAGGGGCCGACCGACCGCGCACCACCGCCCGACGGGACCCGCATCGCCGTTCGCCGTCAGGTCCGCAGGACCGCCCGGCGCCGCGCAGCGGCGTCGTCTAGCGGTGGGCGAAAGCCCATCGCGGCCGTTCGCCGACCACGGCGGCGGGGTACAGGCCCCCGCCCTACAGACGGCAGCGACCTCCGGCGCAAAGGGGGCGATGCGACGCCGCCGTTCGCCGTTGCCGCCGCGTCCGCGAGACCGTGCGGCCCCGGCCTGCCTGGCCCTACCGGATCTCGCATTCCTGGAAGTGCGGGTTCAAGAGCAGGCCCTGCTCGCGCGAGCGGGTCACGGCGATCTCCTCGGCGAGCCGCCGGGCCTCCGCGTCGTTCTCGCAGGCCAGCTCCAGGGTCCACAAGACACCCTTCAACAGCCCGCTCACCCGGCCTCCGTACCCCAGACGGCCCTGCAGGGCCGAGAGCGCGCCCTGGGCGCTACCGTCCAGCGGGTCGGTGACCAGCACCGCCGCGCGCCGGCCCGAACCGTCTTGGGCAGCGGCCTGTGTGCCCGTGCGCACCTCGTAGACGTGCTTGTTGGGGTTGACGAAGACGTTGGTGTTCTCGGCCAAGTCCCTGGCCAGAGCCAATGCCTCCTCCGGAGTGTCAACGGCCAGCTCGAGCCGGTAGTAGTCGGCGCGCGTCAGGCTCGTCAGTACGCCCTCGAAGCCCATGCGGCGGCGCAGGGCTCCGGCGGCGGTGAGGGCCGTCACATCCGGGATCTTCAGCTTCACGAGCAGCTCTACAGTCTGCATGGTCAACATCCTTCGCAAGACGCCACAGGGTTTGGCCGCCGAGACGACCGGGGCAGACTCACAGGCCGCCCGGAACAGCACGCGATGGAGCTGGAAGCCCGGCCGGAAACCCCACCTTCGCGGGGAATGTCATTCCGAGAGCGTCCGCTCCCGGAGGGAGCAGCTCGAGGAATCTCCTGGCGTTTGGCGAGATTCCTCGCTATCTCGCTGCGCGAGATAAACGCTCAGCATGACCCGAAACGGACCGGCCGGACTTCTCGGCCGGGCTTCTAGACGGTCGCGGGAGACAGCAGCAGGTCTCGCATCGACTGGAACACCGCCAGGCCCGGCCCCGCCGACGACATCGCCTCCGCATCGCCCCAGGCCGCCAACTTGGCCTCCGCCCACTTGCCCCCCAGCTCGCCGGGCACCTGACGCAGGAAGCTGGCGCGCTCCGGATGGGGCATCACGGCGAGGACATTGCCCTGCGGGTTGCACAGCCCGGCGATGTTGGCCAGGGCACCGTTGGGGTTCACGTGTGGCGCCGGGTCCTCGGTGCCGCTTTGGTCGCAGTAGGTGAAGACGATCTGATCGTTCTCGATGAGCTTGTCCAAGAGCCCGTCGATGGAGGTGGTGAACCGCCCCTCGCCGTGGGCGATGGGGACGGGCCACACCAATCCGGGGTCCATGCGGGAGGTCAGACCGCAGCGCCCGCTGGAGTGCTTGAGATACACCCAGCGGCAGCAGAAGCCGGCGATGCGGCCGGTGGGGTCGTGGCGGTTGGGCGCCAGGGCCATCTCCACACGCCCCGGCTCGATGCCCGGGATCAGCCCGGCCTCCACCAGCACCTGCGCACCGTTGCAGATGCCGATGCAGGGCTTGCCGTGCTGGGTGACTTCAGAAAACACGCGCCCGACGATGGGCTCCTTGGCGGCGATGGCACCGCTGCGCACCCGGTCCTGATAGGAGAAGCCGCCGCCGATGATGTAGCCGTCGAACTCGGAGAGGAGGTCGGGGTCGCGGTTCCAGCGGAACACGTCGCAGGACATGCCCGCGGCCTCGGCGGCTCTCTTGGTCTCCCACTCGCAGTTTGATCCGGGAAACTGGATCAGGGCAACGCGGGGCACTCGGGCTGTCATGGGCTCACTCTCCATCGTCAGGGTTGGGCTCGCCTGTGGCGCCTGAGCACCACGGCCGCCGGTACCGGGCAGGCACGCCGGCGGCGGCCTGAGGCGTAAGCAGGGAACGGCCGCGGCGGGCCGTCCCCTGCATGGATCGGTTCGGTGGGGTGCCCGGCTTCCCGCCCCGGGGGCTTTCTGCCATCGCAGGAGCCCGCGGTGGCTCACCGTCCGGCGGCAGTCCGGACGGCGGGTCCAGACGGCTACGCCTGTGCACGTTCGGGGCCGGCTCCGGGGCCCGTCGCCGCCGGCCGCGGGCGCAGAGGGCCACAGCCGCGTCTGGAGGCACGGACAGCCGATTATAGACCCGGCCGCCGGGGTTTTCAAGAGACAAGATGCCGGCGCCGTAGCGGCTTTGGCGAGGGAAGCGGTGCCTGGAATGGCGCCCGGGGGACACAGCGCGCCGGGGGTGAGGGCTAGTACGCCCCGCGACCGCCGAGGACCACCGGTACCGTCTTGAGCAGAATCGTCAGGTCCAGCCAGATCGACCAGTTGCGGATATAGTAGAAATCGTACTCGATGTTCTCGCGCAGCGGGAGGTCCTTGCGGCCCAGCACTTGCCACAGGCCGGTGATCCCCGGCTTGACCTCGAGCCGCGACCTTTGCCAGGGCTCGTACTGAGCGACGATGAAGGGCATCTCCGGCCGGGGGCCGACGAGGCTCATCTCCCCGCGCAGCACATTGACCAGTTGTGGCAGCTCGTCGAGGCTGGATCTGCGCAGCCAGCGCCCCAGGCGGGTGACGCGGCTATCGTCCAGACTCCTGGGTGCCTCGGCATAGGGGTGGGCGCGCGGGGACATGGTGCGGAACTTGTACATGACGAACTCGCGCCCCCCCAATCCCACCCGGCGCTGGCGGAAGATGGGGCCGGCGCCGGTGTCTCGCCACACCAGATAGCTCAGCACAGCCAGCACGGGGGAAGCCAGCAGAAGCGCCACGAGGCTTCCGATGATGTCGGCCAGTCGCTTGATGGCGCTTTGCCAGCGCGGGAAGCGCTGGGGCGGCAACTCGATGATGGCGAGGTCGGCGATGCCGGAGATCTCGGCACTCTCGGTGAGGATCTGCATCGGTCGCGCCACGAGGTGGAACACCACGGGCCGCTCGCGACAGCCCTGGATGGCCGTGATCAGCTCACCGGGGTCGATCTCCGGATAGGCCACCAGCACCTCGTCCACATCGTGCTCGGCCACGATCCGCCCCAGCTCATCGAGAGTTCCGAGCACCGGGCAGCCTGTGGCCGTGACCGGCTCGCCCGCCACGCAGACGATCCCCACGAGCTCGTGGCCCAGGAGGGGCCGGCTGCTGATGCGCTCGGCCACCATCTGGCCCAGGTCGCCACAGCCCACCACCACCGTGCGGGCAGTGGCACCTCCGCGCAGGCGCTCGTGGAGCATGTAGGCCCGTAGCCACGAGCGGATCAGCATCACAAACACAAGCGCGGTGCCCCAGAATAGCAGGAGCACCGCGCGCGAGTAGCTGATGTGGCTCAGAAACGAGGCCGTGGCGACCATGAGCGTCGTCGCCGTCACCGCGCGGAACACCGCGGTCATCTCGCCCAGAGGGAGGGCGAAGCGGCGCACGTCATGAAGCCCCAGGTTGCGGAACGAGACCAGCCACAGGACCGCGACAACCGGAATGGCCCACAGGTACAGGGTGATGCTCTGACCCAGATCGCCCAGAGACGTGACGGACAATGCCAGACGGATGGTGTAGGCCGCCAGCACCGAGGCGGCACACGCCACGATGTCGGAGGCGATCAGCGCCACCGTGAAGCGTCGGTCGAACACCCGTCGCGGAGAGGGTTCATGCTCTGTCATTGGGTCGCGCAGCCCGGCTGGATTGTGGGAGCGTCGGAGGGTGCCGGTGCATCTTCAATGGCGGCCTGGCCGACGCCGACTCGTGCCTCGTGCATCCACGGCCGACGGCGCCTCACCCCCGGCCCTGCGGGCCCGCCTCTCGGCATCTCTCCGAGCCGCTTTTGCTCCGCCAAACGACGGCGGAGACGGGAGAAGGGGGCTACGGCAGACGGCGAATGGCGACGCCCTACCGTGCCTCCCCCCGCCGGCGGCGCGATTGAGGGGGAGCTGGCCGTATGGACGTTGCCCGCCAACGAGCGGGCCCACCTTGCACCGGCCACCTTCTACCCCACCTGTGCCAATAGCGCGTCACAGGCCTTCTTCACCCGCTGCGCCGCATCGCGTGCGGGCAGGGCCTTCAGCTCCTGACTGAAGATCTCCACACCCATGTAGTCCTGATACCCGATCTTCTTGAGCGCCCCGAGGAAGCCGACGAGGTCGATGACGCCCTCGCCGGGAGTGAGTCGGTTGAAGTCCTCCTGCTGCTGCAGCGGGCGGTCGGGAGCGTCGTTGAGGTGCACGTGGACGATCTTGTCCGCCGGGAGGGCCTCCAGGTCCGCCACGGTCTGCTCGGCGTTGAACCAGTGGAAGCTGTCCAGCAGCAGGCCCAGGTTGGGCTCACCGATCTCGTCCTCGATCTGCAGGAGGTCGTCCATGCGCCAGACGGTCACGTCTTTGCCCGCGCGGGTATGGTACGGAGCGACCCACTCGAGGCCGAAGCGGTGGCCGTACTGGCCGACAACCTTGGCGATCTCGCCCCAGCGGCGGGCCCAGGTCTTCAGGGTCTCGGCCCCGTCGCTTTCGACGGCCGGAGGGATCCAGGTGCAGGTGCGGGTGCAGTTGATCTTGGCGGCCAACTCCGCCTGCGCCGGCAGAGCCTCCAGCCCCTGACGGAAGGTATCCTCATCCTTCCGCCACTCCACCCCCATGCCCCAGCTACTGGGGTAGACGTTGTACTTGCCGCACAGTTGCGCGAAGGCGTCCGGTCCCATGCGCCCTGCGGCGTCCAGTCCGGCGTCGACGCCCTCGTAGCCCAACTCCGAGGCCAGGGCCAAGAGCTGCTCGAAATCCAGAGACTCACCGAGAATGACGGGGTGTAGTGACAGCTTCATCCGCTGGAACTCCGTTCGCTGTGGTTGGCCCGCCCTCGATCGCGGCGGGCGTATGGCGCCCTCCTACGAGGGCACAAGCTCTACAGACCGCCGGCCCAGCTCGAGGGCGGCGGCCAGGGCCTCGGGACTCTCGGCCACACTCCCCTTCCGGAAGGCCGAGACGGCCACCTCACCGGCGTACACACCCTTGAAGTGGCGCACCCAGACCGCGACGGGCTCGGTGATCCAGCGAGCCTCGGAGGGGTCCGAGGCCCCATAGGGGACCAGCAGCGCCCAGACCTTGCCCCGCATGCCGGCATTGAACCACTCCTGGGCATAGTGGCAGGAGAAGCGGTCGATGAAGCACTTCATCTGAGCGGTGACGCCCTGCCAGTAGACGGGACTTGCGAGCACCAGGACATCGGCGGCGATGACCTTGTCCAGGATCAGGCGGCAGTCGTCGTCGGCGCGCAGATCCACGCGGCGGGCCTGGATGTCATCGAGCTCGGCGGGCGGGCGGATGAGGTAGTCGTCGAGGTAGACCTTCTCACAGGATGCCCCCGCCCCCGCGGCACCCCGGAAGAACTCGTTCACAAGCAAATCGGTATTGCCCCCCTTGCGGGGGCTGCCGTTGAGAGCGATCACAGATACTGCCAAGAGGCCGGTACCTCCCTTCGCCGTCGCTCCCGCGGGGCGGGACCGGTGCCGGTGACGCCGTTGCCGTTGACAGCCGTTGACAGCCGTTGCAGTTGCCGTTGACTCGCGACTCGCCGACTCGCGACTCGAGACTCGCCGCCCCGCGACCTGGATGTGCGGCCGAAAGGCCGGCGCCTGCATCGGCTTGTCATTCTGAGAGCGGCCGCTCCCGAAGGGAGCAGCTCGGAGAATCCCGCGATGGCCCAAGAGATCCTTCGCTATCTCGCTGCGCGAGATGGTCGCTCAGGATGACATCCTCCCGGCAGGCCCGGCTTCTCAGCAGGCTTTCTATACCTGCGTCCCGCACTCGGAGCAGAACTTGGCTCCGGCGACCAGTGGTGCCCCGCAGTTGTGGCAGAACTTGGCTCCCGCGGGCGCCGGGGTCGCCTGGGGCTGAGTAGCGGCGGGCTGCTGGGGCTGTTGCGCCTGCTGTGGCTGGTTGGGGTTGAAGGCTCCGCGCATGGCCTCGGCCATGGCGGCCCCCATGCCCATGCCGGCGCCCATCCCGGCGCCCAGACCCATGCCCTGCCCGCCGCCGCCGTCGGCCTTGGCCATGTCACCGATGGCCTGCGCGGTGCGGAACTGGGTGAAGCGCCCCATGTCGCCCACGGCCTCCATGCGGGCGCGCTCATCGATCATCTGCATGACTTCCTCGGGTGGGGTGATGGCCTCGATGAGGAAGTCGACCAGCTCCAGACCGTAGCGGCTGAAGTCCTCGCCGACCTTGGCCTTGACGGCGACGCCGATCTCGTCGTAGAGCCGGGGGAGGTCGAGGATGGTCTTCATGACCTCGCCGAGGGTGTCGTTGAAGCGGGAGGCGATGAAGTTGCGCAGCCATGCGGAGACGGCGGCCTGGTCGTAGCAGTGCTCGGTGCCGACCACACCGTTGACGAAGAGCTGGGGAGATTCCACACGCATGGTGTAGCTGCCGTGGGCACGGAGGCGCACGGAGTGGAGCTGCTCGTCGGGGAAGATGATGGGGGTGGGGGTGCCCCACTTCATGTTGGTGAAGATCTTCATGTTGACGAAGTAGACTTCGGCCTGGAAGGGCGTCTTGCCGCCGAAGGCGAGGTTGACCAGCCCGCCGATGAGCGGGAGGTTGGCGGAGGTCAGGGTGTGTCTTCCGGGCCCGAAGACGTCCAGGGCCTTGCCGTCGCGGAAGAAGATGGCTGCCTGGCTCTCGCGCACGGTGAGCTGCGCGCCCAGCTTGACATTGCAGATCGGAAGAGCGTCGTGTAGGGAAAGAGTGTAGGATAGGGTG
>CAZXDD010000423.1:0-7020 GCA_964639415.1 uncultured Armatimonadia bacterium
TTCCCTACACGACGCTCTTCCGATCTACGGCAACTCGGTGCGCGTCTGGCGCTCCGCCGATGCGGGAGACACCTGGCAGGAGGTGCTGCACGAGCCGAAGCTGCGCTCCAACGCGCCGATGGTGCTCAACCGCGCCGTGGACGGGACGCCGTACCTCGCCGCGAACCACCCCACGGGGTTCCGCAACGTCTCGGCGATCTGGCCGCTGAACGCGGAGCGCAACGGGTTCGAGCCGCCGCTCGTCACCCGGGACTGCGACGCGGACTTCGGCGCGCCGCCGGAGAGGACGACGTGGTTCGCGGATCATCCCGTGGGGGCCGTGGTGCGCCTTCGGGACGGCCGGTGGCACGGCGTCCTGGGCTACCGCGCCATGGCCTTCAGTCTCGAGGGGGTGGGTGGCGAGACGCTTGCGCCGCAGACGGGGTGCTACATTGAGGAAGTGTCGTCCACCGGTCCGCCGCGGGCGGCGTGGGAGTTCTGAGAGAGGCGCCGCCGGGCCCCATCGTCGTCGCGGGCTGGACGGTTCACGGCAGCGGCCTGCGCTGCGCTGGGGCGGACGGTCGTCACCGTCCTGAGGCGGCGCGCGGGCAAACCGCCGAAGTCCGTTCGCTCACATCGAGGCGGGCGGCTGGAAGCCCTCTTCGCGGAGCGATCCGTGGCCGGAGACGTGCCGGCTGGACACCCCAGCCCGTAGTTCCTCTTCGGGCCGAAGACCTGAGGTGGCCGGTGAGTGGCGTGGGGACTGCTCGAGGCGGCCGGTGCTCGGATGGAGCTGCCTGAGTGTGCTCTCGCCACCCGGTGCCGCCACTGTCACGCCTGACATCGGCACCTGAAAGCGAGGCAAACGCCCTCCGATGCGTACTCCATGCCCCGAACCGCTAGACCGGCTACGACATCGCCCGCATGTTGCGCTGGTCCTGCTTACAGCGTTGCTGCCTGCCCGCTCCCTGGCCGGCCTGCCCGCTCAGGCGCCGGAGCTGCCCGTCACCGTCGTGCGGGCTGTAGCCACCGCCGACACGGCGCTGTGGCCGCAGGCGCCTGACGGTGCCCCGGGCGCGGAAGCGTCCCTTCGCGCCGGCCAGGGCGGAGGCTACGCCGAGGACGAGCATCTGCTGATCCGGTTCGACGCCCTCCCGGCGGTCGCGGCCCGGGACGTCCTGCAGGTCCGCCTGGGGCTCTACCGTGAGTGGCGAGGGAGCGGCTACGATGATGCCGATGAGATCGTGAAGCTGGTCGTCCCCGCGCCGCGCGGCTTCGAGGAGGGCAGCGAGACCTGGCAGTCCGCCGCCGCCCGGCCGGAACCGAACAACACGGTGCGCGACTTTCAGATCGGAGCGCAGTTGGGTGCGGTCTGGCGCAGTCGTCTGGTCCTGAGCTGCAACGCGCAGGGACAAGGCGAGTACAAGTACGCCGACATCACGGAGATCGCCCGGGGCTGGCTCGACGGCGCCCGGCCCAACCATGGGCTTCTACTCATCACGGACTTCGCCCAGAGCGCGCCGTGGGTCGGCACGGCCTACGTCACCACCCGTGAAGGTGCGGAGGGTCAGCGCCCCATTCTCGAGATCACATGCTCCGCGCGTCCTCCCGGGATGCGCGAGGGTCGCTGGGCCATCGTGGAGGCCGAGGGTGCAACCGAGACGGAGCGGACCGCCGCCACCGAGCTGCGCGATTACCTGCGCCGTGTCTGCGGCCGGTGGTTCGAGATCGTCGCGGAGGGGTCTTTCGCGGCCGGCCGGCCCGCGATCTACGTCGGCGCCACGGCCTTCGCCGGCCGAAGCGGCCTGCAGCCGGAGAGCATGGAGGGCGAGGAGTTCGTAATGCGGCGGGTCGGGGACGGCCTCATCCTGTGCGGTGGGCCCCCGCGGGGGACCTTCTACGCCGTGACGCAGTTCCTGGAGGATCACTGCGGCGTGCGCTGGCTGACCCTGGCGGGCGAGGAGTACGTCCCGCTTCGGCCGGACCTGCGACTGCCGCAGGTGGACCGGCGCGTCCGGCCCGCCTTCGCGGACCGGGACCTGATCCCCCCGCACCACTGGCCGCGGACGGGCTGGTATGACGACGCCACCCGGTCTCGCCTTGCGCGCGCCCTGGCCTTTGGGCGCGTCAACGGCAGAGCGCCCAGCATCTACCTGGGGGCCGACGTGCCGCCCCAACGATACGGCGGCCACATTCGCGGAAACCACCACGGTCACACGATTCGGTGGTACCTGCCGCCGGAGAAGCATTTTTCACAGCACCCTGAGTTCTACGCCCTGCGCGGCGGCAAGCGTGTGGACAGCGGCTTGTGCAAGACCAACCCGCAGATGCGGGAGGTCTATCTAGACAACGCGGCTGAGGCCCTCGCAGGGGCGGCCGGTGAATCCAGCGGCGACCTCATCTTCCACGTCAGCGACGAGGACGGCCCGCCCCAGCCCTGCGAGTGTCCGGAGTGCATGGCCGTGGATGCGCGCTATGGCGGCGCGGACGTGGGGCAGATGCTGGACTTCATGAACTGGTTGGCGGAGAGCGGAAAGGAGCGCTGGCCGCCTAACACGGCCGTCGAGACCCTGGGCTATTCCGGTTACGAGACCCCGCCGCCAACCGGCCGGATCCGCGACGATGTCATCATCCGCTTCGCACCGATCCATAAGTGCCACTGGGACCGGATGTACGCCGAGGTGAACCGGCGGGACCTGCAGAACCTGGAGGGCTGGCTGAAGCGGGCGGAGGATGTACGCCTCTGGGACTACCCGCACCAGTACGGCTCCGGCGGGGAGCCGGTGTCGGACTTGGCCATCACTCGACGGGGCGACGCCGGGCTGCGGTCCTGGGTGCAGCAGGCTGTCGCCGATCCAGCAGTGGCACGTGCGGGGTTGTACCTGTCCCTCGCCGCGCCGGTCGTACCAGGCGAACGCCACGCCTTCACCGCCGGCATCAACGCCTTCTGGGAGCCGGAGCGGGGCATCCGGCCGCGGTTGTTGGTTCGGTGGCAGCGCCCCCGGGACCGGAAGCCCACTCTCAGTGTGCTTAAGGACGCCGCCGCCGCCATCGTCTCCTCCGCGAAGCCCTCCGACCCCGTGCATGCCGTCTGGGAGCCCAGCATCCAGCGCGCCGGGGGCCTGGAGCTTGCCGGAACCTGGGGCCAGACCGAGGGCCTGCGGGAGTGGTCGTACCTGCGCTTCGAGCTCAGCGCCATCCCTGCCGATGCCCGGGTGCTGGACGCGGAACTCGTGCTCTCGCGGGTGTGGGTTCGCGGCGGCGAGGGTCCCGGCCGAGTGGAGTTCCGCGCCGTGAAGCGCGGGCAAGGCTGGGACCCCGTGACGGTCACCTGGGAGACGCAGCCCGACGCTGAGGATCCGGTGCTGTTCTCCCTGCGCCTGCCCCATCCGGTCCCGGGCTACGCCGGACACGACGGCCTCTTCCCGCAGCCCAACCTGCGCGCGCTGGTGGACAACGTCCGCCTCTACCACAGGCTCGGTGCGCGGGGCGTGTTCATGGAGACCGACGCGCCGGGCCTGAACTCCGGCATCCACTGTGACGCGGACATGACCTACTGGGTGCTGATGCGGGCCATGTGGGACCCGACGCGCACCGCGGACGACCTCATCCGTGACTTCTGTGCCCACTGTTACGGCCCAGCGGCCGACGCAATCGTCCAGTACGTGGCCCTTCTCGAACGGGCCTACTCCCAAGACCCGCACCGGCAGGCCTTCCACGTGGGCAACTACGCCCTCCAGAGCTTCGTGGACCTGGACCTCATCACCGGCTGCCAGGCCCTCTTCGACCAGGCTGAGGCAGCCTGCGGCGGCGATGGAACACTGCTCCTGCGGGTCCGCCGCGCCAGGCTTTCACTGGACCTCCTGACGCTCTTCAACCTGGAGCGGCTGAAGCGGGAGTACCGTCGGCGCTACCGCTCCACGGACGGCTTCCCCCTTAGCCGCGAAGCGATCGAGAACCGGTACACCGAGGCGCGGCTGGCGAGCGTCGCGGAGCGCTATCCGGCCCGCAGCCTGATTGCCGAGCAGGAGGAGATCGCGAACCTGCTGCAGGCCGCCCGCCGCGCCGGGGAGTGGACGCTGTGGCGGACGCTGCCGCCGGCCGGGTAGACGCCTCGCAGGCGGCCTCCGACCCGCCTGACGGCGAGAGACCGAAGAGGAGTGACACACATGCCGCGCCTTGGCCTGACCGTCCCACTGCTGATCGTGTCCGCGCTGAGCGCCTACGCCGCCGACGTGGCGCCCCACCCCCAGTGGCGCAACTCGCTGGCCCCTCAGGGCGAGCCGGGTCCTCTGCTCGCCCTGGCAGAGGGCGGGGCGACCGAGTATGTGATCCTGCTCCCGCGACGCCCAACCGGGCCGGAGCAGAAGGCCGCCGAGGACCTGGCTCTGTGGCTCGGCCAGATGACCGGGGCGACGTTCCCCCTCGTCCGCGAGCGCCCCGGCACCCGGGTCACCGGGCGAGAGATCAGCATCGGCAGGACACGCCTCGCGGCGCGTGTCGGAGTCGTTGACACCGGCACCGACCTCAGTCGCTGTGGCTACAGCATCGCCGTCAGAGGGAAGTCGCTCTTCGTCCTCGGAGGGCGGCAGCGCGGCGTCATCAACGGCGTGTACTGCCTGCTCGAGGAGGACCTCGGCTGCCGCTGGTACGCTCCGGGGACGCAGAGCATCCCCCGACGGCCGACGCTGCGGTTCCGCCCCGTTCAGCGCACCTACGTCCCCGCGCTGGAGGACCGCCGCGACCCGTACAATGCCGACACGATGTTCGACGTGGACTGGTCGCTGCGGAACAAGACGCTGGGGGCGTGGGCGAAGGTGCCTCCGGAATGGGGCGGCCATCCCGGCTGGCCGGGCGCCCACACCCTCCAGCGCTATGTCCCCCCGTCGCTCTTCGCTCAGCACCCCGAGTACTTCTCCGAGGTAGCCGGCACGCGCAACCCCGCGCAGCCCTGCCTCAGCAACCCCGGCGTCCTCGACCTGGTCATACCCCAGGTTCGCGCTGAACTGCGCGACCGGCCCGAAACGCGAGTGCTGGACATCTCGCTCAACGATCTGCCCCCCAGCTCCTACTGCACCTGTCCCGACTGCAGGCGTCTCACGGAGGCGGAGGGCAGCTCCATGGCTCCCGTGCTGCAGTTCATCAACGCGGTCGCCGAGGCGATCGAGGACGACCACCCGGAGACGAAGATCAACACTCTCGCCTATCAGGGAACGGTCACCCCACCCAAGACGATCCGGCCGCGGCCCAACGTCTGCTTCTGGCTCTGCACCGACGCCCGCTGGTCGCGGCTCAACGACTATGTGGGGGACATCGAGGCGATTGCGGAGGCCTTCGAGGGCTGGAGCGCCCTGGGAGCCAACATCATCGTCTGGGACTACCCGTCCTACTTCCAGTACCTCCAGATCAACCACAACATGCCGGTGTACCAGCAGAACATCCAGTTCTTCATCCGCCACGGGGCGACCGGGGTGATGTACCAGTACGCCGATGCGGAGTCCAACCACGGTGCGGACCACAGCTTCCTGCTGAGCTGGGTGGGCGCCAAACAGATGTGGGACCCGTCACGGGACACCCGGGCCCTGGTCCGCGACTTCAACTACGGGTACTACGGCGAGGCCGCTGCGCAGACGCAGCAGTACGACGACATGCTCTGGGAGGCCTGGGAGCGGGGGCGGATGGACGGAGGCACGAGCCCCATTGACCGCGTCTTCGTCGCCAGAGGCTGGGAGCTGATGAAGCAGGCGGAGGCGCTTGCCAATGGCGACGAGGTCCT
This sequence comes from uncultured Armatimonadia bacterium, assembly GCA_964639415.1. GTDB lineage: Bacteria > Armatimonadota > Zipacnadia > Zipacnadales > JABUFB01 > CAYRFY01. The sequence goes on from CAZXDD010000423.1 coordinate 5,756, forward strand.
GACGAAGCGTGTGAAGACGGCGCAGCTCCCGCTCATGTACACCATGGCAACCTACGGCCCCGGCAGGGACTCCGAGGCGCTGGACCTCGACGAGTTCGAAAAGACCGCGCGTGATGCCGGGATGCGTTACATCCACATTGATGGAGCGGGGCCCAACGTGGACCGCTACTTCGTGAAGCTGCGGGAGCTGTTCGCCATCGACCCCGACGACATCGGGTTCGTAGAGCTGAGCAACGAGTGGCGCTTCGCCCCCGATCCAAAGGACGCCGGATTGGCCCAGAGCCGGTTCGCAGCGGACTTCGACGACAGCGGATGGGTCACGATCGACTCGAGCCGGGGCTGGGAGCCTCAGGGCTTTGAGGGCTACGACGGCTACGGCTGGTACCGGCAGGTCCTTGAGGTGCCCGCGGACCTACTGGCTCGAGACGACCTGAAGCTGCTGTTCCTGGCTGTGGATGAGCAGGCCTGGGTGTTCATCAACGGTGAGAAGGCCTTCGAGCACACCACCGCCGCCACCGGCCGGAGCGTGGCCGCGCTGTGGAAGCAGCCCTTCATGTTCGACCCGAGGCCGTGGCTCAAGCCGGGGCGCAACGTGCTGGCCGTGAGGGTCCACGACTCCACGATGCAGGGCGGCATCTGGCGGCCACACTACCTCGCCTGGGGCAAGGGCCTGACGGCGGACAGCTTCGAGGACGTGGTGAGGCTCCGCCGCGAGAGATCCGAAAGCGGTCGATAGGGCAGCGAGGGGCGGAGTCGCGCTCATGCTTGCCGCGCTCCCGTCACTCCTCGCTGTGCTCTCACTTGGGCACGGTACGGAGGCCGATCCCGTGGACGGACCGGTCGAGATCGGCGACCGCCGCAGGTTGCCTGTGGACCGACTGCCGATAGACCGGCCGGACAACGCCGGCCCGAGGCCGCACGAGCCGTCTCGGGCGGTGTGGCGATCCGGCCGGACAAGCCCTGGGAGGGCCCGGTGAACCTCCCCCTGTCGGTCCCGGAGGGAGGCGGTCTTCTCCCCATGTGCTACCGGGTGATGGGGCCGGATCCTGCCGACAAGAGTGGCGTGCTGTGCGTCGCCACGCGCGAGGACGGGGGACAGGCGTGGGGCTGGCCCGCTCTGGGGCCGGCAAAGCAGGGCGGCACGCGGGAGACCGGCACCGAGGCCCGCGCGCCGGGCCGACACATCACGGCAGTCCCCTCGCTGCACGCGCACCCGGGGGTACCGGAGGACCAACGCGCCAGGCCGACCCACAGAGGGCGCCTCA
>CAZXDD010000424.1:0-7020 GCA_964639415.1 uncultured Armatimonadia bacterium
TCTCACTGGACGCCAGGAGATTCTTCGAGCTGCTCCCTTCGGGAGCGGACGCTCTGGCAATGACATTCCCGGCGAAGCGGGGTTTCCGGCCGCGCCTCTAGGCCCACTGCGGCCTAACTGAGACCACAAAGGCCCGGCGCTGCGCCAGCAGGCCGGGCCTTCTCCGTCCTAACGCGACTGAGGCCGCGCCAGGGCGGCGGTGCCGCGCCCTCAGGAGCCTGCCGGGGACCCGGCGGCCTGCTTCAGTTGGCCTCCAGCGCCTCCGGACCGAGCTTCAGGGACCCCTCGACCTGCCGCCACTCGTCCTTTAGACTCTCGTAGCCTTCCTGCGGTGTGACGTAGCCGCCCAGAACGAACAGCGTCGTGCTGCGCATCAAGTATGTCTGCCAGATCGTGGACGATTCACCGGTGGAACGCGGGCCCTGCATGACCATGCGGTAGCCCGACACGGCGCCCTTCTCCACCACGCCCTCATCGATCGTCTTGAGTCTCTTCGCCCTCTCCTGCTGTGCCTGCAGGTTCCCCCTGGCGATCTCCTGCGGATCTACCCACTGCCCGATCTCCACCATGATCAGAGCCAGATGGTTCCTGAGGCCCGGCTTGGCCGCCACCAGCATGAAGGGCTCCCGCCCATTGCGCAGGATACGCGCCTGCCAGCCCTCGGGTAGGTCCAGGCGGACCTGGTGCTCGAGGTTGAGATAGGTGCCGTCGGTGAGAGTGCCGTATTCCGCCGGGAGCTCGATCGGCTGCTTCTCGGTGAAAGTGAGGTTGGCGGTGACCCCGTCGAAGACCGGCTTGGCCTCCTCGAAGGCCTCGTCGGCGGTAGTCGTGAGCGAGAGCACGTACAGCGTCGCCCCCAGGTCCTCGGCGGCGAAGCAGCCTATCTCAGCGTGCCGGAGGGTGAGCGACTGCAGGCGGATCCTGTGGTCGCTGTGGTAGCCGGGTAGGCCTCCCAGGGCGACTTCGCCGCTTTCCAGCAGTTCGGCGCTGCCCCCGAGCATCGGCATCACGTTGGGTAGGTCCGGGAGCAGTGCCTCGGGCGCCGGGGCCTCCGGCTGCTGCGAGATACTCAGGGTGATCACGGTTCGGGGGTCTGCGCCGAGGATGGACACCTGCCGGGGGCTGTTGCCCTGCACCGCGTAGGCCTCCCACCCCTCGGGCACGGGAAGGCTCACGCCGAACTCACCGTCCTCAATGCCGCCCTCGGCCACCACCGCCTGGCCCTCTGTGTCCAACGCGATGCTCCGCAGCAGGCCCCAGCCCCTGTCGCCCAGCAAGAGCCAGTCGATGCGGGGCAGCGTCAGGTCCACCTCCTCGCCGGTATCCGTCTCTACACCGACGAGACGCAGATCGTAGCTCACGCGTGCGCACTTGCCGCTGACGAGGCACTCGGTGAAGGTGGGTTCGAGCGTATCGAGCACGTACTTGTCGGGGAGCGAGAGCACCGATCGTGCCGGGCCGTCGTTCTCGAGCACCACCAGCAGCAGCGCTTCCGGGGCCATGGCCTGCTCGGCTTCCGAGCGGTTGTTGGTCGCGAGAGCCTCGCAGAACCGGTCGTACATCCCGGCGATGTCCTCGGGGACCTCGACCGGCTGGGCGAGGCCCCAGACAGCGGGGAGGGCGGCGATCAGGATCGGCAGTAGAGCTCGCATGGCCTGTGGCCTCCGTGGTCTTTGGTGTGCGAGGGCGGCGCTACGGAATGTACGCTCGCCGGGCACGTGGCGCTGCAACGCTCGCGGGAGCGTTGACGTCTCGCCCCCCTACCGGCGTCTCCTTTCCAATCCGCGGCTCCGGTCCGGAGCGTCCGGCGTTCTTGCGGCGCGGCGAGGACTGCCTGCGCGCCCACACCCGGCAGATGAGGAGGCCGATGCCCGCCGGGCCGGTGCGGTGAAGCGGCCGCCGTCGCAGATAGCCGCGCACCGCCGAGAGCCCTGTCGTCCAAACGGCCCCTAGTACGGTGTAGACAGCATTGAGCCGCTCTCGTTGCTATCCAGAAGCCATCTTTCACCGAGCTTGATGCGGCGGCGGCTCGCAGCCCGCGCCTGGCTCCGGCAGGAGTACGTCTCCGCCGACTGCTGCGGCACCGGACGGTCGCCGGCCCCGCTCCGGGCGCCTTGTGCGGCGCGAGCGGTTGCAGGCCCCGAATTGGTGGGTATAATGGGCTGTGAGTTATAACACTCTAATTCTCAACTCGGGGGGCGAGAACCATGAAGAGCGCCACCTTGAAGCTTGATGGGATGCACTGCGCCGCCTGCGCCCAGAACGTGGAGCGGGCGCTGCGAGAGGCGCCGGGGGTGCAGAGTGCGACGGTGAACTTCGCCGCTGAGACGGCGACGGTGTCCTTCGACCGGGCCGAGACATCGGTGGGTAAGCTGATCGCCGTGGTCAAGCAGGCCGGCTACGGTGCGACGGACGAGGCGGAGGTGGATGAGCAGCAAGATGAGCTCCGGCGCACACGCGCCATCGCCGCGCAACGCCGGCTGTTCATCCTGGGTGCAGTGCTGTCGGCGCTGATCTTCTCTCTGAGCATGTTCACCTCATTTGCCGGGCGGGAGTATGTGCTCCTGGCCCTGGCTACGGTGGTGCAGGTGGCTCTGGGCCGGCAGTTCTACGTCAACTCGTTCGCCGCGCTGCGGCGCCTGACGAGCAACATGGACGTGCTCATCGCCCTGGGCTCCACGACCGCTTATGTCTACAGCGTGGTCATGACGCTGGTGGGCTCAGAGGCGGCGCTGTACTTCGATACGGCGGCGATGATCCTGACCCTCGTCACCCTGGGACGCTTCCTGGAGCTGCGCGCCCGGGGCCAGACCTCGGCGGCGCTGCTGGCTCTGCTCGACCTGGCACCGAAGCGTGCCCGCATCCTTCGCGACGGGGAGGAGGTGGAGCTGGATGCCGCCCAGATCGTCGTCGGCGACGAGTTCATCGTCCGGCCGGGGGAGCAGGTCGCCACGGACGGCGAGGTGGTGGTTGGGGCCTCGGCGGTGGATGAGTCCATGATCTCCGGCGAGAGCGTCCCGGTGAGCAAGCAGGTCGGCGACGCTGTGGTGGGCGGATCGGTGAACCGTGAGGGCACGCTGACGGTACGGGCCACCGCCGTGGGGCAGGCCACGGTGTTGCGTCAGATCGTGGAGACCGTCAAGCAGGCCCAGGGCTCCAGGCCCCGGATCCAGCGCATGGCCGATGCCGTCTCGGCGGTGTTCGTCCCGAGCATCGTCGTGCTGGCGGTGCTGACCTTCTTGCTGTGGGGGCTGCTGGGCGGGGCCGAGGCGCCGTGGAGCCGGGCGCTGGTGAACGCCACAGCGGTCCTGCTCATCGCCTGCCCCTGCGCCCTGGGGCTCGCCACCCCCACGGCCGTCATGGTGGGCACCGGTCTGGGAGCGCGCAACGGAGTGCTGATCCGCGATGCGGCGGCGCTGGAGGTGTTGGGGCGTGTGGATACGATCGTGCTTGACAAGACGGGCACTCTCACTGTGGGGCGGCCGGAAGTGACGGATGTCATCGCCGCCGAGGGGGAGGATGAGGGCGATGTGCTGGCCACCGCGGCGGCCGCCGAGACCCCCTCGGAGCACCCACTCGCCCGGGCCATCGTGGAGGCGCATGAGGGTCAAGTGGCGACGGTGACGGACTTCCGGGCGCTGGCCGGGCGGGGGGTGGAATGTCGGCTGGACGGGGCGGAGCTACTGGTGGGGAGTGCGAGCCTGGCTCGGGAGCGGGGCATCGACCTGTCCCGGCTGGATCAGGTGCGGGAACGGCTGGAGCAGGAAGGCAAGACGGTCTCCGTCGTGGCCAGGGACGGCACGGGCATCGGACTGGTGGGCCTGCGCGATACATTGAAGAGCGGGGCGCGCCGGGTGATGGCGGGTCTGCAGGCCGAGGGCTTGGGGCTGGTCATGCTCACCGGGGACAACGAGGTCACGGCTCAGGCCATCGCCGGAGAGGCGGGAATCGACATCGTGCTGGCCGGGGTGCGGCCGGAGGGCAAGGCGGACGCCATCGCCCGGCTGCAGGCGGAGGGGCATACCGTGGCCATGGTGGGCGACGGGATCAACGACGCCCCGGCGCTGGCCAGGGCCGATGTGGGAATCGCTCTGGGCACCGGCACGGATGTGGCCATGCGCACGGGGCAGGTGACGGTGGTCGGCGGCGAACTGCCGGGAGTGCTGCGGGCGGTGCGCCTCGCCCGACTGACACTCTCACGCATCCGCCAGAACCTGTTCTGGGCGTTCTTCTACAATGTGGCCGCGATCCCACTGGCGGCGCTGGGAGTGCTCAGTCCGATGGTGGCGGCGGGCGCGATGGCGGCCTCGTCCGTGTCGGTAGTGAGCAACTCCCTGCGGCTGCGCAGGGCCAGGGTCGGCTGAAACCAAACCCACAGCGAATGCGTTTATAGCATTGGGCTCAATGTTCTACATGATTACTGTCAGACTGGGTGATCCCAGCAGCGCATTGAGGAGGTAGGAAACATGTCACTCGTACGCTGGCGCAGACCACACACGCTGCCGACGGCATTCGACGAGATGGACAGGCTGTTCGACCGGTATCTTCGCAGCCCGATCATGAGGGCCTTCGAGTCCGATGACCTGGACTTCGGCCCCTCGATCGACGTGTACGAGACGGACACGGAACTCGTCGTCAAGGCGGAGCTTCCCGGGGTGAAGAAGGAGGACATCGACCTGACGCTCCAGGAGGACCGTATTGTCCTCAAGGGGGAGATCCGGAAGGAGGAGCAGGTCGAGGAGGAGGGGTACCACCGGCGCGAGATGCGGTATGGGCGGTTCGGGCGGGTGATCCCGCTGCCGACCACAGTGAAGCAGGAGCAGATTCAGGCCAACTTCACCGACGGGGTGCTGACGATCCGGGCGCCGAAGGTGGAGGAGGAGGAGAAGGGCTCCAAGATCGAGGTCAAGTAGCGGCGCCCACCGGGGTAGGAGACACGGACGGCCGCGGGGAGACCCGCGGCCGTCTGGGCGCGAGCAGGGCGGCAAGGCCGAGGCGGCGAGATGGCTTCGAACGGACGGGAAGGACTTCCGGGCGCCAAGCAGAAGAACAGCCGTGGGGTATGCGGGAGATCCCGGCACAACTGGGCGGACGCCCAGGGGCGACGCATCGGGCCCAGAAGGGAAGGGCCCGTGCGCTGGGGCCATCACCAGGGTTGGTGGCTCGCATGGCGCCCCTCGATGGCTTGCCGGCTTCCCGCACGAAGCGGATCGGTGATGAACTACTATGGGGAACGACAACCTGACGGTACAGCTCACAGGGAAGGACCGGACCGTCCCGCTGAGCGGGCTCTTGCGTGTGATGGACAGCACGCGGGTGCTGCTGGGCAGGCTGGATGCAGCAACGCGGAGCGCTGACGTGGGACCTGCGGACTGGCATGTGAGCGACGCAGCGCTCAACAGCCCGATGCTGCTGGAAGTGACCGAAGTGAGCGGGAGGGGAGGCGACCGGGGTCCACGGGTGTTTCGCGAGGTCGTCAACGGGCTGAGCCTGGTCGACGTTCGGGCCGTAATGCCCCCACATTTCGACAGCAAGATGCTCCACGCAGCCAAGGACATGGTATCCGCTCTGGGCGACGGCATTGCGGCCATCGCTCTTGCGACGGGCGATCTGGTCGCGCGCCCGACCCAGCGGATCGCAGCGCACGTGGACCGGCTCACCAGGCCCTACGAGGCTTTCGGCACTGTTGAGGGCTTGCTCGAGGCCGTGAACGCCCATGGTGAGCAGCGTTTCTACATCTACGATACGCTCACCGGCCACAGGACCCCGTGCACTTTCGGCGACCAGCACCGCGACACAGTCAAACAGGCTCTGTTCGATCGTGTGAGCGTGACGGGGCTGGCGAAGTTCGATCCAGAGGGGCAAGCGATCAGCCTGCGGGTAGAGCGCGTTGACGTGCTGAGCGACAGCCGGCGAGGAGCGGAGTTCTTCCGCGTGCCGCCGATCGACATAACCCACGGGGTGGACCCGGCGGACTACATCGAGGCTTTGCGTGATGACGAGGACTAGGAGACGCATCTACTGGGACTCGTGCGTGTTCATCCACGTGATTCAGCAGACGCCGGAGCTCCGAACCACCCTGGAGGCGATACTGGACGAGGCTCGCGCGGGGAGCCTCGTCATCGTGACCTCGGCCCTGACGCTCGCAGAGGTGAGGGGCGCCGGCAGCGAGGCCGATGAGGCAATGGTTGACGAGATGTTCCGGCAGGACTACATCGTCGTGCGGGTACTCGATCCGCCGTTGGCGTCGCGGGCACGTCGCCTCGGTCGCGAACACGGCATCAAGCCGGCGGACGCCATCCATGTTGCCACCGCCATCGACCTCGGCGCCGAGGTGATGCATACCATGGATGGCAAGACCAAGAAGCGCGGCTTGATAGCGAAGAGCGGCCAACTCGAGGAAGTAGGACTGCGCATCCGAGAGCCCGACTGGCCCGTTCAGACAAAGCTCGAACTCGATGAGCAACCCGATCAGGAGTGACCCGGGGTTGCCGGGAGCCGGCGAAGCAGGGCGCAAACAGCAACGGCCGCGGGGAGACCCGCGGCCGTTTTGGCGCGAGCAGGGCGGCAAGGCCGAGGCGGCGAACTGACGATGCGACCCAGCATGGATGGAGGAGCATCTGGCATGTCCGAGCCGGCAATCGGCTACGAGTGGCACCCGATAGAGGACCTGCCGGACGGGTGGGGCTTGCTTGCCGGCCCTGAACTCGCGGCGCTGGCCGCTGTGTGGGAGGAGCAGAGACAGCAGTTGGTCGATGCCCGGGCGCTGGAGGAGTTCACCGCACGACTCCGGCGCGAATGGGCCATCGAGACCGGCGTGATCGAGCGCCTCTACGACATCGACCGCGGGGTAACGCAGGTGCTCATCGAGCAGGGCATCTCCGCGAGCTACATCCCGCACGGCGCCACCGACAAGCCGGCAGAGGCCGTGGTCGCCCTGATCCGTGACCAGGAGCAAGCCGTAGAGTGGCTATTGGACTTCGTCGCCAGCCGACGCGGTCTCTCCACGTCCTTCATCAA
>CAZXDD010000425.1:0-6989 GCA_964639415.1 uncultured Armatimonadia bacterium
CTGGGGGGGTGAGGTGACGTGAATCGGCGCCTGCCCGGAACCTGCATAATGTGAGCTCGAAGAGCGCGACCCTGTGTGAAGGCGAACGCCCCGCGGCCATGGCAAAGTGCAGGAGGCGCCACCTGCAGCGACGAACAGCAACGGCAGACCACGTGGCAATGCGAAATCCTGTGGGCGTACAGACCTCTGGAGCGCCCACCGTCGGGAGCCGTTGATGAAACCAAACATGCTTTGTCTTTTCGACTGCCTCCTGCTGGGTCTCTGCACCGTCTTTCCCCTCCTTGCCGCGCCCGTCGAGGTCACGGATGATTTCTCCGCGTACGAGGCCGGTGCCGACGGCGGGCCCGCCTGGCTGCCCCAGACCGACACGTGGGTCATGCGGGAGGGCGGCTACGTTCAGACCGACCCTCGGCCCTACGGCACCGTGAGCTACCTTGCCGAGCCGGTAGTGGGCGATTTCGAGCTGTCGGTGCGCTTTCGTATTCCCACCACCGAGGGCGCCGGAGTACAGGCGGCCGGGATCGTGTTCCGCTCCGCCTCGGCGGGCAAGGAGTATTGGGCCCACTTCGACTCCAAAAGCAACCAGCTCCTGCTGCAGCTTGCCAAAGGCGGCGGGGCCGGCAGCGAGCGCCCGCAGGCCCGGGTGCCCGTGCAGATCTCGCGGGACGAATGGCACCTGGCTACCGTCGAGTGTCAGGGGCCACGCATCACGGTGAGCCTGGACGGCCGGCAGGTGGTGGAGTTGCAGGATGACACGTACCCGGCGGGGAAGGTGGGCCTACGCGCCGGTCAGGGCTGCGTTCAGTTCCGCGATTTCGCCCTCAAGGGCCAAAGTGCCGTACTGCCTACCGATTGGGAGATGATCCGGTTGACCCGCAAGTATCAGGTGATCTGTGAGGACGCCGGCGCCGGCGGTTACGAGGCCTTCCCCGACCTCGTGCGCCTGCAAAACGGCGAGCTGCTGTGCGTGTTCTATGCCGGCTATGGTCACGTGTCACACCCCACCGAGGCCCTGCCCAACGGGGCCCGGGTCTGCATGGTGCGCTCGGCAGATGACGGCAAGAGCTGGAGCCCGGCCCAGGTCGTCGCCGACACCCCCTGGGACGACCGGGACCCCTCGATCTGCCAACTGAGCGACGGGACGATCATCGTCAACTGGTTCACCTACTATCACGGTGGCCCCTCGGTACGCCCTGGCAACACGGTGGGCTACAAGGAGATCTGGCTCACACGCTCGGAGGACAACGGCCAGACCTGGAGCGAGCCGGAGCTGATCCCTTCCACCGCCAACGGCTACTGGGGCTGTTCCAGCCCGATCCGCGAGCTTGCCGACGGGACCTTGGTCCTGCCCATCTACCACGAGTACCCCGAGCCCTTGCGGAACGTCTCGTACACGATCCTCTCCGCCGATGGGGGCAAGACGTGGGGCGGGCCCAATGTGGTGGACCCGGACAACGACGACAATGACGAGCCCGATATCGTTGTGCTCCCCGACGGCCGCCTGCTGTGTTTGATGCGGGCCAACCGCGACGGGAACAACATGCACAAGTCGGTCTCGGAAGACGGGGGCAAGACATGGAGCAAGGCGCAGGAGGTCGGCTTCCGCGGCCACGCCCCGAACCTGCTGCGCACCGCCCAGGGGATCCTGCTGGTCGGCCACCGCCTGCCCAATACGGCCCTGCACTACAGCCTCGACGACGGGGAGACCTGGAGCGATACGGTGCACGTGGATGACACCATCGGGGCCTATACCAGCATGGCGCAACTGCCGGACGGGAGGGTGCTGATCGTGTATTACGAGGAGGGGGCGGGCTCGTCCATCCGGGCCCAATACCTGCGGGCCACGCCGGAGGGGATTGAGTTCGGGGCGACAGACGACTGACGCTTCACCGCCGCAGGCGCGGGCGTCAAGCTTGCCGGGCTACCTCGACCTTGGGCCTGACGTTGAGATGTCATCCTGAGCGTCCATCTCGCGCAGCGAGATAGCGAAGGATCTCTCTGGATGCCCGGAGATCATTCGAGCTGCTCCCTGCGGGAGCGAACGCTCTCAGAATGACATTCCCGGCGAAGGCGGGGTCTTCGGTTTCCTCGCTAGGCGCTCTTCTTGTCCCGCATCGCCAGAGCCTCGTCGATGGCCGGACGCAGGCGGCCCCAGATGCCGTGGACCTGATCGACCATCTCCATCCCCACCTGATTGGGGCTGTAGGTGGCGAAGACGTAGACGTTGGTCAGGCTCTGTTGGTCCTCGGGCTCGACGCCGATGCGCGAGGGCAGTGTGCGGAGGAACTCAAACTCCGTGAGGTGGCTGGGGCGGGGCACGCCCCGCAGGGAGCAGTAGCCCAGGAAGGCGCGGTAGACATGGCGCACGATCTGGGCCGGGGTCATCCCCGCACCCAGGTCGCGGCGTTCCCACAGGTCGGCGAAGGGGTCGTCGGGCAGATCGGCAAACTCGTCTTCCTCGCGGGGCCCCAGGCCCAGGAGGCGCTTGAGGCGGTCAAAGAACGCCAGCACCGCGGCCCACGCCGCCTGACACCGTGCCCACACGGCGCGGAAGAAGGCGGCGATCTGCTTGCGGTAGCGGTAGATCAGATAGGCCAGCAGCAGGAGCAGAAGCAGGAGCAGCAAGAGCCACCACCAGGAGAACTTGGGGGCCTGGCCGGAGACCTGGGATTGCGACTTTCCCTCCGAGGCGCCCGTGCTGCCGGCGCCGCCCCCCTGGCCGCTCTCGCCCTGCTCGCCACTGCCGCCGCCTCCGCCGGAGCCCGCCTGGCCGGCCGCCCCGCCGCCTCCGCCCCCGGCCTCGTCTCCGGAGCCCTGTCGGCCGGAGGTACCGGCGCTGCCCTCGGTGCCGTCCTCGGTCGGGAGCCCCTCGCCCTGCGTGTCGGGGTCGCGTCCGGGGGCGGTGGTTCTGTCCGAGGGTGGGTTGCGGGTGCCGCCGGCGGGCCCGCGCTGCCAGCCGCCGCTCCAGTCCTTTTGCCAGGCGGCACGCCGCCAGAACTCAAGCGGCTTGCCTTCGGCCCCGCTGGGGCGCGGGATGAAGGCCGCCGCCGTCACGATCAGCAGCGCCAGGGCCAGAGTGGAGCCGACCCAGGAGGGCGTCAGCCGCCGGGAGAGGCCGATCCGGCGCTTCCGGACGTCCATGCGGATGGCCGACAGATTGGTGGCCGCCAGCAGAAACAGGGCGAAGAACACGTACCCGCCCATGCACCAGAAGGCATTGGTGGCGTAGCGGCCCTGGTCGCCCAGAGCCCGATGCCCCAGACCGAAGGTCAGCACCGCCGCCGCCGTGACGTAAAGGATGATGCGCCCCGGATGACTGGCGGCCTGCCCCTTCTTCCCACGCCTGCCCGTCGTCCCGGACAGGAACCCCTGCCCGGTGGCGAACTGCACGTTTTCCTCCAGCGTGCAGTCTCGAGTGACGCGGTGCGCCGCCCACCACAGCAGCCCTACCAGCGAGTAGTTGAACAGCAAGGAGGCGATGGAACCCCACGAGGTGACGGCTCCGGCGATGGCGCCGGCGGCGAAGGTGAAGTGGCCCACGAAGATGGCGGTCGCCAGAGCCAGAGCGATGATGTACGGGAGCGCCACGGCGGCATTGCCGTACTTGGTGCGGATGCGGGTGATGAGGATCGCGGCCAGCAGGAACCAGAAGCACACCCAGCGCAGGCCGGCCGAGAACTCCCCGCCCAGCGCCGCACGCAGGTCGATGAGGTAGTACAAGAAGCAGCCCAGGAGCCCGAAGATCCCCAGGGGAATGGCGACCTCGGTGAGCCAGTCGAACAGCACCGGGCCGGTGTCGAGCACCTCGTCGGAACGGATCGGCATGACCTCGGGCCGGCGGGGTCTCGTCTCCAGGGGGCGAACGGGAGCCTCGCCCTCCACGGGCTCAGCGTCCGGGGTCTTCGGGGTCTGGTCATCAAACACGGGGCCGGCGACCTCGGCGAAATCGACAGCGCCGGGCCGCGCCGGAGAGTCCGAGGGGCCGAACTCCACGCCGCCGGAGCCCTCCTGCGGCGGGCCGAAGTCGATGGGACCATCGTCCTTGCTCATGCGTGGCACCCGATGAAGAGTTCCTGCCCGCAGTCTGTGTCCGGCGGCGGGGCGGGGGCCGGAAGGGGGTGACCGGCCGCAGCGTCGCGGGGACTACTGACGCAGCAGCAGGGCAATGCCCACGGCCGCGCACAGCAGGCAAAGCCCGACGCGCGCGATATTGCGGACGGTGTCCGGACCCAGCAGGCTGTAGTAATAGCTACGCATTGTCTCGTCCTGATCTCCTCATACGGCGGCCCCGCCATCCCAAAGCAGCGGCAGTCCGATGTGGTGACCCCAGCGCCTGCGAGCAGGCCCCCGGTCGTCGATGGCGCCGGGAGCCGACGCTGCCTCCAGCGCCCCATGTCATCCCCGCGCATCGGCGCCGCCCACGGCCTGTGTCATCCTGGAGCGCCGGTTTCGCAAGCCCGGACTTGCGACACTTACGCGAAGGATCTCGCGATATCCCGGTAGATTCCTCGAGCTGCTCTTACCGGAAGCGAACGCTCTCAGAATGACACTCTCGGCGAAGGCGGGCTTCTCGCCACACCTCTAGACCACGATATTGTGCAGGTCGCTATCGCCGGCCAGATGCAGCACGGGCACATGGATGCTGGCCAGAGCGCTCATCACCGCCGGAGCCTGGTTTCTTTGGTCTATCAGCAGTACTAGAACACTGAACCCGTTGGTTTTGAGCCGCGAAATCTGACGGAACAGCTCGTTTGACATGGCGGGGATGATGAAGACGGCCGTCTGCTCCCGGGGCCACTTGCTGTACTCCTGCGAGACCATGTCCGCCAGCGCCAGCCCGTGGCCGAAGTCCAGACGGGCCAAGGACTCCATGACCAGGGTCAGACTCTCGTTGCCGCGGCGCACCGGCACCTCCACGGGGCGCAGGCGGGAGGTCTCCTTGCGCAGCTCCACCAGCCGCCGGGCCTCGTCGCGGCTGTTGGCCTCCACCGAGATCGGTGCGGTCTGCATGACGTCCGCCGCGTCCACGCCGTTGCTCACCAGGCCCAGGTCCACGCCGCGGGCCGCCAGGTGTGAGGCCAGGGAAGCGGCCACGGTCACGGCGAACTCCGACCGCTCCTCCTTGCGCTCACCCTCCCAGGCCTTGTCGTGGAAATCCAGGAGGATGTTGGCGCCCAGCAGCGAGGACGGGTCGTAGATCTTGGCGTGCAGGCGGCCGGTCCGGGCACTGGCCTTCCAGTGCACCCGGCGCAGCGGATCGCCGTGGCGGTACTCGCGCACTCCGGCGATTCTAGTGGGGTCCTCGAAGATGCGCATCCGTACCGTGGTCTCGCCCAGGGGGCGGTGGGTGGGCACGGAATACTTGTCGATCGGCGCCACCCGCGGGTAGACGGTGATGAACTGTGCATTGGCGTGGCTCATGAAGCGCCGGGTGAGGCCGAAGTAATCGCCGCTCTCAAACAGCACCGGGCCCACACGATGATACCCACGCTTGTCGCAGCGTACACGGTAGCGCAGGGTCGTTGCCCCGTTGCCCCTCATCACCATGGCTCGGGAGCTGGCGCCCTCCAGCACGGGCAGCCCGGGGCTGAGGAGGTCTTCCATCACCACCCACGGCAGGGGCAGTGGCCGGGTGTTGCGCACTCCGACGGTGACGACGGCCTCCTCCCCCAGTTGCGCCTGGCGGGTGGTGAGGTGGCGATCGGTCTGCAGGCCGTCCAGGCTCAGGTGGGTCATGGCGTAGGCCACCAGCGCCACCAGCACCATGGCGTAGAAGGCGTAGGCGAAGAAGCCCACCTTGAAGACCACGGCGACGATGAGGAACACCGCCGCCGCGGCCACCGATAGCTTGCGCCGCAGCTTCATCAGCGCCGACCCTTCTCCACAGGCGCCGGGACCTGCTCGATGAGCGCATCCACGATCTGCGAGGAGTCCCGCCCCTGCAGCCGGGCCTCCGGAGCCATGATCACGCGGTGGCAAAGCACGCTCTTGACCACATACTTCACATCGTCCGGGGCCGCATAGTTGCGGCCCTCCAGCGCGGCAATGGCCTGGGCCGAGCGGTACAGCGCCGCCGAGGCCCGGGGGCTTGCCCCCATCGCCAGCTCGGTGGTGTGCCGCGTGGCGTGGACCAGGCGCACGATGTACTCCCGCACCTTCTCGTGCACGAACACCTCGCGCACCGTGGCCTGTGCCTCGATGAGGTCCTCCACCCCGACCACCTGCTCCAGCTCGTCGATGGGATGCGTCAGCCGCAGGCGCTCGAGCATCGTGTTCTCGTCGGAAAACGAGGGGTAGCCCAGACTCATGCGCATCAGGAAGCGGTCGAGCTGGGCCTCGGGCAGAGGGAAGGTCCCCTCATGCTCGATGGGGTTCTGGGTCGCCAGCACCATGAAGGGCCTGGCGAGCTCGTAGGTTTGTCCGTCCGCGGTGACCTGCCGCTCGGCCATGCACTCCAGCAGGGCCGACTGGGCCCGGGGAGTGGCGCGGTTGATCTCGTCGGCCAGGAGGATCTGGTGGAACACCGGGCCCTGCCGGAACTCGAACTCCAGGGTCTTTTGGTTGAATACGGAAGTGCCCGTCACATCGGAGGGCAGCAGGTCCGGGGTGCACTGCACCCTGGCGAAGGTGCAACCGAGGCTCCTGGCCAGCGACCTTGCCAGCATCGTCTTGGCCACCCCGGGCACGTCCTCCAGGAGCACGTGACCCTCGCAAAGCAGGCAGGCCAGTGCAAGCCTGACGCCATCGCGCTTGCCGACGATGACTGTCTCGACATTCTCGATGACCTTGCGGCTGAACGCTGCAACATCCATGTCGCGGACCTCCCGGAGCAAGACGGCAGGCGGAGCTGCGCGCGAGGCGTGCCCCGCGGACTGACGGGTTATTCACCGCTGTGGAGGGCTTCTCCTTCGGTCGGGGGAATGGAGGATGAGAACGACGGAGAACGTCAACGTCTCACCACGGAGACACGGAGAGCACGGAGTTCCACG
>CAZXDD010000426.1:0-6985 GCA_964639415.1 uncultured Armatimonadia bacterium
GCACACCCCGCGGCCCGACGGCAGATGCAAGACGCCCCAACACAGCGAATCGCAGGAGTTGACAACACCTTGCCAAAACGCACCATCGGTCTCGTCTCGGTACTCATCGTACTCATCCCCGCTTCCTGCCTCGCCCAGTCTTCCGGCCATTTCGTCACCGAGGGCCTGGAAGGCTTTTCCCGAGGCACTCTGGGCAATGCCGGCCAGAATCTGTATGTCTCCGCCGCCGGGGTGCTACAGCGCATCCATCATTCCGATCTCACCGGCGACGGCCTGCCCGACCTGCTCGTCTGCAATAGCCAGAACCACTGGGAGCGGCCGCCGGTGGGCGTCCACAGCGATCTGTTTGGCAACCCCTCGGTCACCCTCCTGCCTTCGGACGGCTCCCTCACCGGGACCGTGGCCGACCTCAACGGTGATCCGTGGCCAGATCTTGTGCTGGGCATGGACTACAACGGCAGCCGCAGCGACCTGAACGCCTTCGTCTACTTCGGCACGGAGGAGGGCTACTGCGAGCGGTATCGGCTGCAGCTTCCCGCCCCGCGCAGCACGGCCTGCGCCGCGGGGGACTTCAACGGCGACGGGCGTGGTGACGTGGTCTTGCTCAGCGCCGGCAAGGCGCGGGTCTTCTACCAGTCCGAGGTGGGTCTGGAGCCCAAGCGTTCCGTGGAGCTGCAGGGCCCGACGGGGCAGTTCGCCGCAGCCGACCTGGACGCCGATGGCTGCGCGGACCTGCTCTGCCTGGACGCAAAGGGCAAGGTGACGGTGTACTGGGGAGACCCGGAAGGGTTGGCCCCGACACGCCTATCCGAACTGGCCGCCGCGGCGGAGCTGGAGCCTGCTGAGGACGAGGGGGAGGGAGCGGGGGTGGAGTACGTGCAGCCGACCCGGGCCATTGCGGGAGTGGTGGAGCTGGGCGGCAGGCCCCATGTGTTCGCTCCCGGGCCGCGGTCGGTGAGGCTGGTGCCGGTCACGCCGGACCGGAGGTTCGGCGAGCCCCTGGTGATCCCGTGCCCCGAGGCGCTGGCCGTGGCCGCCGGCGATGTGAACGGCGACGGCCTCACCGATCTGGCCTTCGCCTCCCGGCACCAGACGGGCCAGACCCAGCACTCCCGGCTCTACCTGGCCGATGAGGCGGGGTTTGCTCCCGAGCGCGCGGTGCTCTTGCCCTCCGTCAATGCCTGCGATGTGGCCATCGGCGATCTGGACGCCGACGGCTACGGCGACCTCGCCCTGTGTCAGGACCGCCTCCCGGAGGAGTTCACTTTCCACTCCCCGGTCTACCGCGGCGGGCCGGAGGGGGTGCAGGGCCCGCCGGTGGAGCTGGAGAGCCACGACGCCCGCCGGGTGTTCATCTCGCGGACGCAGGAGGGCCCCGGAGCGCAGGTGATCTTGGTCAACCACCGGGCCCGCAACGCTCAGGGCGATGTGGACGTGGCGGTGTATGCCAATAGGGGCGGGAGCTTCAGCGCTGAAGACCGTTTCCTGCTTCAGGCCCGGGATGCCGTGGACGCCGTGTGCTGCGATCTTGCCGATACCGGCACGCCGAGTATCCTGCTGGCCAACTGCTCGGAGAATGCGGTGCAGCTCGACCCCGGGTCGCTGCTGTACACCGCCGGGCCCGAGGGCTATCCGTACGAAACCGAATACGCCTTCCCCACCACCCGGGCCCACGGCGTGTGCTGCGCCGATGTGAACCGCGACGGCTACCTGGACCTACTGTTCGGGGGCTTTTCCAACAATGAGCTGCTCATCTTCCACGGCGGCCCGGAGGGCTTCGACCGCGACAGGCCCCAGCGCATCGTGATGGAGATCGACGGGGTCTCGTACAACCAGACGCGCTGGATCTACCTGGCCGACTGGAACGCCGACGGTTGGCTGGACCTGTTCGTCCCCCAGATCGCCTTCGACCGTAGCTTCATCCTCTGGGGTGGGCAGGAGGGGTTCGACCTGAGCCGTCGCCGGATGCTGCCGGTCTGGCACGCCTCGTGCGCCCAGGCGGCGGACCTGGACGGCAACGGTTACCTCGAGCTGATCGTGGGCGGACACGAGCCCTCGCGAGAGGGGCCGCACGACAGTTTCGTTTACGTCTACTGGAACGGTCCCGAGGGCCTGCGGGAGGACCGGCGCTCGCAGCTTCCGGCCAATGCCGTCAATGCCCTGGCCGTGGCGGACTTCAACAAGGACGGCCACGCCGACCTGTTCGTCTGCAACTACCATGACGGTCGAGTGCGGGACATCCACTCATACCTCTACTTCGGCTCCGCGCAGGGGTTCTCGGAGGACAGACGCCAGCGGCTGTTCATGCACTCGGCTTCCGGCGCCGCCCCGGTGGATTTCAACGGCGATGGCTGGGTGGACCTGGCCGTGGCGTACCACAAGGTTGGCAATGACCATGTGGGATACTCGGCGGTGTGGTGGAACGGGCCCGAGGGGTTCGGCGACCGGCGGGTGACGCACCTGCCCACCAACGGCCCGCACGGCATGGTACGCACGGGCTTTGCCAACCAGGCCGACCAGGGGGCGGAGGAATTCTACATCTCCGAGGCGTTACGGCTCCCCGCGGGCTCGCGGGTGCTGGGAGTGGATTGGGAGGCCGAGGTGCCCGGGGGCTGCTGGGTGAGGGCCCAGGTGCGCTCCGCGTCGCGGCCCGAAAGGCTGGACGAGGCGGAATGGGAAGACGTGGACAAAGCGCAAGGCAGGGGCCGCTGGGTCCAGTACCGCCTGGCCCTGGGGGCGCCGGGAGGCACCGACACCCCGCGGGTGACGAAGGTGACCCTACGTTACGGGCGGTGAGGCGCGGGGCGGGGGCCGGTGAGAGCCTGCCGTGGAGAGAAGCAGCGGGCCCGCCTCCCTGGAGGACTCTGGCGCTGGGGTGGGAACTGACATCTGCCTGCGCGCTCGGGGAGGCCGCCGACCGTCCGGAGCCCGTGGCCGTGGATAGCCTCCGATCCATCGCCGGCGTGGAGTCCTTCGTGCGCTGCCAATCGACTGCGTTGCCGGGGCATCTGCTGTCGAGGCGGGCGGGTTCGCCCCAACCGGTGATCGGGGCCCTTCCGCCTGTGCCCGGGCCGTCTGAAGCGGCTGTGGCGATTCCCCTGCTCCGGGCGGTCTGCTCCCATCGGTCACACCGGTGCTGGCCATGCGTGGCCGCTTGCAGGCAGACGGCGACGGCGCTCTCGATCATCGGGCCGCGGCCGGTCACGGCCGTTGGCCCGCCGGTAGAACCCATCACCCACCATGGAGGACCCGGACATGAACACCATGCTCCTTCTGGCACTCACCGCCATGCTCGCAGCCCTGGCGACCCTGCCCCTCGAGGCCGCCGATGAGCTGGACCCGGCCCGCATCGCGGACATTGCCGGGATGCTCCCCGCCGAGCCCGCGGGCCTCGGGCGCCCGATCGGCGACCGAGAGGCCTGGGAGCGTCTGGGAGCGCTGGAGGCCTTCCAGGCCCAGGTCAGGCGCGCCGAGGAGTTGCTCTCGGCTCCCATTCCCGAGCAGCCGGACGAGCTGTTTCTGGAGTTCAAAAGCACCGGCAACCGCACCAACTGGCAGCGGGTCTCGGGGCAAAGGCGCGGGCGACTGACACCCCTGGTCCTCGCCGAGTGTGTGCAGAACGAGGGCCGGTTCATCCCGGCGATCTGCGAGATCGTGGACGTGCTGTGCGCCGAGCGCACCTGGGTCATGCCCGCCCACGATGGCAACCTCACCAACTTCAACGGCGAGAGCATCGACATCGACCTGGCCTCCTCAGCGCTGGCGTGGAACCTGGCCACCGCCGACTATCTCCTGGGGCAGAGCCTGCCGGCCGAGACGCGCGAGACGCTCCGCGAAGGCGTGGACCGCTTCGTCCTCACTCCCTACAGGGACATGATCACCGGAGCGCGGGGGGTGAACTGGTGGCTGAAGACCACGAACAACTGGAACGCGGTGTGCCTGGCAGGCGTGACGGGCGCGGCGCTGTGCCAGCTAGCGGATCGCGACGAGCGGGCACAGATTGTCGCCGCCGCCGAGGTCTATTCCGCCAACTTCCTCAAGGGCTTCACCCCCGACGGTTACTGCTCCGAGGGTCTGGGGTACTGGAACTACGGCTTCGGGCACTACGTACTGCTGGCCGAGACGGTGCGCCAGGCCACGTCCGGAGGGGTGGACCTGCTCTCCTTGCCCGCGGCGAAGGCGCCGGCTCGGTTCGGTGCCGACATTCAGATCATCGGTGGAGTGTCGCCCGCTTTCGCCGACTGCGGCGTCAATGCGGGCCCGGCGACCGACACCATGTACTTTGTCAACCGCTACCTGGGCCTGGGGCTGCCACAGTACAATGAAATGGAGCCCGGTTCGGCCGGGGGCAGCCTCTTTGACAAGATGCTGTTCTCGTTCCCCAACGGCGCCTCCGAGCGAGAGCCGGTGTCGGCCACTGAAGCCGGGGCCCCGATCCGCACCTGGTTTGCCGACGCAGGCATCCTCATCGGGCGACCACAGCGAGATAGCGCGTGCCGCCTCGGCGTGGCCCTCAAGGGCGGCCACAACGCCGAGCATCACAACCACAATGACGTGGGCTCCTACGTGGTCGTCGTCGAGAACCGCCCGGTGCTTCTGGACCCCGGCGCCGAGGTCTACACCGCCCGTACCTTCAGCGATAAGCGCTACGAGAGCAAGCTGCTCAACTCCTACGGCCACCCGGTGCCCGTGGTCGGCGGACAGCTCCAGAGGACGGGCAGGGACCGCCGGGCGGAGGTCCTCGCCGCCGATTTCACCGATACGACCGACATCCTGCGTCTCGACCTCAGCGCGGCGTACGAGGTGGAGGGGCTAAAGAGGCTGGAGCGCGAGTTCGTCTACTCCCGGCGGGGCGAAGGCTCTCTCACCGTGACCGACCGCGTGGCCTTCGACACCCCCCAGAGCTTCGAGACGGCGATCCTCACCAAGGGCGACTGGCAGCGGCTCCAGGACGGCTCGCTGGTGGTCTACGACGTGGACCAGGCGGTGCAGGTCAGCATCGCGGTGGAGGGCGGTCCTTTCAGCATCGTGGCGGACAAGATCGAGGAGGAGGCCGCCGTACACCCCATCCGCCTCGGCATCAAGCTGGATGAGCCGGTCGCCGCCGCGACCGTTACGCTGAGCATGGCGCCCACGGACCTGGCCGCCGGTGAGGCCGGTCTCCTGCGCAACGGAGGCTTCGAGTACGGCTCATTCGGCTGGCTGCTGCCCCACAACGCCATGGGTGAGATCTCAGACGAGATGGCCGCCACCGGCCGCTGCTCGCTGAAGATCGCCGATGACAGCGACAAGCTGGGCTCCAACATCACCAGCGCGAGAGTACCGGTCCGGGGCGCGGCGGGCTACGTCCTGCGCGGCAAGGCCAGGCACATCACCGGCGAGGGCATCGGCATGTATGTGCGGTATCTGGATGCGGAGGGGAGGTCCCTCAACCCCACCGACGGCAGGGGGAACATCCCTCCGGTGGGAAGCCTGGCGGCAGGAGACGGGGACTGGCAGGACTTCGAGTTCCCCTTCGAGACGCCTGCGAGCACGACGGCCCTACAACTATGGATCCACAGCTACAACGCGGCGCAGGTCGAGGCGTACATCGACGACCTGGTGCTTGAGAAGACCCAGGAGTAGGCATCCCGGAGGCAAACATGCTCACCATCGCCACGCTTGGCTTGCTTGCCCTTCCCGCCCTGGCGGGGATCACCATCGAGAAGGCCGAGGTACAGTCTCCCACGGACGGCTCGGTGACGTTGCGCGTCGCGGCCGTCGGCGAGGGGGTACAAGTCGGCAGCTACGGGTTCCGCACGCTGGAGAAGGACCTCCAGCCACTGCCGGGCTTCGTCCGGCGGGGGGCCTACAACTTCCTGTGGGCCGGCGAGGCCCGGGATGTCGACGGCTACCTGCTGGTCGATAACGGCCGCGGTGACGAGGACCCGGCGGAGGGGGTGTTCGCCATCACGGTGGATGTGTCCGCCTGGCCCGACGGCGAGCACTGCTTCATGCTCTACGTCTGCAATCGGCCCGCCGGCGGCCCCTATGTGCACGATACCCGCGTCCTGCAGATCGCCGTTGCCGGGGGCAAGGTTGTCCGCGACAAGACCCTTTTCTCCTCCGAGCTCGTGATTGCGGTGCCCCACTTCTCGGCCCTGCCCGCCCGGCTCAAGTCGGGAGAGCCCTTTGACGTCATCGCCCGCGTCGAGCTGGAGGGTACCAGAGGCTGTCTTTGCACCCTCACCGTGCCCTATACCGTAGGCCCCGATGAGGTGCCTCCGGGCTTCTCGTACGACCCCGCGGCGAAGCTGGCCTACTTCGCCGCGGAGGGCCGCAATGGCATTGAGGACAACGGCCCGCACGATGCGGACCCCGCGCCGAGAGCCCTGGCGGTCCGCGTGCCCACGGACGGCTGGAAGCCGGGCATATACAACCTCACCCTCCAGTTCAGCCCGGTGGAGATGCCCGAGGAGGTCAGGGCCTACCGGGACTTCGCGGTCACCGTGGCTCCCGACAATCCTGCGGTCGAGACAGAGATCGAGTACGACCGGTTCCTCAGGCCCGGCACTCACTTCGCGGACTTCTGCAGGCTCCGGGACGGCTCGGTCCTTGCGGCCGGCTTCATCACCCGGGACGGCGGGGTCACGTGGGAGAGGCTCGCGGACGGCTCCTCGCTGCCGGCACCCCTGCAGCTTCGTGACGGTACCCTCATGGGCTGTTCCTTCCACACCGAGCCCATCGAGGGGCGCCCGGGGTACTTCGCCGGGAGCCTGTGCCGCGCCGCCGGGGCCGGTGACCCGGTGAAGGTCACCGCGTGCGAGGTGCACGTGCCCCGCGCCACCGGAGGCATCGGCCACGCCGCCGTCAAGGGGCCGCTGTTCTGGCGCTCGCCGGTGGAGCTGGCGGACGGCACCCTCGTGGCACCCATGTACGGGTGGTTCGAGGGCGACCGGTCGCCGGTGCCCGGTCAGGAGGGGTCCTTCTACTATCGCACCTGGCT
>CAZXDD010000427.1:0-6942 GCA_964639415.1 uncultured Armatimonadia bacterium
ACCCCTGCTCTCGGAACTCCCGCTGCCACTTGGGGTCTGAGAACTGCTTGCCCCTTCGGGCCTTGATCTCCCGGGCCTTGCGCTCCAGGTCGTTGTCCGGCTTGACCGAGGAGGCGGGCGGCCCGGGTCTTGCGGGTGGGGCGGCGGCCCTGGCCCGGCTACGATCCGGCCGCGCGGCAGGCGCGCTCCTGCGGGTCCGTGACGACGGACGTGACGGACTGCGGGCCGGCGCGGACCCGGCAGCAGCAGTGGATCGCGGCTTGCCATCGCCACCATCGGCCTGCTCTCCGCCGCCGGCCTTCGGCGGTGTCGCCGCGGCATCAGGAGCATCCGGCTCTGCCGGCAGGGGGGCCACGTCCTCGGCCGAGAGGGGCTCGTTCTCGTCGAAGTCCGTGATGTCTGCGTCCGTCGGCAGCTCGCGCTCGCCGGCATCGGGCAGCGCATTGCTGCCCGCCGGGATGTCCCGCAACAAGAACGCGTCGTCCTCTCCCGCCGCGTCGGCGGTGGTCGGCTCATCCCGACCGGAGGGTGTCACGACGGCGGAGCCGGTATCATCGAAGGCTGGATGGTCGGCGGGCGGCCGCACGCATCCCGACAGCCACAGCAGCGTGACTGCGATGAGCCCAGTAGCTCGAACTGCAGACATGTCCCTCACCCCACGGGATCACAGCGGATCAAGCAAGTGCGAACGGGGACCGGCGGTCCACAGGTGAGGTCCAAAGCCCCGCCTTCGCCGGGAATGTCATTCCGAGAGCGTCCGCTCCCAGAGGCAGCAGCCCAAGAGACCCCTGGCATTCAGTGGGATTCCTCGCTATCTCGCTGCGCGAGATGGACGCTCGGAATGACAGGAGCCCGGCCGGCCAGACTTTTCGGCCGCGCCTCTTAGGTGTCACTGGAGCCCTGTGGCAAATCAGATGCCTATATGGGCGCACTTATTGACGTCTGAAGCAAGTCCTGCGGCCTCAGCCAGGCCCCTCGCCGCCATCCCGCCCTGCGGGATCGCCGCCCGGCCGTGGCACCGATCCAGGGCGAGCCTCCGCGCCTGCCCAGCCGGTTTGAGGCGGAGCGTCAATAGAGTTGTCATTGTACCTCGCAGGCTCACTACCTGCAAGGTGTTCGCACAGCGCCACAGCGCCATCGTGGCGGTGCTTCACACAGCCCGTACGCGTGTCGGTGAGCCCGGGCCCCTGTCCCGGCGGTGCCGGAGGTCGCCACACGACACACGGGGAAGTGACTGTCCGCCGGTCATCGGGTCGCGCCGCGGCATCGGCCCTCGGCTCCACACACACCCACCGGAGACACCCATGCGTCTCGGCTCTCTGTTCCCATTCGATGGCTCGGACGACACCGTCGAGGACGTGGCAGACCTCGCCCGCCGCGGCTTCCAGTACTTCGAGCCCGACGCCTCCGTGCTCCGCGTCGACGAGGCCCCGACCGCCTACTTCGCCACACGACGCCTCCTGCGTCGCGCCGCCCTCGTGCCCGAAGTCATGGGGGGACTCGTGCCCGACCGCCTCCCGGTACTGGGCAACGACGCCCGCTGGCAGGAGCTGGAGCGCCATCTGTCCATCCTGCTGGAGCGCGCCCGGGAGGTGGGAGCTACCACGCTGGTCCTTGACTCTGCGCAGGCCCGCAGGGTTCCCGAGGGATACCCTCGGGACGAGGCCATTCAGCAGCTCCGCTACCTCCTGGGCCTGGCCGCCGACTACGCGGGCCCCGTGAAACTGGCCGTCCTTCCCCTGCCCCGTCACCCCTCTTCACTGCTCAACTCTGTGGCGGAGACCGTTGAGATGCTCATCGAGCTGGGCCGCCCGGAGCTGCAACTGTGCGTCGAGGCCACGGATGTCGGCCCGGATGGGGAGCCGTGGGAGGACGTGGCCGCCGCGATGGATCTGCTGGCCCACGTGCGCTGGTCGGAACCCAACCTCCGCGACTCTCCGGCCATGCAAGACAAGCTTGATGCCTTGGTGGAGGCCCTGGGGGCCGCCGGGTACGAGGGCCGTCTTTCGCTGGCCCCCCGGCCGGGAGTGGGACCCGCCGAGAGCGTGATCGAGCTGGATCGCCTCCGGGCGCTGGCCGCCCGGGGGCGGTAGTGCGCTCAGAGTCCCTCAGCCGCGCTCTTCGCGCCCGGCCCTCCTGCCCCTTCGTCCTCCGCCATCCTGGAGCTACTCGGTGGGCGCACCCGGCCCTGCAGCGGGTGCCATTTGGGCCACAGGCGGAGCTGCTCCGCTCCCGTCCCAGAGCCCGGCGGCTAGCATGTCAACGCTCCGGCTCTATAGAGCGTAGTGAAGAGGGCTGTCAGAGCGGCGTGCAGGGCGAGGAGGTAGGGCGATGAGAGCGTGCATCGGGGTCATCCTGCTCGTAGCCGTTGCCGGGGGCGTCGGGCCCGTCGGCGCGCAGCCGGCCGCCACACAACCCGGTCGGGCGAGGGGCGCCTGAGCGTGGTGGTGGGCATGCTCGACGCAACATCGACGACGCTGTCGGAGGGACAGCCGTACCCCGGGCCCCGGCCCCCGGCGGAGCACCACTGACGAAGGCGGTTGCCGCACCGACGGACAGATGTTCGGATCGCTACCGACGGCTATAGGAGCGTGCACGATCGTGGCAAGAGCACTGGTACTGCTTTGCGCCTGCATCGCCGTGGGCGGCGCCCTGGCCCAGGATGCACCTGTGCCAAATGCCGTGGACCGCGCCGACCCGCAGGCGGTGGTTCGGGCCTACGTCGATGCCTGCCGGGCAGGGGATGTCGAGGCCGCCCTGGCTCTGGTCGTGGGCGATGATGGCCTCAAGGCGTCCCTGAGGGAGATGAGCGGGGAGCGGGGCCAAGTCCGGGCGGCGCTGGGCCTGGACTTCGAGGCCATGCTGACGGAGATCGGCCTGACTCCGGCCATGGGGAAGCGCGACCTGCAGATCGTGGACGCCCAGGCCGCCGATGAGACGGCGACCGTCACAGCGCGCGAGACCACGCCGCGAGAGAGCCGCTTTGTCCTGGTCAAGGACGCCGAGGGCAAGTGGGGCATCGACTTCGAGGCCACGGCGAAGGCCACCACCGGGGCGGAGAAGTCCTACATCGTCTGGCAGGGCGAGATGCGTGCCCGGGCCCGTGCCGAGGCCGGTGCCCAGGGCGGCGGGCAGCCCCGCGCTCCCGACTACTGGCAACGACGCAACGCCCTGCAGGCGCTGGCCAGTCGGCTCACGGAGATGGCCCAGGCGAACGGCAAGTTCCCGGCCGCGGAGACCTGGACCGACGACGTGATCGCCTACTGTCTGGACCCGGCCGTCGTGGAACCCCCTCAGGAGTGGGGGGGCAAGTACGGTTTCGCGCTGAACGCAAGCATCGCCGGTGAGCCGCTGCCCAACGACTGGCACCAGCGGCAGTCGATGGTGATCCTGTACGAGACGCAGGGGACCGGCAGCAACCTCTCGGGCGACCCGGACGAGGCGGTGGCCGCCCTGCCCGAGGACAGCGACGGGGTCATCGTCGCCTTCGCCGACGGCAACGTCTTCCTCGTGCCGCGGGACATGACGGTGCAGGCCATGGCACAGAGCTGGGAGTTGGGAGAGATGTGCCAGCGCCGGGTCTCCGTGCTCTGCCGGGCGCTCCTGGCCTATGCACGGGACCACGAGGGAATGCTCCCGGCGGCCGAGGAGTGGTGCGACGCCATCGGCTTATACGTCAGGCCCGAGGATATGGGGCCCGAGGCCTTCGTCTGTCCAGGTGCCCTGGACCTGGACTACGGCTACGCCATCAACGTCGACCTCGCCGGCAAGGATATCAGGCAACTGCGGAACCACAGTCGGTACTGCCTGATCCTTCCAGCCGCAGAGGGCGTTCGCAACGAGGCGCGACAGGTGCCGGAGAAGGTGGACATGGGGCGCCACACCCAGCGCTGGGGGGAGGGCGGCCTTGGTGTCACGGTGGGCCTGCTGAGTGGCTCGTCGACCACGCTGACGGAGGGGCAGATGTACCCCAGGCCGCCGGAGCAGTAGGCACACCGCAGGGCGCGGGCCTGTACCGCGCCATGGCCTTCCTGCAGGGCGCGGGCCTGTACCGCGCCATGGCCTTCCTGCAGGGCGCGGGCCTGTACCGCGCCACGAAGGCCGCCAAAGGCCGGCGGGGCACTGTGTCGGGCGCCTTTCCATGCCGCGCCGGTGTACGGCGCACCACACAGCAGAAGGGGCGCCGACGAGATGTCGGCGCCCCGGTAGCTGCAATGTCGGTCCGGCCTGTCTAGCCCTCGTCGGCCTCCCCGCCTCCCTCGGCATGCTTCTCCTGCTCGGCGGCCTTCTCCCTGCGCTCGGCCACCTGAGCGGGCACCAGAGTGCCGTCACCGATCTTCGGGTTGACCTCCGGCCCGTCGTAGTCGGGAATCTCGGCACCCTCGAGCACCGCCACAAGCTCCGCCACCATGGCTGCGGCGGCGCGGGGCTGGAGCACGGCGTACCAGGCGCTGCTGCGCTCCGCGTGCGTCGGCACCACGCGGCACACCACGTTGTCCAGGTCCATCTGCCTGGCCAGCAGGCCGAGACCCACCAGCTCCGAGGCCGTCATGTCGGTGCGGATCATGTCCTTGAGTGTCTGCACGATCTGCGGAAGTCGGCTTACGGAGGCGAAGTGCGCCTTCTGCCGAACCAACTCCTTGAGCACATACTGCTGGCGCTGGGTGCGCTCGAAGTCCGTGCTCTCCCGCGACCTCTTGCGGTCATGCCGGTGGCGCACGAAGCCCTCGATCTGCTTGCCGTCCAGATGGTGGTAGCCCTTCTGCAGGTCGATGTGCAGATCGCCGGCTTTGTCGTGGTAGTTCATGTCCTGGTCGACGTACAGCTCCAGGCCGCCGAAGGCGTCGAAGAGCTTGTAGAACCTGGCCACATCCGTCTTGATGTACCGGTCCACGGGCACCTCGAGGATCTGCTCCACGGCCCGGGCCGTCATGGCTTCACCATCGCCGGACTCGCGATGGTAGGCGTACACGGCGTTGATCTTCTGGGCGCCGTGGCCCGGCAACAAGACCTTCAGATCACGCGGGATGGAGACAGCGGCCACGCGCTTGGTGTCCTTGCGCAGCATCACCAGCATGATCGTGTCGGCTCTGCCGCCTTCAAGCTTCTCATCGGTGCCGATGACCAGGATGTTCACCTGGCGCTGACCGGGGCAAAGCTCATCGACCATCGCGTCGCGCGACAGGACGCCACCGTCGGAGGTGCCCCGCAACTGACCGCCCGCGCCCTCATCGGTGGCCGCCTGCGCCATCGTCTGCGGAGCGACCATGAGGTCGTAGATGCCGTAGCCGCCCAGGGCAACCACGACGGCCACGATCAAAGCTGTGGCCACATCGACGGCCCCTGCTCTGCGGTTCCTGCCCGGGATGGTGCGAGGGGTGCTGCCGGACCTCACCACTGGCATCTATCTCCTTGGTACAGCCAATTGAACGTGGACGGCACCGAGCCGGATGCTCCGCTTCGGCCGGCAGTCCCCGCAATGACGGCGCGCTATCGCTCCTCGCGCCGGCGGGCCGCCCTTTGCAGCTCCTGCAACTTCATCAACGCTTCCACGGGTGTGAGCGTATCCAGCTCTAGCCCGGCAATCTCATCCACTATCGGGTCCGGTGCGGTCTCGAAAAGCCTAAGCTGCACCGTGGGTGCCACCCGCTGCGCGGCGCGGGCGGTGGGCGAGACCTTCTGAGAGAGGTCTTCCTCCTCCAGGGAGTGGAGGACCTCCTTGGCGCGCTCGATCACCTCTTTGGGCAGCCCCGCCAGTCGCGCCACCTGAATACCATAACTGCGGTCCGTCCCGCCGTCAACAATCTTGCGTAGAAACACGACCTCATCGCCGTGCTCCTTGACCGCCACCCGCATGTTCCTCGTCCGCGGCACCGTCTGGGAAAGCTCGTTGAGGTGGTGATAGTGGGTGGCAAACAGCGCCTTGGCCCCGATACGCCGCACGATGTACTCCGCCACCGCCCATGCAATGGACAGACCGTCGAAGGTGCTGGTGCCCCGCCCGATCTCGTCGAGGATCACCAGGCTGCGCCCTGTGGCGTTGTGCAGGATATTGGCCGCCTCGGTCATCTCCACCATGAAGGTCGACTGCCCGGTGGCCAGGTCGTCGCTGGCTCCTACACGGGTGAAGATGCGGTCCACCAGGCCCAGCCGCGCCTGCCGGGCCGGCACGAAGCTGCCCACCTGGGCCATCAGGCAGATCAGGGCCACCTGACGCAGATAGGTGCTCTTGCCCGCCATGTTCGGACCCGTGATGATGATCAGCTCGTGCTGCTCGCAGTCCAGCAGGGCATCGTTGGGCACGAAGGCCTCCGCCACCTGCGCCCGCTCCACCACCGGGTGCCGGCCGTCGCGGATCTCGATGGCGTCACCGTCGTTGACCTCGGGTTTGCTGTAGTCGTACTCCACCGCCACACGGGCCAGGGCCAGCAGACCATCGATCTGCGCCAGCGCCCGCGCCGTGCCCAACACCCTCTGCGCCTCGGCGGCCACATCCCGCCTCACCTGCACGAACAGCCGGTACTCCAAATCGTGGGACTTCTCCTCGGCGCCGAGGATCTTGTCCTCGACCTCCTTGAGCTCCGGGGTGATGAACCGCTCGGCGTTGACCAGCGTCTGCTTGCGCTGGAAGTCCTCCGGAACCAGGTGCAGATTGGCCCGGGTGACCTCGATGTAGTACCCAAAGACCTTGTTGAACCCGACTTTCAGTGAATCGATGCCGGTGCGGGTCCGGGCCTTGTCCTGCAGTCCCGCCACCCACTCGCGGCCGTGGAGCATGGCGTCGCGCAGCTCGTCCAGATCCGCGGAGAACCCGTCGCGGATGATCCCGCCTTCCATGATGGTGACCGGCGGCTCATCGGCGATGGCGCGCCCCAGGAGGTCGGCGACGTCGGTAGATCGGAAGAGCACACGTCTGAACTCCAGTCACCGCTCATTATCGCG
>CAZXDD010000428.1:0-5028 GCA_964639415.1 uncultured Armatimonadia bacterium
CGCCGTCACCACCGCCGTCACCACCGCCGTCACCACCGCCGTCACCACCGCCGTTGCCCCACAGGAGGGATAGCCATGCAGTACCGCGAGCTTGGCGATACCGGCGTGCAGGTCTCCGAGATCGTCCTGGGGGCCTGGCAGTTCGGGCAGGCGAACTGGGTCGACATCAAGGACGATGAGTCCGTTGCCGCGATCCATGCCGCGCTGGATGCGGGGATCAACATGATCGATACCGCCGTGGGCTACGGCCGGGGGTACTCGGAGGGGATTGTGGGCAAGGCCGTGCAGGGCCGGCGGGAGCAGGTGCTCCTGGCCAGCAAGACCGGCGCGAGCCCGGACGGCATCCGCAAGGGTATCGATGAGTGTCTGCAGCGGATGCAGATCGACTACATCGACCTGTACCAGGTGCACTATCCCAGCCCGCGGATCCCTATCGCCGACACCATCGGCGCCATGGACGAGATCCGCTGCGCGGGCAAGGTGCGGTACGTGGGGGTCTCCAACTTCTCCCTGCAGCAGATGGAGGAGGCGGTGGCGACGGCCAAGATCGACACCTGCCAGCCGCCCTACAATGTGTTCTGGCGCGAGATCGACGACACGCTATTGCCCTTCTGCAGGGAGCGCAAGATCGCCGTCTTGCCCTACAGCCCGCTGGCACAGGGCCTGCTCGTTGGCAAGTTTCGCACGCGCGAGGACATCCCCGACGACATCCGGTCCAACAACAAGCTGTTTGCTCCGGGGGTCTTCGAGGACTGTCTGCGGGCCATCGAGATAATGGAGCAGATCGCTCAGGCCCACGGCAGGACGTTGGCGCAGACCACGATCGCCTGGACCCTGCAGACCCCGGGCATCACCGCCCCCATCGTGGGGGCCAGGAACCCGGCGCAGGTAGAGGGCAACCTCGGCGGAGTGGGCTGGAAGCTGACGGACGAGGAATACGACAAGATCAGCGCCGCGGGGCTGGAAGTCAGCGCGAAGCTGGACTACTCCAGCAACATGTGGGGGTATGCGCCGAGCTAGAGGCGCGCCCGAGAAGGTGCGCCTTCGCCGAGGATGCCATTCTGAGAGCGCTTGCTCCCGGCAAGAGCAGCTCGAGGAATCTCCGGGATATGACGAGAGCCTTCGTCCAAGCGGCACAGGCTCGAGCTTGCGCCGCCCGGACTCGTGGCGCCGGCGCTCCAGGATGACATCCACGCCCCCGGCGGGGGTCGCCGGCCGGACCTGGCAAAGGCGCGTGCCTGGCGGCTGCGTTTTCCTCACTCAGATCATGCAGGTCTGTGGTAGGCGGCCACTCACGTCGCCTCCCCCCCCCCCGCCCCCCTCTCCCTTACTCCGCGATACGGCTGCGGAGACGGGAGGAGGGGGGAGAACGGCGCTACAGCGACCGTTCTGGACGCGGTGATGGCGGAATGCGGCTCCAGGGCGTTCGTGCATCGTCTGAGTTTTCGGCCTGCCGGCGAGCCTCCCGGAGGTGAACGGCTGTCGACGGCGTAGCCGTCCGCAGCATACCG
Organism: uncultured Armatimonadia bacterium; assembly: GCA_964639415.1. Classification (GTDB taxonomy): domain Bacteria; phylum Armatimonadota; class Zipacnadia; order Zipacnadales; family JABUFB01; genus CAYRFY01. Next base: position 1,512 of record CAZXDD010000428.1, read on the forward strand.
GCCTCTGCCCACCCATTGCCGCAACAGGCCAAGGCACCCGGCGGCGCCGAACCTCCCGCCCCCGCTGGTCGTCACACCCACTGCCGCATTCCACAACCCATTTCCAGGCCGGGACCCACGCCATGCAGACAACGGCATCACCCATCGCCGCCTGGCTCGCACTCACGGCCGCATTCTGCCTTCCCGCCTCTTTGGGCCTCGCCCAGGAGCCGGCCTCGCCCATCCCGGAGGGATTCCTCGTCAAGGAGGACCAGGAGCTTCCCGCCGATTGGGCCGCCCGGGAGAGTGCGGGCTTTGTGATCGTCAACCCCGTGGACGGCGCCGAGCTGTGCTGGATTCCGCCGGGCGAGTTCCTCATGGGCAGCACCGAGCAGGAGCGGCTCTGGGCGCTGCGCAATGACGCCGGGGATCGCTGGGTGCGGGGCGAGGCTCCACAGCACAAAGTGAAGCTCTCGGGCTTCTGGATGTACAGATACGAGGTCACCAACGCGCAGTTCCGCCTGCTTTTCCCCGAGCACCGCAGCGGGGCGTGTGATGCCATCTCGGTGGACGGAGACGACTGCCCGGTGGCGTGGGTGAACTTCTACCAGGTGGAGGCCTACTGCAGGTGGGCCGGCGTGGTGCTGCCCACCGAGGCCCAGTGGGAGTACGCCTGTCGGGCGGGGACGAGAACGATGTTCTGGTGGGGTGACAGCCTGGAGGATGCGGGCAAGTACGCCAACATGGCGGATAGTGCCGCCCATGAGATCTGGCCGCAGTGGCTGGTGTTCCCCACCACGGATGGCTACCCGGCGGCCTCGCCCGTGGGAAGCTTCGAGCCCAACGCCTTCGGGTTGTACGACATGCTGGGCAATGCCTGGGAGTGGTGCGCCGACTGGTACAGCGCGTACTACTACCGCATCTCACCGGAGCTGGACCCGCCGGGCCCCGACTACGGCAATGAGCGCGTCGTCCGGGGTGCCTCGTGGGACAACTTCCCGGGCAACTCCCGCTGCGCCTATCGGCTGCACTACACCCGGGACACGCGGGCGGTGTACCTGGGCTTCAGGGCCGCATTGCCGGCGGCGGTACCCGTGCGGCCGCAGTGAGGCGGCGGTCGCCGTTGCCGCCGTGCCGCCGTTGACGTTGACTCGCGACCCGCGACCCGCAGACTCGCCGACTCCCCCTCACAGGTGTTGACCTCCCCCACCGCGAAATAGCCCGCCCTGACTGCACGACGCGCGAAGAGGTGCTCTCATGTTTCCTTTGATCCTTACCATCGTCTGCACCGTCACGGCCTCGGCCGACGGTGACCTGCGCACCCGTGGTCTGGAGAACCTCGCGCTCAATGCGCAGGTTCAGGCCTCGGGCTCCGCGGGGGCCACGGGGCAGAAGTACGCCATCGAGACGGCTTTTGACGGCAACCCGGCGACCTGGTGGGCTTCGGCGGACAGGCCCCGGTACCCGGTGACCATCGAGATCGCGCTGAGAGCGCCGGAAACGGTGGACACGCTGGCGTTCATACAGGCGGACAACCCGGCGCTGTACACGAACATCAGGCATCTGCGCGTGGAGTTCTCCGACGGCTCCTCCGTGGAGCAGGACTGCCCGGACAGCTCCGGCCCGCAGGTGATCCGTTTCGAGGCGCGGCGCGTCGAGACGCTGACGCTGAGCATCGTCGAAGTCCATGATCCGGGGCGGCATTACGTGACTTTGCGCGAGGTGATGCTGTTCTCCGACCCCGAGCACAAGGTGGGAGTGAAGATGGCTCACAAGGACATCTGGAAGGCAGCGGACACAACACCGCAGGGGCGGGAGCAGCACCCCTGCGTGACCATGACGCCGGAGGATGTGGCTCGGGCGCGGGAGCGAGTGGCGACGGAGAAGTGGGCTCGGGACTGGTTCTCCGCCGTCCAGAAGCAGGCGGACGAATGGGAGGCCAGGCCGGACGAGTGGTACAAGGAGGTGGTGCCCGGCAAGGGGGCGTGCTTCGCCTACGGCTTCACCGGCTGCCCGATCTGCCGGGCGAGCTGGGGAACATGGGGATCGGCGCGGTGCAGCTTCGACAATCCGGGCCATGTAACCTGTGCCAACGGTCATGTGCTGCCCGATGCCGAGCATCCGGACGACGGCACCGGGTATAAGGGTCCCGATGGCCGCATCCATTACTTCGTGGGCTCGTACAATGCGTGGGTCACCGAGACCTTGCAGTTCAAGGCACTGGCAAACCTCGTCTTGGCCTACACCATCACGGGGGAGGGCAAGTACGCCGAGAAGGCCGCGTTCATCCTCGATCTCCTGGCGGAAATCTACCCGTCTTGCGATGCGGGCTCCTGGGACTATCCCAGCGATCCTCCCAGCGGGCGCTTCGCCCGGCCCTGGTACCAGGTGGCCCGGGTGCTGGTGCATTTCGTGGACTGGTACGATCAGTGCTTCCACAGCCCGGCCATGGACAGGCCCTCGGTGCGGGAGGGACTCAGCAGGCGCCAGAACATCGAGACGAACCTGCTGCAAAACGGTGGCACCTACTGCTACGAGGAGTCCCTGAAGGGGCGGCTGCACAACGGGGAGGCGGACTACGTTCGCGGGGCGCTGGCGGTGGGCTGCTGCCTGGGAATCCCCTGGTACATCGACTGGGCCTACGACGGGCCCTATGGGATCCTGAGCTTCGTGCGCAATAACGTCGACCGCGATGGGAAGTACTTCGAGACCTCCACGGGCTACTCGGACCATACCAACAGCCTGTACCTGACCTTCGCCGAGCCGCTGCTGAACTGGCGTAGCGAGAAGTACCCGCAGGGCATCAACCTGCACGATGACCCGCAGTTCCAGAGCTTCTACGTCCTGCCGCAACTGAGCTTCAACTGCGCGGGCAAGGAGCCGCGGTTCGGGGATTCCTCACCGGATCAGTCCCGCAGCTTCATGCCCCCCACGCTGTACTCGGACTTCGACAACCGGATGGCCCAGCGCCTGTACTCGCGGTGCTCAGACCCCGCGGCCAGGGCCCGCTTCGCCTCCTTGCTTTGGTATCTCAATGGGCCCGAGGCCCCGCAGGTGCTGACCTCCCGGCTGGAACTGCCCTGGGCGGTGTTCCACGGCGAGATGCTGGGGGAAGAGCCGGTGGCTCTGGACCCAATCCTGGAGCGCAAGATCAGGCGGTGCGACTTCTTCGGCCAGAAGGGCTTCACGATGCTGCGCTCCGGCGAGGGGCCCCAGGCCCAGGCGGCTCTGGTGCGGTTCGGCCCCACCCTGAACCACGGGCACCTGGACGATCTGAACCTGAACTACACCGCTCTGGGCTACGAGGTCACTTACGATATCGGCTACAGCCTGGGCAGCACCCACACGCAGGTGGGCTGGGCCAAGCAGACGGCCTCGCACAATCTGGTCATGGTGGACGAGATGCCCCAGGGCCAGAAGGGTAGCGGCACCGGTGGCAGCATGTACGCCCTGGCGGACCTGCCGGGGCTCAAGCTCACCGACGTCGCCGCCGAGGCCTGCTACGCCCAGCAGGGCGTGAGCACCTACCGGCGTCTCC
>CAZXDD010000428.1:5038-6930 GCA_964639415.1 uncultured Armatimonadia bacterium
CCGAGCAGTACCTGGTGGACATCTTCCGCGTCGCCGGCGGCGGGCAGCACGACTACCTGCTCCACGCACTCAGCGATGACGCGCAGTTCGCCGGCGTAGAGCTGGGACAGGCGGAGGAAGGCTCGCTGGCGGGGCCGGAGGTCAGGTGGGGCGCATTGCAGCTCAATGACGGCGACATGGAGGGGCACCCGAACGCTCCCTACTGGAACCCGCCGCCGGGCAATGGGCTGGGCTTTCTGATGGAGCCACAGCGCGGGCGAACCGATGGCAACTGGCAGGCGACCTGGAGGCTTCCGGAAGGCGACTCGTTCCTGCGCCTGACCGTGCTCGGTCAGCCGGAGACGGAGGTCATCACCGCCTGGGCCCCGGGGCTGTACCCGGCGTACCAGAAGGCCCGCTACGCCATCGCCCGGCGCAACGGCGAGCCGGGCCTGCAGAGTACCTTCATCGGCGTGCTGGAGCCCTATGCCGAGCGGCGAGAGGGCGTCCGCATCGACTCGGGGCAGATATCGGCGGGCTGCATCGCGACCGGCGGCGAGACCAGGTACCTGGCCAACATCGGCACCCTGCTGTTCAAGGCGGCAGCGGCCGGCGATGAACTGCGCTGGACCTTCGAGCTGTCTCAGGCCGGGGAGTACGGAGTCGAGCTTCAGCACTACCAGTCGCCCTCCTACGGCAAGGCGCAGCTTCTGATCGACGGTGTGCCGGTGGGCGAGGTGCTCACCGGAACCGCCGGGGCCACGGCCAAGGCACCCACGGCGAGGCTGGGCAAGGTGACGCTCGCCGCGGGCGAGCACAGCGCCGCCCTGCGCCTAGTGGCCGACGACGGCTCAGGGAACTACTGGTTCGGCGTCTCCGATCTGTGGCTCACCACAGGGGAGGACGACAGCGAAGCGAAGCCCTTCATCGCCTCGGCGCGCCGACTGAACTGCGATGACCAGGAGGGCGCCGTCGGCCCGGCCGGCCTCGCCGTGACGCTGCAATCCGGCGCTCGCGACCTCATCGCCGGCGCCGCCGACAGCACCCAGGACCGTACCTTCTCGATGGACGACGCCAAGCTGACGCTCCAGGGATGCTTTGGCCACGTGCGGCTCCAGGGCGAGCTTCCCGTCGCCGTAGACCTCGTGGACAGCAGGCGGCTGGCTCTGGACGGCCTGCAGGTCGCCTGCGCCACAGCGGCCTACCGGGGCGCCCTGAGCGCGGTGGATGTGGAGCGGGCCGTGGTCCACACGACGGCGGAGCTGCCCGCGGACGGCCGCCTCACGGGACAGGTGATCTACTTCGACAGCCCCGCCTACAGCCGCAATACGGCGCACCGCATCGCCGCGGTGCAAAAGACGGCCGACGGTAGCCTCATCCGCCTGGAGAGCCCCTCGCTGATCCTGGGCACCGGCATCCTGGATGACGAGCCGCTGAGCGAGACTCAGTTCGATAGTCTCCTGGCCCACGAGTATGCCCGCAGCGACAGTGTGACGGGGACGCAGTTCTTCAGCGGCAAGCGCGTGCAGGGCGAGGGGTTCTCAAGCAGCATCGTGCGCACGGACTTCGGCCAGCCGCTGCGCTATACGGTGGACAGCACGGCCGGGATGGACGCGGGCGCCCAGTTTGTCATCTGCGACGTGCAGGAGGGCGACAGCTTCACGATCCCCGTCATCGCCCATCTGGAGCGCAAAGGGGACGGAAGCTGGCAGGGGACGGCGACGGCCCGCGTGGTGGTGACCGAGGGAGGCAAGGAGGTGGGGCGGATCGGGGGGTGAGGGGTGTGGACACTCGACCGACGACGACGGGCACGGCAAAGGCACAGGGCCAACTTCGCGGGGCTCCGCCCCGCACCCCGCCAGGGGACCAGTCCCCTGGACCCCATCTCTGGTGCGGCCCCGATCCCCACGAGA
>CAZXDD010000429.1:0-6917 GCA_964639415.1 uncultured Armatimonadia bacterium
CCATCCCCGCAGGCGGGACACGGCCCGCCCACCGCCGCCGCGCTCAGGCGCCGCTCGTAGCCCCCGGTCTCGCCGAACCGGTCGCGCTCGTCGGTGCGGCCCCCCAGCCCGATGGCGCGCCGGATCACCGCCACGATCGACCCGTGCAACGTAAGGCGCTGTTCTTCGCTGAGCTCCACCGCCCGAACGCGGGGGTGCAGACGCGCCGCCAGGAGGATGTCCTGCAGGTAGCCGTTGCCGAGGCCCCAGACGCCCGGCTCGGAGATGATGAAGAACTTGATGCTCCGGGAGTCATCGGGCTCCAGCGGCGCGAACAGGCCGTCGAAGTGATCGGCCGTGAAGCCCCCGTCGGTGGCCTCCAGCGACCGGTTGGCGTACCAGTGGTACTGCTCCAGCTCCTGAGGCGTGAAGAGTTGACACGAGCCCCAGCCTTGCACGCTGACGGTCAGGTAGGTCTCGTCCGAGAACTGCAGCAGAAGCTGGTGCTTCTTGGGCAGCGTGTCGGCGGCGGCGTGGTAAAGGATGCGCTCCCCCCCACCGCCCAGGACGATGATGCGGCCGCCGTCGGTGTGGACGAAGATCAGCGACCCGCTGGGCTCCGCGCCCACGATGGATTGGCCGGCGAGGATCGTGGCGTACGCCTCGGGCTCTCGGTTGTAGAAGGCGAACTTGTGCGGCGCGTTGCCGCGCACGGCCGCCTCGATCTGCTTGCCCGTCAACGTCTCGGCGATCTGCCCCGCGATCGTCACCGCCTCGGGGTGCTCGATCATCGCTCACGCCTCCGCCTCACTGGAGTAGGCCGGAGCCAATCGATGCGGCCCTGGCCCTCACCTATTGCGGCCCCTGCGCTTGTCCTTCACCCAACGCCTCGGTCAAGGCCTCATTGGCCTGCCCGAAGGCCCGCCAGTAGTCGTCGTGGGAGTAGTCCTCGGCATGGGCGTAGGGAGGGCCGGCGTCGGGCGAGAACGCGGCGGTGCTCCAGAGCCAGTAGCCGCCGCTGAGGGGGGCGGCCGAACGTACCAGGGCGGGCAGCTCCGGCGGCGTGACCGGCTTGAGCCACAGCCCCGGGACGTACCACACGGGATAGCCCCGGTCGCGCAGGCTCGCCACCCGCTCCGCGACTCCGGAGACGTCGCCGTGGTACTCCAGCTCCGAGAACACCAGCGCCGGCATGTCCGGGGTTCCGAAGCCCCGCGCCAAGCCGGGCAGGCTCTCGGGGTCCAGGAGATTGCCCAGCAGGAAGTCCGGGTCGATCGCGCGCACCCGGTCGCGAATGCTCTCCAGGATCGCGGTGACCTCCAGCTCCTGACGCCGGGCGTAGTCCTCCACCAGATCGTTGGCCGCGATCCAGGCCGGTCGGTCGGCGAGCGCGATGTTCTCCGCCTCGACACCCTCCAGATGCTCCGCCACGAACGCCTCCCAGCACCGGTCGCAGAAGCAGGGCCCCGGATAGCGCGCGGAATCGGCGCCGTACATCTCCATGTCCACCACCATGCCGGTAAGGCCGGCCTCGGCCGCGATGGCCGCACGGTCGCCCACCACGCGGTTCCAGTATTCCGAGGACAGCGGACAGGGCCCGCGCCGCCAGATCGCCGTGCCCCCGGGCTGGTAGTCGCCGAACTGCGTATTGCCGTACCGCTCGTCGCTGCCGAACGGCCAACTGACGATCACCCGCAGCTTCCGCTCGCTCTGCACCCGGGCCCAGCGCTCCGCCTCCTCGGGCCACCCGGCCTCGCTGTGGCTCTTGGCCATGGTGTGCACGATCATGCAGTTGAACCCGGCGGCGCAGATTCGCTCCAGCAGCCCTTCATTCGCCCACTCTCCGATATAGCCGTAGATGCCCCGCAGCCTCTCCTCCTGCAGCCACCTATACGCGGTGGAGAGCTCGTCCGTGGCGACCGGCTCGATCGGGGGCACGGGCCTGCTCACACGCCACGGTCTGGCGGTCACCTCTCCCGCGGCGGGCCGCCCCCACAGCTCGATCTCGGCCACCTGCATGTAGTCCGCGCTCTGTGCCACTCCCACCAGCTCGAGACGGACCGAGGTGGCGGGCCCGCCGACGGGGGAAACGACGATGGGGTACTCGGGGGCCGGAGTCTCGCCGGGCAGTACGGGGTTCCAGGTCTCCCCGGCCGGTGTCCACGGCGCCCCCTCGCCGGCCTGCAGCCAGACCCTCACGCAGTTGATGTAGCTGCGCCCCTCCTCGTGGCCCGAGGACCAGACGAGGAGGTGATCTACATCGGCGGCCGAGGGCAGCGCGAACTGGGCCTGTATGCGTTTGGAGCAAAACCACCCCGAGAACGAGCGCACCCCGCCGGTGCGCTCGCCGTCATTGAGCGCCCCGCCGGTGGGATCGCTGAGGGCGGCGCTGTCATCCGCGGCCTCGGTGCCCGTCTTGTCGTCATAATGGCGGGAGGTCACGTCGACGCGCACGCCGGGCTCCCGGGCGAGGTTGCCGACGCCCTCCGGCACAGCGGGCGGAGCGATGAGCGCCGCCGGGTCCCGGGGCGGGACGGCAATGAGACCCGGCGCGGGCGCATCCGGTGCCGGCGGCGCTTCGGGCTCTCCGCGGATCTGCACCTCCGCCAGCGTCATCTGGGGGAGGCCGCTTTGGCAGGTGATCTCCACGAAGCGGCCGCCCACGGCGGGCCCCGTCCAGGCCATGCCCTCCTCCGCGGCGGTCATGGCGATGTCGGGTGCCTCCACCAGCGCCTCCTCCGTGGCCGCGATGCGCACCGTGGCGCCGTCGTAGTTGGGCGCCCCCATCTGCGGCCACACCTGCACACTGTGGATCTGCGCCACGCGGCGCAGGTCGAAGCGCGCCGTGATGCGCTTGTCCATCTGCGACCAGAACCAGGAGTGGACCACATCGCCGTCCCGCTTCCCGTCGGTGAGGGCCGTCCGGGGGCCCTGCCAGGGCGGGGCGGGGGAGAAGCCCTGCTCCGTCGCGGGCGTATTGGTGCCGGGGATCACCTGCCCGCGGTAGACGTATCCCGAGACCGTAACGCTGTAGGCGGCCTCGGGGGCGAGGTCTGCTGCAAGGGCGGGGAGGGCGATCGAGCTCAGCAGGATCTGTGCGACAACGGGCACCATACATACTCCTCCATTGCGCCGGCTTCGGTACCTGCGGACAGTCTCCATCTCGGAGTGATGCCGGGACGCGTGAAGACGATGGGCCGGGGGTGAGGACGCCGTCCCCGCCGTTGCCCCCTCCTCATGCGTCCCCAATGTCAACGGCAATGCGGGCGAGACGCCCGCGCTCCCAGGAACGGCACGTGCCCTCGCCGTTGATGTCGTTGCGCGCCACGAACCACGCGCCACGGCCGTCCCCGCCGTCACCGTGCCCCTCCCTCGGCCGCGATCCCCGTCAGCTTCACGATCGCCACGCTGTGGTGCGTCAGATGCAAAGACAGCTCGTCTCCCGACAGGCTCACGTCCTGCACCCCGAAGTCCCCCAACTCGATCGGCATCCGAATGCGGTTTGTCTCGGCATACAGCCGTTCGTACTCCGGATCGGGAGCCGTGAGCTGCTCCTCGGCCGCCGTCCACCGTGCCATCCCCAGCTCCGCAGGGTCGAACTCCACGGTGACATCCTGGTCCAGGTGCTCCGGCGAGATGTGCGCGATCACCGCCAGCACCTCGGGCCGCGTCGGCGAGCGGTACAGCGAGACGTAGATGTCCTTGCCCCGCACCACCCGGGCCGGGCCCTCGTTGCGCCAGTACGGGAGGAACTCCGCCGCCGGGACATCGAAGGCCTCGTAGATACGGACGATCTTGTCGTACCAGCCGTAGTGGGTGCGTGACGGGCAAGGGATCGTGTTGTGCGGCAGCGTCCCGGCCAGCGCCGCCTTCGTCATCCGGAACCGGTACAGCTCGTGGCCCTCGTCGCCGCCGCCGAACTCCTTCAGCAGCGGGTCGGTGGGGACATACACGCTGGAGGTGATGCCGAAGGGCAGGCTGGAGTGCTCGCAGGCGAAGTCCAGACGGGTGTAGGTGTCCTGCAGGTCCTTGCCGTCGTGGAAGACCGTGGAGCTCATCTGCCGGAGGCCCTCACCGTTGAGAAAGTGCGTGACATGGGTGAAAGTGGGCCACTGGACACACTCGGAATTGTGCACCACGATGGTGTAGTCGGTGACGCCGTGGCGGACGAAAGCCGCCGCGAGCTGCTGGTACAGCCGACGTTGCCGAAGCAACGGGTAGCGGTCGCGGCAGCCGTGGAGCGCGTTGTTGCAGCGGAACGCCGGGCCGAAGTCCAGGTAGATGCCGCGCAGAGGGAGCCTGTCCAGGAGCCGGTCGAACTTCCGGGCGAAGAACTCACCGGCCTCCGAGGCCGGGCAGGTCCAGTACCACGAGTAGGTCTTCTCGTCCCGCTTGTAGTTCAGGTGCCCCGCCGGCACGATCTGCCACTCCGCCAGACGGCTCGCGGCCTCCGCGTACTCCTCGGGGATCATCATCGCCGCGGTGTAGGGGGTCAGCACCGCCCGGTTCTCCTCGAAGTGCCGGAAGTGCTCGCTGAGCCACCGCCATGTCTCCGGGCTCTCTTCCTCCAAGGGCAGGTCGAAGAACCCCGCCCCCTCCCAGGAGACCACGCCGGAGGAGATCACCGGCCGCCGCGGAGCGGGCCGGTTGAGGTGCACCGAGTAGCCGTCGGCGAACAGGTTCAGCGGATAGTCGGCGGGCAGGGGCTTGACGGGTGTGGCCAGAAGCCCGAACTCCAGGGCAAGCTCGCCGCCGGCAGGTACCGCGTCGGCGAAGGTCACCTGCAGGACCGTCTGCTCGCCCGCCCGCACGATCTTGATCGGCCGCCGGTCCTGCGTCTTCCAGTCCGCCGCCGATTCGCAGAACCACGCCAGACCGCCCTCCTCGTCGCCGATCCACACCGAGGGATAGAAGGGCAGCTCGTGATCGCGGTCCAGCCACAGGTTCTGTCTCCCCCCGCCGCCGAAGCCCGAGGCCGTCGCATGGGCGAACTTCGCCATCTGCCGCGGCATCGGGACTTCCAGCGTCACGGCACCCAGGTCCTCGGTGGCGCTCAGGACGATGCGGGTGACCAGCACCCCGTCGTACTCCAGCCACGACTCCTGCCGCAGCCTGCAGGCGTCTGTCTCGCCGCTGCCCGCCAGGTCCAGACGCATTGCCGAGGCGCTCGACACCTCGCAGCCGTCCGGGGTCACCGCCGAGCCGCCCACGGTCAAAGCCGCGGGAGCGGCCAGCAGCTCCCGCCCTCCGCTGTGGATAGACGCCGGCAATGCCGAGCGGCCGAAGTCATACTCCCGCCCCCACACCGTGGCGCGGACCCTCTGACCCTCCTGCACGGTCTGGATGGGCTCGAAGGGCGGCGGCACGGCCTCCAGCGGCGGCAGCGCCCAGTCCCCGGGCCCGGTGTAGGAGAACCTCCGGGCCGCAAACACCTCGGCCTCCCCGCCCGCCGTCGAGACCAGCTCGGCCACGTACCACCCCGGAGGGCTCTTTGGGTCGAAGGGCAGGCTCCGCGGCTCGTCGGAATCGATGCTCAGCTCGCACAGCACGGCCCCGTCCGGCCCCAGGAGTCGGAGCATCGGAGCGGCCGCGGGATGCTTGGCCAGGAGCATGCTATGGCGTGGCCTGACGAGCACCTCGCCCGCGCCGAAGACCGGCGTCACCTCGAGGTAGTCCTCGCTGAGCCTGAAGGGCACGAGTTGGCGAAGTAGCGTCTCGCCCTGGGGCCCGCGGAGCTCGAACAGCAGGTGCTCGGCCCCGGTGGCGGCGAGGGCGGTGTCGATCTCCAGGGAGGAGCGTCCGCCGGGCTCCAACGCCACCCTCTGCTCCATCAGTGCCGGGCCGTCCCCCGAGGCATTCACGGCCCGCACCGTGTAGCTCAGCTCCCCGCCCGCCTCGCTGTGTACCTCGAGGCGCTGCCTCAGGTCGCCGAACGACGGGTCCCCGCTGTCGCCGACGATGCCGCCCTCGGCCGTGGCGAGCGGGCGGATGGTGACGAAGTGCTCGCGGTCCGCGTAGTTCTGGCTCGCCGCCTGCAAATGGGTGATGCCCACTTCATCCAGGCTGCGCCAGGTGCGGCAGAAGTTCACCCTCAGGTCCCGGCCCACCGGCTCGGCGATCCCCAGGCTCTCGAAGGGGATGCTGATCTCGCCCTGCCAGTGGTGGCGGTTGTCGATGCGGACCTCCAGCGTCGAGGCGTACCGCCAGTCGCCGTCGAACTCACTGCCGCCGTTGAGACTCTCGCAGGTGCCGCCGGCGACGTTCCCGGCGAAGCGGTAGAGCCTGCCGTCCACCTCCGCACGGAACTCAAAGGACTCGTCGGGCCACACCTCGGGCTCGACCTCCCCCCGCCCGGCGCCCGGCACGATCCGGGCCCCGGTGGCAAACAGGGTCTCGAAGCCGATGTACAGGTTCCGGCCGTCGTGGCACAGGAGCGGGCGATTGTCCGGGTAGGTCAGGGACCTTTCGGGGCGAACGGCGTCCAGGAGCGTGACGAAGGACGCCGCCCTCTGCCAGGCGGGTTCATCCAGCTTCCCATCCAGCGTCGGAGCCGGAGCCTTCGGCACCGCCAGGAGCGTAGGGTACCGCGCCCGGGCGCTCACCACCTCGATTCCGGCCTCCGCGGCGATCTGCAGCGGATCCAGCGCTTCCTTCCAGACCTTGAGGTCACGGACGAAGACATCCTCGGCGCCCCAGGGCTCGGCCGAGATCCACCCGTCGCGATACGGCCCCAGGTTCAGCCGGGCGTAGGGCGGATAGGTGGCCGGGAAGCCCTGGGCCATCTCGCCCACAAGCCGGCCGTCCAGGTAGAAGCAGACCGTCATGCCGTCCCAGGTGACGGCGGCGCGGTACGCCCTGCCCGCCTCCAGCGGGGCCGGCGTGAGGAGGCGCATCGTCTCCGGCAGTAGATCGGAAGAGCGTCGTGTAGGGAAAGAGTG
>CAZXDD010000430.1:0-6912 GCA_964639415.1 uncultured Armatimonadia bacterium
CCCCCACCCACACCCTATCCTACACTCTTTCCCTACACGACGTCTTCCGATCTCTACTCGCTGCTGCCCCACGAGGGTGACTGGCGGCAGGGGGGTACTGTACAGCAGGCCTGGCAGCTTAATGCTCCGCTACTGGCCGTTCCCACAGACATCCAGAGGGGGCCGACCTCATTGATCGAGGTCGACGGGCCGGCGATCGTGGAGACCCTCAAGGTCGCCGAGGACGGCAAGGGCGACATCCTCCGCGTCTATGAGCCGTTCGGCAGTCGCGGGTTGGTCACCATCGGAATCCACCTGCCCGTGACGGAGGTCACAGAGTGCAACATGGTCGAGGAAGGGGCCGAGCCCGTCGCCTTCCTCAACGAGGCTTTCAGCTTCCGGATCATGCCCTTCCAAGTACGGACCTTCAGGCTGGTATAGGCGGTATGAGCCGGCGCGGCGGACGAGGGCAGTGTGGCACAGGGGGCTCCGGCCCGGTGGACTACCGATCCCGGCCAGACCGGCGCCCTCCGTCCGCGGGGGGAGCCATGCTGCCGCTGCGCTCAGTGGAAGAGAGCCCGGTGGTAGCGGGCGGTATCTAGATGCGAACAAATCTTCGACGAACGTCTTGACGTGATCGGCGGTTTGTGCTATGCTTCCCCCGTCGTCGTGCCGAGCTCAGATGGCTCCGGGGGATGGTCCGCATGACGAGCCGCGCGCTGTCGATCACCGCAGCCTGCCTTGCACCCCTCTTGATGGCCCTCCATGGTCCCACAGCCGCCGCGCCGCACACTCCGAAGGGAGATGCCGGGAAGATGCCGGACTACGCAGCGCTTGCGCTCGGGGGCGACGGTATCGCTCAGGACACCCTGTCGCTGGCCGTGGCGGCGGCGGCGGCGGTTCGGGGCGTGCAGTGCGAATATGAGACAGTCTGCTGCCTGATGGCGAACGCCTTCTCGCCGGCGATCGACCCCAAGGAAGACTGTACCTCGTGGTGGCACGTGGACGCAGGGCTCGCCGACCGCTGCCTCGAGACGGCGGCTCGGGCTCTGGGGCTGAGCGTCCGGCCGGTGGTTGCGCCGCCGAAAGACGGTATGCCAGGGCTGGCCGCAGCGGTCCGCGCCGCCATGGATCAGGGCTGCGTGGTGGTCACCACGGGGGGATGGGACACGGGGATGGCCCAAGTCGACGGCCAGTGGCGGGCTGTAGGCCGCCACGGCTTTGTCCCGTGGGGCTGGGCCGGGATCGTGACCGACGCCGATCCGCACACGGGGACGATCGCCGGTGCCCACCCCAATGGGCATGGGGATAACGCCATCGTGCGCCCCGCGGCGATGTGGGCTCTCTCCGCGGGAGCTGCTCGCCTCCAGCCGCAGAGCGCGGACATCCTGTGTGTGGCGCAGGCGATCGCGCGGATCAGGGGCTCCGGCCCGTTCGCCTCCGGCCCCGACGGGGTCTACGGACTCGAGGCGATGGAGCTGTGGACGCGACAGATGGAGACTGTGCCGGGGTTCTGTGAGCCGTGCAGCCGGGGTCAAGAGAGGGGATGGACGGACGCAGCGGACAACTCCCGTGCCCTCGCGACGCGGTCACAGGTCGCCGCCGGCTTCCTGCGCTCGTGTTCCGAGCGGTCACCGGCCGCGGCCCGTGAGCACCTGGAGACCGCCTCAGAGCGCTATCTGGCAGTGGCCGCGCTGCTGAAGCCCACATACGGGGTGGATGGTCCCGAGTCGTACAGGAACCTGATCGGCGATCTGGAGCGGCAGCGGGCCCATGCCGCCCGGGTCCTGCGGCCGGCCCTGCAGGCTGTGGAGGCCGCCGCGAAACACCTCGAGGCGGCCCTGGAGCAGATGCTGCCCCCGCAGGCCTCGGTCGCGGACGTTCCGGCGGGGCGCGGCGACGGCAATGAGTTCGTGCGTGGGCTGGAGGTGCTGCTCGGCCATGCCGGCCATCGCACCGAGTACCATACGCTGATGGGGGATCTGGGACTGGCCTTTGTTGTGCAGGCCACCAGCGAGGGGCCCTTCATCGAGGGCGCACCGGATGTGGGCTGGTGGCCGCTGGACCCGGTCTGCATCCCCACCTACCTGGACTTCGCCGGCCGCGCGGTGGGGCGGCGGCTGTATTACAGCGGCGGAACCGCCGAGTACGAAGCGGGCGCGCCAGAAACGCCGCCGGCGTGGCTGCGCGTGTCTCTGGCTACCGGGCGGCCGGCTTTGGCCAACCATGGGTCCTGGAAGGTCGTCACCGCCATGGACCGGGAGACACCGGCGCTCCTGGGGTTCTGCCCCCGCGGATCCGACAACAGGCCCAGACGCCTGGACTCCCCGGCCTGGGCCTGCGCCTTCGTCGGTGGTCCCGTGGCGCCCCCGGCTCGCGAGACCGCAGACCACGAGGCTCTGCGGCATGCCCTCTCGCTGGTCCGCGATGGGGTTCCGTTGCCGAGAGGGTATGTGACGGGCCCGGAAGCACTCGCACTGTGGACCCAGGCGCTGGTCGACATGGAGCATCTTGGCCAGGCCCGGTGGCACGCCAACATGGCGAGCCACCTGTCCATCAACCGCACCAGCGCCGTGGAGTACCTGACCGCCATGGCCAGGAGACAGCCTGCGGCGGTGAGCATTCACCTGCAGACCGCGGCGGGCCTGTACCGCAAGGTGCTGGCGGAACTGCGCCTGGCCGACCTGACCGATGCCGCCCTCAAGTCGCGTTCGGGCCGCGAGGGGCTGGCCCAGCTCGTGGAACGGGTGGCGCAGCTAGAGGCCGATGCCGCCCACGAGCTGGAGTGTGCGGTGGATCAGATGGGCAGGCTTGGCGTGCCCTAGCCGCCGGACAGGCGCGGCTTGGCGGCAACCGGCCCCTGTTGTTACTCCCTCACTGTGATCGTCGCCGACCCTTCGAAAGACGCTCCGTCTCGGCAGTCGCCCGCCAGGGTGAGAACGATCTCCGGGGGCGTGGCGATGCTCTTGACCCGCTCGATGTCGAACTTGACCACCAGGTTCCCGCAGGAGTCGGCGAAGGCAGACGAAGCCGGGATACCGTTGAGCGTCAGCGTCCCGGTGGCGACCCGGCTGAACGCGATGTCGGCGTGGACGGTGAGATAGTCGCCCCTGGAATGCAGCACGAGCGTGTTGGGCGACACCTGAACCGGCACCTGCAGCTCTGCCGCGACGGACACGATTTGCACAACCGCCAGGACCAGGACCGACAGCGAAGCGAGTAGGATGGGCTTGTTCATGAGGTGACCTCCGATGTGGTGGTGCGGGCTGCGTGCGTCTGGCTCTGTAGGAAATGGCCTAACTGACTGTGACCCAAACCTCGGGCCGATGGGAAGTCCAGCGGGAGACGAAATCCAGTGACACAAGACGGGAACCGGTGGAGACGCTCGAGGGGCGTCCGGGGTCTGAGCGGAGGTGTGCGGGCGCCTCGGGGTGAACCGGCGGTGTGTGTGTACATTCCTGGCTCCTCAGAGGCTCCCATGCTTCCCTATCTGCCCTTCGCCGCCCTCGTGTTGACCGTCCTGTGCTGCTGCGCCTACGGCGAGCCTCGTCTGGTGATCTGCTGCAACGCGGACAACGACCTGCGGGCGGCGCTTCCCGCCGCAGGCGATGTCGTGGTGCACGTGAATGCGCCGGAAGCGGCCCTGGAGGTGGCGGCCAGAGGCGATGCGGTGCTGGTCCTTGCCGAGGGGTACCCCGAGGCCACCACGGCGCTGCCTCAGAGCCTCTTCGAGCAGGCGCGGGCCCGCGATCTGCGCCTCTATGTGGAGTACCCCTCTTCTCTCCCGGGCCTTGATGTTGGCGCCCCGCAGGGCACGAAGTGGGAGCGCGGCGTCGTGGCCTCGGACTTCTTCGGCCCGGCCCTACCGAGCCTGCAGATACTGGCCATTCATGACTGCCGCTACGTGCCGGTTTCCGCGGCCCGCCCGCACCTCGTGGTCGCTCGTGTCGCCGGGTTTGACGCGGCGGTATACGGTCTGCCCGACGAAGCCCGGCCGATCCTCTTCCAGCACCCGGACTTCCCGGCTCTGGTCGCCACCACCAAGCTGAGCCGGTTCATCACCGCCCGGTACGCGCCAACCGAGTCGTGGCGAGAGATCTGGCGGGGAGTGTTGGGCTGGCTACTGCGGGGTGCGGTGGCCCCCGAGCCGGAATGGACGCCCTCGGTGCGGCCGTCCTTTGGCCGCGATGACGCCCTCCCCGGCGATGTGGAGGCCGCCGCGGTGGGGCGCGGGGCGTCGTGGTTTCTGCGCTCCGGCCTGCTGGCCACCAGGTCGGATGAGCGCGAGCTGGCTCCGGGCGTCACCTTGCCGCCGGTTCACGGAGCAGTGGGCGACGGGACTCACGGCATCCTCGAGGGGTTCAGCGGCGCCGTGAGGACCGATGGGACCCAGCACGTTCTGGGCGGCAAGCGAAGCGACTGCAATGGAGAGTCGGCAATGGCTCTGGCCTTCGCAGGCGCTCTCGGTGGGGGAGAGGAGGGCGCCGTCGCCACGAGGATCCTGGACTACTGGCTGGAGCGCACCATTGCCCAGAAGGGCGTGCGGGCCGACCCGGAACACCCGACCTATGGCCTCATCGCCTGGGGTACCAGCTCCTGGGCCCTGGAGAAGGCCTACTACGGTGATGACAACGCACGGTTCTTGCTGGGCGCCATCGCCGTCGCGGCCCTGCAGGGCACCGATCGCTGGGATGAGGCCATCGCGAAGTGTCTCCTGGCGAATCTGCGTACCACCGGGCGCTACGGTTTCCGGAACGACCGCATCGACATCGAGCAGCTTGAGGCCAACGGCTGGCGGTCGTACTTCGACGGGTTCTGTACCAGCTATGCTCCACACTACCAGGCCTATCTCTGGGCCTGCTACCTGTGGGCTTACCGGGCCACGGGTTACGGGCTGTTTTTGGAGCGCGCCAAGAGCGCGATTGGCATGACCATGGCCGCCTATCCGGACAAGTGGCGGTGGACCAACGGCATCGCCCAGGAGCGGGCACGGATGCTGCTGCCGCTGGCCTGGCTGGTCCGCCTCGAGGACACCGACGAGCATCGCGGCTGGCTGCGTCGCGTGGCGCAGGACCTCCTGGAGCGCCAGGACGACTGCGGCGCGATCGGCGAGGCGCTGGGGGCGCCGGGGATGGGGGCCTACGGGCCCCCGCGCACCAATGAGGAGTACGGCACCAATGAGGCCAGCCTGATGCAGCAGGACAAGGACCCGGTCTGTGACCTGCTATACACGACCAACTTCGCCTTCATCGGCCTGCACGAGGCGGCCGCCGCCACGGGCGAAGAGCTCTACCGCAGGGCCGAGGACAGGCTGGCCGAGTTCCTGTGCCGCATCCAGGTTCGCTCGGAGGCCCATAGCGAGCTGGACGGGGGGTGGTTCCGGGCCTTCGACTTCTCCCGTTGGGACTACTGGGGCAGCAGCGCCGACGCCGGATGGGGGGTGTGGTGCATCGAGACCGGCTGGACGCAGGGCTGGATCACCGCCGTGTTTGGGCTCAGGCAGATGAACAGATCGTACTGGGACCTGGCGGCGACCGGCACGATGGAGGATCGGCTGCCGGAGCTGAAGGCGGCGCTGTTCCCCGACGGCGATACACCTACCACCGCAGGTCTGCTCGACCACCTGGCGCTGGGCAGGCCCATTGAGCTGGGCTCCGGGTACTCGCCGGCATACCCTGGAGGCGGCGACGGCGCCCTTACGGACGGGCGCATCGGGGCCACAGACTTCCGTGACCCGGCCTGGCAGGGCTTCGAGGGCTCCGATCTGGAGGCCACCATTGATCTGGGACAGGTCGTCGAGGTCTCGGAGATCGTGTCCGCGTACCTGCAGAACGTCGAGTGGGGAATCTTCCTGCCGGGACGCGTGACGTACTCCGGGTCGGTGGACGGACGAGAGTTCCGCCGCCTGGCGGAGGTCGCCTGTGATGTGGCGCAGGAGAGCCCGGGGCCGCTACGCAGGGAGTTCTCCGCGGCGTGTGAGCCCGTCGGAGTGCGGTACCTCCGCGTCCATGCTCGGAGCATCGGCACGATCCCCGAGTGGCACCGGGCCAGGGGGAGAAAGGCGTGGCTGTTCGTGGATGAGATCATTGCGCGTTGAGCGCCCACCGGCCATCGCAGGGCCTGCGTGGGGACGAAGGGGGTTTGCAGGTGAGCGAAGAACAGGTAAACTCTATATGTCGCAGTTCCGCCGCCTGGTCCGCGGTGGCGGGGAATCTCCTCTCGCCAGAACGCGAGAGAACTCTGTGGAGTGTTCCTTCATGACAGGTCGCAAGGGTTTCACGCTGATCGAGTTGCTGGTCGTGATCGCGATCATCGCAATTCTGGCAGCCATCCTATTCCCGGTCTTCGCGCGCGCCCGGGAGAAGGCTCGGCAGACGAGTTGCCTTAGCAATGTCAAGCAGCTCGGACTGGGCATTCTGATGTACGCCCAGGACTATGACGAGCGCCTCCCCGGTTACTTCCCGCCCTGGCCGGCAATCCCCAGTCCTGTGGGCACCGGCTGCTCGTGGTGGGAAGGCGTCTACCCGTATGTCAAGAACTACCAGGTCTACGTGTGCCCCAGCTACGTTCGGACCCAGTCGAGCTGGAACTACAACAGCCACATCTTCCCCCTGATGCCCTCGTACGGGATGAACTCCGCCCTGCATCAGACCACCACGGGGTACGCCATGGCACAGATCAACCGCGTGTCCGAATGTATCATGCTCGGCGATGCCTGCCACACGATGGGCACCGACTGGCGATTCGCCTGGCCCCTGGCCCCGTCTGTGCTCCCCGGGTCCGGCAATCCCTGCACGATCACTACAGCCACCACCGCGCAGAAGGAGTCGGCCACCGTGCACAACGGCGGCTCCAACGTGTGCTTCGCCGATGGGCACGAGATCGGAAGAGCGTCGTGGAGGGAAAGAGTGTAGGATAGGGTGTTGATGTGGG
>CAZXDD010000431.1:0-6876 GCA_964639415.1 uncultured Armatimonadia bacterium
AGGTGCTGGAGGCAAATGCCGTGTCATTTTGCACTGCGGGGAACGACTCCGGAGCAACGGCGAGGTGGCAGAAGTAGTCGATCGCCTTCCTCAGGGTGGGGCCGTCCTGTGCCTCGTTGACCGCGATCTTGGACATCGCGAAGTCCGCCTGACTGAGTGGGACGCCCTCGGAGTTCACGCGGATGAAGATCTCGGTGACGGTCTCGATATCCAACTCGGAATCCAGCTCGATCAGGCCGATCTGGTTGCTCGTGATCCCCCGGAGCAGTTCGAGACTGCGGAACACTTCATCCTTGGTCGTCTCCGGGTTCCGTTCGCAATACGCGACAACCATATCAAACAGGCTTACGTCGGAAGCGAACACGGCCGCTATGTCCGGGATCCAGGACGCATCCTTGGCGATCGCCGAGTTGTGAACCTCAAACCGCGATTCGAGCGGGCTGAAGGCTATCCGTATGCGGACGCGTCGGTAGTCGCTGTTGACGACCTCGCGGCCCAGCAGTGATGCCATCAGTGCGGTGGCACGCTGTTGCCCGTCGATAAGTATGCGCTTGCCCGACGAAGGCGTACCATCCTTGAGCTTCACGTCCGGGTTGCGCCAGGCAATGAGATAGCCAACCGGATAGCCGCGGTACAACGAATCCAGCAGATTGCGCACCTTCGTCGCGTTCCACACGAACGGGCGCTGTATCTCGGGGATGGCTATCTCTCCGGACTTGATCCAGGTGAACAGCGTCTCGATGGGCGGCTGGGTGACCGAATACCGCTGGGTGGGCATTGGCAGACTCCTCCGGGGCCGCGGCTCAGACCGAGAACGTGCACTCGACGAAGGCCAAGACCTGCCACCGGCTGCCGGTGGCCAGAACCGCGGGATCACATGTGCTGCGTCTACGGTCAGGAAGTATGGGGGCTGGGCGGCAAAGGGCTCATAGGTTCCCTGCAACGGGAGCACGCCCCTCCCAGCTTGGTCCGGTAACCACTTGTAGCCGATCCGCCAGTCGGACATCCGGCGCTCCCGTCCCGTCTACCGCACTGCACTCGCCCCGCGAGACAGACGCACGGTGCGTCCCTCACTCCCCCTCCAGCACTTCCGCCACCCGCAGGAAGCACTCCAAAGCGATGGCCTTGTAGCCCTCGGGCGTGGGATGCACGCCGTCGCGGGAGCCGCTGTTCTCAGGCGTGCGCAACAGAGCCGTCTCGCGCCCCGCGAAAGCTCTGTACCAGTCGGCCAGGGGCAGGCGCTCTTCCTCGGCGACCCGCCTCTGGATGGCCCGATAGCGCTCCAGTAGCGGCCCCAGGCCTCCGTCGGGTTCGTAGAACTCCCTGCGGTGGCGATCGAAGTAGAAGTCCTCGAGCGCCCCGAGGCTCGTGGCCACGATCGGCACCGCACCGGCGGCGCGCACGCGCCCGGCCAGCTCGCGCAGGTTGGCCTCGAAGCGTTCCGGCGACACACGGTACCCCGTCGCGGAGTCTTTCACACAGTCATTGACCCCGAAGCTCAGGATCACGATGTCGGGCTTGTGTGGCAGAACACCGCCGTCCAGCCTGGCGAGACCGTTGGCCGTCGTCTGGCCGCCGAGGCCGGCATTGATGACCCGACAGACCCCCTCCCCGTAGCGCAAGTCCAGCAGGGCCTGGAGCTGCTCGGGGTAGGTCTGTCCCGGGGCCATGTGGGCGCCGAAGGTGATGGAATCGCCGAGAGTCACGAGCGTGACGTGCTCGCGGTCTGTGAGGCGAGCCGGGGTGGGCAACGCGGGGGCCTCCTGGGCACAAGACAGGCCGGCGAGCAGGAATACGGCGGGCAGGGCGGCAAGAGACACGTCGGACCTCCGATCAGGGCAGTGGCAACTGGACCACGCGACGCTCCCTGCTGCTCTCACACGCCGCCTGGGCCAGCTCCACGCTGCGGAGCCCGGCATCCGTGGTCAGGTCCAGCAGGTCCGGCTCGATACTCTCGCCCGACAAGAGCCGGTGGAAGGCCTCAAGCTCGCGCTCCACCACTGCGCGCAGAAACAGCGGCGCCCCCCACTTGTCGCTGCCGTGCACCCGGCCGCTATTGATCGCGGCATACACCTCGGCCGCCGACTGCAGACAGGCCGGGTCATCGTACATCGGGTACGTGGTGGCGCCATCGAGAGTGGTGAGGGCGATGGTGCCGCCCTCGGATGCCCAGTCCACCAGGACCGTGCCCTCCGTGCCGTCGAGGCGCAGCGTGTGGCTGCGGGTGCGGTAGGCCGAGCCCAGCTCGAAGGTTCCCAAAGTCCCCTGCCGGTAGCGCGCGGAGACCTGCACGACATCGTCCTCGCCGGCGTCTCCGGCGTCCGGGTGAGCCAGATTGGCCATCTGCCCGTAGACCGTCTCCACCTCCCCCAGGATCCAGCGGGCCGTGTCCAGCTCGTGCATGTGGTGGAACAGGTGGCCCCCGGAGGTCTCGCGCTGCGTCTTCCAGCTCGGAGCGCTGTGATGGGAGTCGACCCAGAAGAAGCGTTCCACTCTGAGGGCCACGGGGCGGCCGATGACGCCCTCCGCCACTATCCGGCGCACCCGGCGCAGGCCGTCCATGAACCGCTGCGGATGGCCCATGAACAGCACCACCCCGGCGTCCTCGGCCGCGGCGGACATCCGCCGGCATTCGGCCACGTTCAGGCCCATCGGCTTCTCCAGGAAGATGTGCAGCCCCCGGCCGGCCGCCTGTAGCACCGGCTCGAGGTGGACGTTATTGGGTGTGGCGATGATGAGCGCATCCAGCTCAGGGACTGCGACGAGCTCCTCCAATGAGTCGTGCGCGCTGCAGGACAGCTCCTCCGCCAGCGCCTCCGCCTTCTCCCGAGAGCGGTTGTGCAGGCCGACAACCTCAAAGCCGCCCATTGAGGCGCAGATGCGGGCCTCTAGCTGGCCCATATAGCCGATTCCGGTGACTCCCACACGGAAGGTATCCATAGCAAGTCTCCCTGCGGCGGTCGGTTCATCGTGAGCGCTCACGTTCGTCGCGACCGGGCAGAGGTCCTCCGCCGGGCGGGGGGCGGGTAGACGGGGCTCTGAGGCACGCACAGACGGCCACCGGCACACGGCGCGGGGCTCTGCCCCTGAACCCCGCCGGGAGAACGGTCCCCTGGACCCCATTCCCTCGACGGCGATGACCGTTGCTGGACATGCCCGCCGCGGCGCGCTACA
Source organism: uncultured Armatimonadia bacterium (assembly GCA_964639415.1). GTDB lineage: Bacteria > Armatimonadota > Zipacnadia > Zipacnadales > JABUFB01 > CAYRFY01. Next base: position 3,175 of record CAZXDD010000431.1, read on the forward strand.
CTGTGGCCCAGCCCGTCACCGGAGGTCTTCTATGTCTGCTCAGGAGATGCCCGCCGCCGTTCTTTCCGACCGCGTGAGGAGGCTTCGCGACCGCGCGTGGGACGGACAGTGGGGCGCCAATGTGGACCGCGGTGCCATGGTCTGCGCCGCGCTGGAGAAACACAAGGCCGAGCCCCGGAAGCTCCAGATCGCTCGGGCACTCATGGCCGTGTGCGAGCAGATGCCCATCCACATCGCGGAGGATGAGCCGGTCATCGGCCGGCGCACCGCCGTGGGCTACCCCGAGATCGATGACGCCATCGCCAGGGGCTCCGCCGAACCGGGCTACATGATCGCCGACTATCCGCGGGCCCTCAATCAGGGCCTGCTGGCCATCGTCACCGAGTGCCACCAACGTCTGCAGGACCTGGACGAGGCCGACCCGGAGCAGGCCAACCGCATCGACACTCTCCGCTCCATCATCCTCGCCTGCGAGGCGGCCGTGCGTCTGGCGGTGCGGCACGCCGAGGAGGCCCAGCGGCAAGCCGCGGAGTGCACACGCCCGGAGCGCAGGCGAGAACTCCACGAGCTGGCCCGGATCTGCCGTAAGGTCCCCGCCTACCCGGCCGAGACACTGCACGAGGCGGTGCAGTCGCTGTGGCTGGTACATCTGGCGGTGTATCTGGAATGCGAGAACGTGGCCTTCTCCTTCGGCCAGATGGATCAGTACCTCAACCCCTTCTACCAGGCCGATCTGCAGGCCGGACGCATCGACAGAGACGGTGCGCTGGAACTGATCCAGTGCCTTTGGATCAAGGTCTACGAGAACGTCTTCGGCGGCCTGGGTCACGTCCAGACGGTGACCGTCGCCGGGCAGACCCCGGAAGGCGGGGACGGGGTCAACGACATGACGTGGATCATCTGGGAAGCCACCCGGGAGCTGATGAACGTGGGCCCCTCGGTGGCCACGCGCATCCATCGCGGGACAGACGAGGCCGCCCTGCGGTACCTGCTCTCCCTCATCCGCGATGGCCGCTACATGCCCCAGCTCTACAACGATGACATGATGGTGCCGGCGCTGGTGAGCAACGGCGTGGCCCCCGAGCACGCCCGGCAGTACGGCCTCATCGGCTGCCATGAGCCCACCATCTGCGGCATGGGGTACTTCCGGTCCGCCTCCTGGCCAGGCTACGTCTGCTTCCAGGAGTGGCTGGAACTCGCTCTTGGGGATGGCGCCAGGCTCTCTTGCGGTACGGTGCTCGGCCCCCGGACGGGAGACCCGGCGGGGTTTGGGACCTTCGAGGACCTCTGGACGGCCTTCCGGGCCCAGATGGCCGCCGGGGTGAGCCGCAGCGTCATCGCCGCCCACCGCGGCGAAGCCGTCAAGCGCACCCTCACACCGCGGCCGATGATGTCGGCGCTCACCAAGGGCTGTATCGACAGCGGCCTGGACTTCACCGAGGGCGGGGCGCTGTACAACATGAGCGGCTTTCAGGCCTTCGGCATCGCCACCTGCGCCGATTCTCTCCACGCCATACGCACGCTCGTCTACGAACAACAGGAGCTCACCCTCTCCCGGCTCGTGGACGTTTTGCGCGCCGATTGGGCCGGCCACGAGGACCTCCAGGCCCGGGTACGCGGGGAGCTGGCGCACTACGGCAATGACATCGACGAGGTGGATGCACTGGCCGTGCGGATGGTCAAGGAGCTGGAGGAGGAGATCGGCCGCTATCGGAACGTCCGGGGCGGGCCATTCATACTGGGCCTGTGGAGCTTCTGGAACCACGTGGGCTGGGGCAAGATGCTGGCGGCCTCGGCCGACGGCCGCCGGCAAGGCGAGGCGCTGTCGCATTCGATGGACCCGATGATGGGCCGGGGCCTGACGGGTCCCACGGCCGCGATGCGCTCGGCGGCCAAAATCGACACCTCAAAGCTCGCCAACGGCGGCTCCCTGCTCCTGGAGTTCCAGCCCGCGCTCCTGCGCTCCGAAGACGGACTGGCGGCGCTCAGCGCGCTTTGCCGCACATACTTCTCCATGGGCGGCATCCAGCTCCAGCTCTCCAGCGTGGACGCCGCCACATTGGAGGCGGCGCAGAAGGACCCCGACCGCTATCGGCATCTGATCGTGCGCGTGGCGGGCTACTGCGACTACTTCACCCGCCAGTCGCCGGAGTTCCAGGCGTACATCGTCGCCAGGGAGAAGTTCGCGGAGGCGTAGGCGAGGACTGACAGAGGACAACGGACACACAACAACAGACAGACGGCAACGGATAACGCCGCAGGGGCTCTGCCCCTGCACCCCGCCAGGGGACCAGTCCCCTGGACCCCATCTTTGGTGCAACCGGCCGAAACACCACGGCCGGGGCGTTTCTGCTGCTGCGGTCCGTCGCGCCCGTGTCCGGGGGCCGCAGATTGGCGTGCCAACGACCGCAAGCCAATCTGCGGCTGTCCGCCACCGTGCAGTGCGTGACACGTCACGCATTGCACGGAAACAGCACCCGCATTTCTCACAACAATCCCCGGAAGCCCTGGATCTTATGGAACGTCATGCGGTTGGCATCGTGGAAGTTGTGGCTGCCGTCATAGGCGCAGCGGACCATGTAGATCAGGTCCTCCCCATCAAACTGCCAGTCAACGTACTGAAATCCCGTGAGCCGAACGGAATCCTCCCACGGGATGGACAGGTCATCCTCCAGCAGTGTTAGCCGGTGCTCCCATCGGCGCAGGTCTTCCGAGACGTGAAGCGACAGCACATTGCGCTGTCCGGGCCGAGATGGGTCGGTGTTATCGTTGCTCAGTGTGAGGTAGCGCCCGGTCTGCGGGTCGCGACGAATCGTGAACTTCGTGTTTCCGCCCGGGAAGTCGATGAAGCCCGTCTCCGGGTCGAACAGCAGGCGCCGGCCCTCGTCCAGAATCTGCACTACGGCGGCCCTATCCACCAGCGGCGGCGAGTTGAACCGCAGGATGTTGAGCAGGCTCCCATCGGGGGCCTCGACGCAGTTGCCCTCCAGCCAGCCGGGGAGGTCCACCCTGCCCCACTCTGTGGGCGTCCATGCCGGGTCGTAAGGGAGCTTATTGCTCATCCGCCAACTCGAGGCACTCAGAAGGTCCGCGTTCTCGTCGGCGGAGATCACCAGCGACTGGAAGCCCGAGCCCCAGACGCACGGGGTGCAGTCCTCAAAGCCGCGCCACAGGCGCCCCTTGGCCTTGAGCACCGGAACCGGAGCGCAATGGTAGTTGGGCGGCTCGTGGTAGAACCCGCCGCGGGCGATGATCCCATTGTCCTCGCCGGTGGGGTGAGTCCAGGTGTTGCCCCCGTCCTCGCTGCGGCGGATGACGATGGAGCCGTACTGCTGCGAGCAGCCCAGCAGGTACACACCGCCACGATGCTCGAAGAGGCTGGACCAGTACGCATTGGAGATGTGGGTGACATTCACCCATGTGCGGCCCTCGTCCGAGGAGCGGTACACGCTGGAGAGGTGCTCCTCGCTTTGGTGATTGCGGGGGCATCCGGGGCCGAAGTAGTCGTGGGTGGCCAGCAGGTCGCCGCTCGGCAGGCGCAGGATGCTGGGGCTGCCCAGATAGCATTGGGTTGCGGCGTCCTGGTACTTGATCTGGTTGAACTCCAAAGTGGTACCTCCCTGATGGCGGTAACACCTCGCCACGGTGCCACGTTAGATCGGAAGAGCACACGTCTGAACTCCAGTCACGAGATTCCATCTC
>CAZXDD010000432.1:0-6874 GCA_964639415.1 uncultured Armatimonadia bacterium
CTGGGGGGGTGAGGTGACGTGAGTCGGCGCCTGCCCGGAACCTGCATAATCTGAGCTTGGGAACTGGGCCAACTGTTTGCCCGGCACCGTTCGTGACAGGGCGTACCCGGGCCTGTCCGGCTTCCAGGCCGGGCAGTGCCACAGCGCGTCATTCCGGCAGTATGGATGGACGGCCGCCGAGACGTTCCCGGGCTGTGGCGAGACCTCGTCGTAGTCCTGGGCATACATCAGCAGTGCCAGGCAGAGCTGTTTGAGGTTGCTCGTGCACGCCGCCTGCAACGCCGCTGCGTCATTGGGAGGGGTGCGGCCGGTGTCGGCTCGCCGCCGGGGCCGCGGCCGGGACGGCGCGGGCCCCGGTGTCGCGGCCACCGGACGGGACCGGTCCGGAGAGGCGGACTGCACCGGAGGGCTTGTGGTCGCTGGAGACGGTGTAGCCGGTGACCGCTCGGGGACGGGGACGTCCGCCGCAGCGGGGGGCGGCATCGGCTCGGCGGGGCGCGCGGCGTCGGCATCCGGGGTGACGGAGGCCACATCCGCCATGTCGGCGCCCCTGGAGACCAGAAGGGCCATGAGGTCGGTGTCCTCCCTGGCGGCGGCGATGTGCAGGAGCGTCTGGTCCTGTGCGTCCCGGGCCTGCAGCTCGGCGCCGCTGTCAAGCAGGCACTGTACCACCGCGAGGTGCCCGCCCGCCGCGGCCTTGAAGGCCGCCGTCTGTCCCCCGGCGTCGGTGACCGAGACCCCCGCTCCGCGCTTGAGCAGGGCCTTGACGGCAGGAAGCTGCCCTGCCCCGGCGGCAGCCATCAGAGGCGTCTGGCCCCGTTGGTCTCTGGCGTTCACCGCCACGCCGTGGCGCAGGTGAGTGTCGATGTCGGCGACGGCGCCGTACTGCGCGGATCCCCAGATCGTCTCGTACGCCAAGGGCGCATTGCGGCATCCGAAGGTCAGGGCGAGCAGCGTCGCCAGGATCGCCAGAGAGCCTGCCGTCCCGCATCTACGGAGCATCATGGGGAGCCCACCCTTCGTGGACCGCCGGACGACGAGTGTGAGCGTTGGCGAGGGACGCCGGCCTGGGGGGCCGGCCGCTGGGGCCGATCAACTGTCGTAGGAGCCCTCCCGGCGCGCGATCTGCACGATCCGCCGGTAGTTGTCCAGGCTGACGCTGTCGGGGATGGAGTGGTCCTCCTGGAAGATGTAGCCCCCCTCTTGCTTCAGAAGGGGCATCAGGCGCCGGATCTCGGCCTCAATGCGGTCGATGTCATCCCAGAGCATGGCGTTGATGCCGCCGTGGAGCACGAGACGGTCGCCGAAGTCGCGCTTGAGCCGCGCGGGGTCCATGCCCGCCTTGACCTCCAGCGGGTTCAGCGCATCCAGACCGATGTCCAGAAGCTCCGGCACCAATTCGTTGATGTTCCCGCAGGAATGCAGGTGGGCCACGATGCCCTTCTCGTGCGCCCAGGCGATGGCCTGCGCCTGCACCGGCTTGAGGACCTCGCGGTACATGTCGAGGGAGAAAAACAGGCCATTGCGGTAGCCCATGTCATCGCACCAGAAGATGGAATCGAAGGTGTAACCCTCCTCCCAGATCATGTCCAGGACCCGCAGGCTGCAGTCCAGCTCCGTCTGGAAGATCTCCCGGACCAGTTCCGGGTCGTCGGCCATCCAGATCAGGAGCCGCTCGGTGCCTATCACCCGCGCATGGGTGACGTCGAAACCAAACCACAACCCACCGTGAATCCAGTAGCCCTTCTCGCGCCAGGTGGCATAGTGGGCCTTGAGATGGTCCCAGTTCACCCGGTCGCGGCCGATGACCATGCGGGCCTTGGCCTGCTCCCATGTGTCGCGGTCGACGATGGTGCGCCCCAGCCAGTGAGGCGTGGAGCTGGCGTGCTTCCAGTTCTTGGCCGTTGTGCCCCAGGCGTCGAGGGTGATGATGTAGTCGTCGGTCTCCTGGACCACGCGGGTCTCATACCGCGGGCTGATGTCGCCGCCGACGCCGACGATCTGATCGAGGTCGAAGTACTCGCTGAAGCCGACGCCCTCGGGCATGCCCTCCGCGCGCCAACGCTCCAGGGTCGTCGCCCAGGGCGCGCCCAACATCGGGACGCGATCCGCCTCTTGGTGCTGGAACATGCGCCGGAACCGCTCTCGTGTGGTCATCTGTTCCCTCGTGTGAGTTCTGATTGGCACCGCAACTCCCCTCCCGCCGTCCCCGCCGTTGCCGTCCCCGTCACCTGCCACCTGCCGTCGCCGTCGCCCGCCCCCTGCTGCTGAGGGGGCCGCTGAAGCCGCACCAACGATCCCACAGCTTGCGCCTGCCCTCCGCCGAGACCCTCTGCCCGACCTCCTCCCGGCTGCAGCCCTCGGCGATGAGCCGGGTGGCGTCCTTGGCCGCCCGGAGGAAGGCGTGGACCTTGGCGACGCCGTCCTCGTTGCACATGCCCTCGGCGACGTAGGTGATCACAGAGCCGGCGCCATCGGCGGCGGACTGGTACACGAAGTCCTCGATGTCTGGGCAGGACATCTCCGTGTAGTGGAAGCTGCCCAGGCGCCAGGCGAAGGGGACGCGGCAGTGGGCGGCGACGATCCGGGGGGTGAGCTTCGGCGATATGGAGGGATCGAAGTGCGAAAGCCCGATGGTCTCCAGGAAGGGCAACTGCTCGGCCCGGAGGTCTTCCACATGGGCGTGGCGGGCGCCGGTGGTCATCCCCTGATAGTAGGCTTCCCAGGCAGGAATGACGAACTGAGAGAAGAGCCGGGCGGGGATGAAGCTGGACAGATCGTCGCACATCCCGGCGGCGGTGGGGCTCAGTGGCGCGGCGCCGCGCAGGGAGCACAGGAATGCGTGATAGTCCAGGATGCTGCGCACGACGGCGGCAAGGAACTGCTGCGCCAGGTCCGGGGCGTCGAAGATGTCGGTGAAGAACCCGTCTCCGCGCAGCTCGTAGGCGGTGGTTATGGGGCCCTCGGCCCCGAAGGACAGCCCTACCGCCTCGTCGGGGAAGGCGGCGGCAAGCTTGTCGCGGAAGTCGGAGAAGAACGGGAACCAACCGGCCGAGGCGAAGTCGACCGGCTCGGCCAGGCGACGGAGGCCCTCCTCCAGCGATGCGTAGACGTGAGTGTGGGCGACCTCGCCGCCCTCGGGGAAGAGCAGCTCCGAGCCAAGAGCGTTGACATGCCCGTAGCTGATGGCGGGTGTGGAGACGCCCGGCAGTCCCACCTCGTCACCGAACATCTCCCTGAGCAGGGGCCGTCCCTTGCGGTAGGCCTCGATGCAGGCCTCGGGGTTGAGGTTGAACTCGCGGATGGGGACTCCGGTGATCTCGCGCAGGGCGCCCTGGGTGCCGCCCACGGCGTAGCCGAACCCGGCCTTGTCGCGGGCGGTATTGTAGTCGGGGCGCACGTAGGTGGCCTGTGACATGATGGGTTCTCCGTAGGCTGTGCCGGATAGACGGTTCCGCGCGCCAGTTCGCCGTCTGGGGCAGGCCGGCCTTCCCGGACACTATGGCTCGACCTGCGTCACCCGCTGGGTGCGCAGCACGACGGGGCCGGCAAGCCCCGAGGGCTGCAGGGGAGCGTCGCCGGCCCACAGGCGCCAGCTTGTGAAGGTGTGGCGGCCGCTGGGACTGGGCTTGCCCTCCAGAAGCCACTGCGGCCACTTCGTGAGCGTGCCATTCGGGTTGCGGTCGCTGTCCTCCGGAAGCCGCTCATCGCCGATCATGCGGTTGGGCCACAGGTTTGTGACCTCGATAGCCAGCGCGTTTTCGCCGGCCCGAAGCGCCGCGGTCACATCCACGCGGTGCGGCGCCCGCCACAATATGCCCAGGTCCTGCTCGTTGAGCCTCACCCGGGCGATGACATCCACCCGGCCCAGGTCGAGGATCACACGCCTGCTTTCGGCGAGGAGCTCGTCCGGCGGCACAAAGGAACTCCGATAGACGGCGGTGCCTGAGAAGTGCCGGACGGCCTCGTCCTCCTGCTCGTTCCACGGCACCAGGGTCGGGAGCGGCACGGACTCCGGTGTGCCGGCGTCCGGGGGGAATGTGAGCTCCCAGGGGCCCGGCAGGTCCAGCACCTCGGACGCCGCGGCCTCCAAGGCCATGCTCTTACCGGACCTGGTGACTACTCGATAGCTCCCGGCCTCGGAGGCCTGCGCGAACAGCCCGGCCTCCTTGGTCCGCCGCAGCAGGAGTGCGGGGGCGGCGTCCGAGGGGATGGAGAGCACAATGCGCTCGGGGTCTGTGGCGCTGGCGACGTGCGCCTGGCCATCCACCTCGTAGTGGACCGTGAGGGTCTTGACCACCCCGTAGGCCGGATCGCCTTCGGCGGCCAGCTCGGCGACGGTGACGGCGTTGGCGCCGCGATCGACCATGCGCTGCAACTGCTGCGTGACATCCTTGGTGCGGGCCTCGTCGCCCTCCGGCCCCCACGCGGCACTGAGGATCGTGATCGCGGCTCCGGCGGTCTCGGGCGGCCACAGGTCCTTGTCATCACGAAGGATGCGCACCACCGGGTCGTCGGGATCATCGCTGCGGGGGCCGAAGACCACGAACACCGAATCGCCGGCCTCCAGACGCAGCGGGAGCGTGGTCGTGTGCTCGTCCTGCACGTAGACGGCGGCCCTCTCCATGGCTCCGGTCTCGGGATACCACAGCTCCGGCGGACGATCGCCGATTCGGAACGTGCAGGTGGCGTTGACCGAGAACGCCTGCGGATTGGCGACGAAGTAGACGTCGGTCTTGTCGATGCGGCGGTGGCAGAAGTCCAGTCCGCGGTCGGCGGAGAAGTCGGGAGCCACACCGGCCTGCTTCAGCACCTCCACCGGGTCTTTGTCGCGCAGGACGCCGCCCGCCGCCCAGATGGCATCCGCCAGGGCCCGGAGCTCCTCGTCACACTCCGGATAGTCCGTGAGGCCGGGAGTGGCTCCGGGGGGAGCCCCGATGATCGTGGCCCCGGCCTCCGCCAGTCTCCCCAGGCGCCGCAGGAGCTGCGGGGTCATCGTCGAGGTGTTGGGCAGCACCAGGGCTCTGTAGCTCATGCCATCGGGAAGTACCAGGCGGCCGTCGTTGTAGTCCAGCCGCGCGAAAGCGGCCTCCGGCGAGCAGGCGTCGGCCTTGTAGCCGGAGCGCTGCACCGAGGAGGGAGGGACGAAGGCGCTCGGAGCGCCCTCGGGGGCCAGATAGAGCAGATCGACCACCGGCAGGCCCTGCTGCAGCAGGTACTGGCAGCGGGTAAGGTACAGATGCCAGGGGCCGGACCGCTCCCACCAGGTCTGATTGCGCTCGTAGTGCAGGCCCCATGGCCCCATGGACATGCCGCCTCCGCGGGGCTCCGGCCACGGCTGGAGGGCGTAGCGGTGGACGACGAAGCGGTTGATGCCCCGACAGAAGGCCCAGTCGCCCAGAGGCTTGATCGAGCCGGGATGGTAGAGCCACCTCTCGCCATCGCCGGCGGTGAAGGCCTCGGCCCCTACGATGCGCCTGCCATAGGTGTGGGCCGCGGAGACCATCTGCGTCAGGGTCTCGGCGGCACCGAAGCTCGGGGAGGCCCAGAACTCGCCCATGGGCTCATCGGCCCGGCCCGCGTAGGCCAGGTTGTCACAGGTCGTATCGCCATAGGCCTCGATGGACAGGCGCAACCCGGATTGCCGGCACAGATCCCGGAAGTGGCCGGCGTAGTTCTCGACCAACAACTCGGAGACCGTCTGGCGCAGGTCCCACAGGAAGCGCTCGGAAACCTCGAGGCTCTCCACGACACGGCCGGTCATCACGGGGAGGAAGGGCCGGATGTCGTAGCGCCGGCGGCGGCGGAACTCCTCGGGAAAGCTCTGGGTCCAGTTCTGCGAGCCCGTCTCCCAGCTATCGATGTGCGCGGCCACGAAGGTGGATTGGGACAGATGCAGAGACTCGAAGATCAGTCGTTGCAGGAACCTGTAGAAATGGGCCTCGGCCCCCGTCGTGCTGAGCTTGTCGCACTCCAGCCCGCGGCCCGATGCGGGGGAGGGGGCATTCTGGGAACCGGTAGGCGTGTGGGAAAAGCGCAGGACCGTCCAGTCACCCTCCGGCACATCCCACGAGAGCCGCCCGTAGGGCCCGAGATGCTCGGTGAGATAGACGATGCGGTCGCGGGGGATGGTCTGCTCCGGGGGCAAGGCGTCGTACTGTGAGGCCCGAGGGAGATCGCGGCGGACCAGAGCGCTCTTGGCATCAATGTCGGGGATGGTGTACTCGGCCGGGGTGGGAAAGGCGACCACCGCCACGTCGCGGCAGTAGTCCGCCACCGTCTCGGGCTGAGGCAGTACACCCTCGAACCGCGCCGGGCCCCGGAGCCTGGTCTCGGTCCAGACCAGTTTCTGCATCGCCTCGTCCGGCCGGATCCACGGCCCTCCGCTGCCACACCAGCCGGCATCGTTGTTCAGGTTCACCTGTAGTCCCAGACGGTGGGCCTCATGGAGCGCGTGCCGAAACAACTCCCGCCAGGTGTCGGAAGCAAAGGCTACGGGCCCCGCCGGCGTGCCCTGATCGACCTCCATGATCAGCACCCCGCCGATGCCCACCCGGGCCATGGCCTCGAGGTCCGCCGTGATCCCCTCCCGGGTGATGTTCCCGTTAAGCCAGAACCAGTACACCCAGGGCCGACAGTTGTCCGGCGGAGAGGCAAAGCCGGCCTCGAGGTCCTGGGCGATGGCCGGGAGGCACCACAGGATCGCCAGCGGGACCAATCGGCGCAGATGACGTCGGTGTGTCCGTCGCATGCAGATCACTCCCCGAGACTTTCCGAATGCTCTCCGTTCACAAGGCCTGCCGGTGTCGTCGTAGAGGTGCGGCCGAGAAGTCTGGCCGGCCCGGTTCCTGTCATTCTGAGCGTCCATCTCGCG
>CAZXDD010000433.1:0-1128 GCA_964639415.1 uncultured Armatimonadia bacterium
GTCTCGCCTATCAGCATCTGCACCCAGTTGAAGACGGCGCCAGGGCAGTCGCCTGGGGTGATGCGCGCGACCCACTGGACCTTCTTGAAGAACCCCTCGGCCTCGAGGGGCTCGGCGGTGTTCCTGATGTTCAGTCCCCAGTCATTGGGGAAGACGAGGCCACCTACCACGGCCTGCCCGTCATTCTCATAGAACTCCAGCGTCGCGGAGAACCCGGCGGGGTGCCTCGGACCTCCTCCGCCTCCGCCACCTACCGGCTCCGTCCCCACCTCGATGCGACCATCCTCACGCGTGCCTCGCGAGCACGGCAGAGGCAGGTCATCAACGGAGCACCCCAGCCGGAAGTAGCCGCCGCCGGTCGCGGGGGCAGTCCATGTGGTCGTCCAGCCGTCGCAAGTGACCTGGCCTCCTTCCGTCCCCCACCAGCACTTGCCCTCTTCCCAGTTGGCCCACGAATCCGGGGCTTCGCCCTCGTCCAGCGGGATGGCCTCCTCTGGGTCGATCCAGTGGTCGAGGTCGTTGGGCGTGCACGTCATTGTATCCGTTGACGGGCTGACGAGGCTGATGGGTAGGTCGATCTCCTTGTTCTCGAGCTCTGCCTCGATTGCACAGCCGGTATCCCAGGTCACTTCTGCCTGCGACGGTCCAACGGCTCCCATCACCAACCACAACGCGACCACGATGAGTGCGGCTTGCCCTTGTCTCATTGTACCCTCACTCCCCGGGGAGATGCTTCTCGATCTCCGCCAGCATCCGCTTGGACTCCTCGGCCTCCGGGCTTCCCGGACGGATCTCCGCGACCTTTGCGAAGCAGTCTCTGGCCTCCTTCCATCGCTGTGCCCTGTAGTAGATGCGCGCCGGGCGGAAGTAGCTGTCCAGGCTCCAGTCCCCGTCGGGCCGGGGCTCACGGAGCTTCTCGCACAACCGGGCCGCCTTGTCCACGTACGCCGGGTCGCTCTGGGCCAGCACGTCATACGAGCGGACCAGTAGCGTGATCAATTCGCCTTTCAGCTCGGCCTCCGGGATGTCGGCGATGAGCCGCTCCTGCTCGGCGGCCAGCTCCTCCCACCCCAGGGTGTACCACGTCTGCCGCATGCGGCAGGTCATCAGGTTCTCCCGGTCCTGCCG
>CAZXDD010000433.1:1228-3931 GCA_964639415.1 uncultured Armatimonadia bacterium
TGGCCTGCGCCGCCAGCGTCGCGTCGTACGCCATCTCCGCATGGCGCAGGTCACCCGCACCAAAGGCCTCGTCCCCCAGACGCTTCAGCACCTCGAAGGCGTCCGGGGCCGCGTCGCCGGCTCGCTGCAGAGCCTCCGCGAAGCCCACGAAGGCCCCGGCCTCCTGCTGCAGATGCACGCCCGTCCGCCCCAGCAGCTCATATTGCACCCGACGGCCGAAGAGGCCCTGCGGCGTATTGCCGCCGCCGTCCTCCATGGCCCAGGTGGCCATCTCCGCGTACGAGGGCAGGGCGCGGAGGAAGGCGCGGGGGTCGTCCTCGGCCAGCTTCGCCATCTGTGCCAGGCGGTCCGAGAGGCGCCCGGCCATCGGGCGCGTCGCGGGGCTGGAGGCGGGCGGGGTGGTGTAGGGCTCGATTCGGTCCAGGAACACCCCCGACAGCACCACGGTGGCGGAGAAGTCCTTCCGGATGCGAAGGAGCACGTCTCTCCCGCCGTGGATGCCGAAGACCTTGTAGACGCCCTGGCCGAAGTCCGCGACCCGGGCGGTGCACGTCTCCTTCCCGGCCGCGTCGAGGAACGAGAGCCGGTGGGCGCGGGGATACGGCGCGCTGTGCCAGTCCCAGTCGATGAAGTACAGGCTCAAGCGCCAGAGGCCCTCGGGCATCTGCAGCCTCACGTACAGGTCCTTGCCCCAGGCGTCGGTGGGATGAACCTCTCCGTGCTCGTCCCAGGAAGCATAGGTCCGGTAGCCCCACTGCGGGTTCTCCGGGGCGCGGGGCTCCTCGGAGCGCATGACGCCGATCCAGTGGCGGGTGCGGACATCCGTTGGGTCCCCCGTCCACGAGGCGTAGCGCAGCTCGCCCTCCCCCGTGACGCGGATGGTCTCATTGGCGTAGGCCCGGGACATGTCGTCATGGTGGCACTTGATGGCTTTGACCTGCCCGCCCACCATGTCCCGCGGCGCCGACATGGCGCACAGAATCCAGCAGTGCGAGCCGTAGTTGCCCACCCAGTTGCCGCCCGTCTGTCGGTCCTCGCCCAGGTACACCACATCGCTGTCCGTGTTGGTCGGGGCGGTGAGCGTCAGAGGCGCCGGCGTGGTGGCGGCCAGCTTCAGCGCGCTCTCGGGGCCGAGGAAGACGTTGTCCCACCAGCTCTTCTCCCCCTGGGCCAGGAGCGAGACCGTGGCGGTCCCCGCATCGGGGGGAGCGACCAAAGACAGCGCCCGCCCGCGCCAGTTGCCCACCGTATGCCGCCACCAGAAGCCCGAGAAGTTGCGCTCCTCGCCGGCCACCGCCCGCCCCTGCGCGTCGGCCAACTCCACAGACACCCCGTTGCCGCCCCAGGAGTCGGTGAGCAGCAGGTACCTCTCGCCCGGCTGCAGTCCTGCGATGGTCTGCCTCGCCACCGGCACGACGCCGGCGGGCGCCTTGGCGAAGCTCGCCTCCAGCAGTCCGCTTCCCTGGGTGACAACGCGGGCGTCGTTGCTGAAGCTCAGCTTCGCGAAATCGTGCCAGTCGGCCACGCGGTCCGCAAGCTCCTGCCTACTCCCGCCGCCGAGAGCCGTGGCGCTGCCCAGGTCCTCCGGGGCACCTGTCGGCAGCAGCCAACCGGCGCCCTCATCGGCGCGCTGCAGCACGGCCTCCTCCTCGAACCCTCCTGCGGTGAGGAGGTCCGCCTCGGCGGACGCGTAGACGACCAGCGGCGTGACATCGTAGCTCCCGGACGGGGTGTCATCGAAGCTGTCCAGGCGGAAGCGCAGCCCGGCGTTTCCCTGGGGCGGGATGGCCGCAGGCAGGGCGGAAGCGGGAAGGACGAAGAACCGGTTCGTGGTGTCGTTGCCTGCCAGGGCGAGGCGCAGTCCGGCGGCCAGAACGCGTACCGGCGCCTCGGTTGGGTTCTGCACGGAGACGATGACGTGCGTCCCCTTCGTGCCCGCCGCAGCCTCTGCGGGCAGGGAGACCGTGGCCCGCGGTTCGCCCATGGGCCATTCCCTTCCCGGCAGGGCCTCTGTGGTCGCCCGGGGGTCCCAGGTGCTCGCTTCCACCTGCTCCGGCGCCTTCCCGGCCACGGGCTCCCAGCGGACGCCGTCGAGGCCGAAGGTCAGTCGGGTATGGCCAGCGGCGGCCGCCTCGGCGCAGGTGAAGCTCACGGAGCGGGAATACAGGAGGCGGGAGTGGACCTGGGGATCGTAGACGGAGACGCCAATGCCGTGGGGCGCCTTCGTGTCCGCGGGCATCGCGATCACGGCGCCGCCCTCGCCAACTGAGAACTCCGCCACTCCCGCGCCATCCAGCGTGACACTCATCCTTGCCTCCTCCGGCACGTGGGGCAAAACGATGGCAACGGCGATCTGCGAGCCGGTGAAGACCGGTGTGGCGCGACAAGGGAGGCAACATACGAGCAGAGCGAGGACGACTGCGGGGACCGCGGAACCACGAAACACAAAGCCCGCCTCCTTCGCGTCCGGAGCGAAGTCACGGCGGGCCGGTGTGCAATGATAGGAATGTGCGCCCTGCACCCGCCCGTCGCGTGCGACGATGTGGCATGGGTGCGGCAATGCTCATAGTCTACGCCCCCCCCGGAGCTTGTCAATGGGGCATTGAGGGAGGGGAGAGAGTTGGAGAGGAGGCGAGAGGGGACGCGAGGAGCGACCGACATCGAACGTCAGACCACGGAGACACGGAGAGCGCGGAGTTCCAC
>CAZXDD010000433.1:3941-6871 GCA_964639415.1 uncultured Armatimonadia bacterium
GTGGCATGGGTGCGGCAATGCTCATAGTCTACGCCCCCCCCGGAGCTTGTCAATACTTTTTCGAGATGAGAGAGAAATGAAGAGAGAGAGAAGAGGAGAGGAGAGGCGACGAGAGGAGAGGCGAACATCCAACGTCAGACCACGGAGACACAGAGAGCACGGAGTTCCACGGAGAGCGGCGAGGAAAGGCGAATGACTCAATACGGAAAACGGCGGAGAACACCGGAAAACACCCGAGAACGGCGAGGGGAGGCGAACGTCGAACGTCAGACCACGGAGACACGGAGAGCACGGAGTTCCACGGAGAACGGCGAGGAAAGGCGAACGACTCAGCACGGAAAACGGCCGAGAACACCTGAGAACGGCGAGGGAAGGCGAACGGCTGGACACGGCGAGGGGAGGGGTGGCTGCAGGGCCGTGCAGGCCCCTCCCCGTGGACGGCGTGGAGCGGTCGAGCGGCGCTATTGCATCACCAGTAGCAGGTAATCCAGCGCAAGACCATCGCCCAGGTTCGCCATGCGCAGTGTGTGCTCGCCGACGGTGAGAGGCACCGTAGCTTCCCCACCGGCGGAGTAGTAGGCCCAGTCGTCCCGCTCCGTGCAGAAGCCCCCGCTGGCGGGGATCGCCATGTCATCGAAGGCCCTCCCCGGTGAGGCACCGTCGATGGTCAGGCAGCGCCGGGTGTTCTCCGAATCGGTGGCGTAGCGCAGATAGATGCGGTAGTCGCCCTCAATGGCGACGGGCACCGTCCACTGCAGCCAGTGGCCGAGGGTTCCGTGCCAGTAGGTGATCATCCGCCCACTATTGCCGATGCGATCGTAGACCTTCACCTCCGCCAGGCCCTGCTCGGAGAAGTCCTCGGCCTCGATCTTGGTGACCCGGTCGGCCGGGATGCTCGCCAGCTCCGGCGGCGGGGCAACGATGGCGTGGGTGGCCGCGGATCGATGGCCCCGCCGGTCTGTGACCGTCACCCGCACAACCTGCGCCCCGCCGGTGACGAAGCGATGGGTCACCTGCTCGCCCTCCTCCCGGGTTCCGTCCGGGAACTCCCAGACGATGGTCTCCACATCGCCCTCAAGATCGGAGACGACCGCCCGGAGCGTTACCTCGCTCTCGCCGGGAGCAAGGGCGCGGGGCCCCTCCACCCGCACCCGCGGCCGGGAGGGGTCAAAGGGCTGCGCCGGATAGAACGCCACATGGGGCCGCATCCCGCCGAGGCGCACCTGCGCGACGCCCTCACCGGCGAGGCTGAGCCGTAGCGGCCCGCCGTCGGACGCCTCGTGGCGCAGTGTGATGACCTCGCCCGCCGCCCCCTCGGCCCGGTCGACTACCTCCTCCCCACTGCGCAGCTCGGCTCTGACCGAGCCCTCTGCCTTGACCCTCACCGTCTGCCGCGGCGCCCCTGGGGCCGGGAGGAGGTTCAGCAGGCCGGGAAACCTCCCCAGCCGGAGGGAGCAGGGCGTGGCGACGGCCAGGGCGCACTGCCGCAGCTCCGTGAGCGGGAGCCACGGCTCGCCCAGGGCCCGGACCTGCACCGAGTACAGCCCCGCCGGCGCCTCCGGCAGAGGGAAGCCGCCGAGGGCATCACAATCAACCCGCTCCCCTGTGGGCAGGATCACCGTGGCCGCACCGGTCAGGTCGGCGGGCTCGACGCTCAGGCGGCACAGCCTGAAGTCAAAAGGGTGGTCATCATCCTTCAGCAGATAGAGCGCGGCCTGCTTTTCGCCGTCGAGGCCGAGGCCCTCGCGGCGCAGCAGGTCCATGTTGTAGATGATATGGTGGGTCCAGCGCAGATGGGCGATGGAGCCGATGCCGCCATCGAAGGCCGCCCTCATGGCCCGCATGGCGATCTCTCCGTACTGCGGGTCTCCGCCCAGGCGGTAGGCGAAGAAGAGCACCTCGGCGGTCATGTCGTTGTTGGCGATGTAGCCCTTCATCTCGGGACAGGACGTATAGCGGAAGCCGTCCACCTCCGGCACCCACAGCTCCGCCACGGCCTGCTTAGCGCCGCCGATGACGGCCTCGGCCACCCGGGGGTCGGGCACCTCGTTGTAGAACTCCTCCAGTCCATTGGCCAGCACTCCCAGCATGAAGTTGGCCTCCCCGCGGTGGCGGGGCATGCAGTGGCAGTGGCCTGGCACCATCTGACGATGCCAGCCGCCACCGGGGGTCTGGCGCTCCAGGGTGCGCTCGACGATGATGCGGGCGGCATTGAGGTAGTACGGGTCGCCGGTGGCCCGGAAGGCGGCGATGGTCAGGAGCAGGTGCCAGCCGTTGTCGCGGCAATTGGAGTAGTCGTAGTTGTTCAGATACGCCCCGCCGTAGTAGTCGGCGACCTCGGCGGCGTTCCTGGCCGAGGTGGGGTCCCCGCTCAGGGCATACCAGTCGTAGAAGCCCTCCGTCCAGGTGTGACTGGGGGTGAACCCGGCCCCGGGGATGCCTTCGCCCTCGTACTTCTCGGTGAAGTATCCGCCCACATGGCCCATGGAGTGGATGTACACGCCTCCGGCGCGGGGGCCGTAGTGACAGGTGTCCACATCAATGGCGTGGCGGGCCGCCTTCTCTCCCAGGAAGTACCACCTGCGGTCGGCGGTGCGGCCAAACTGCATCAGGAAGGCGTGGTGGTGGTCGTATTCCCCGTTGGCCCAGTTCACCCTGCGCTCCCCGAACTGGTCGCCGTAGTTCAGCATCCCGTAGCCGCGACTGCTTTGCTGATGCCGGGTGTAGTTGCCAAACACCTTCTCGCAGACTTCCTCGTACTCGGGGAACCGCCCGGCGGTAGCGGGAAGCACCTCGCCGAAGACCTTCGTGGTGCAGTACCGCTCCGGGGTACAGGCGGCGATGAGGGGCTCCTGGAACAGCTCCGCCGTCCGCCGCGCCGCCTCGAGATCGGAAGAGCGTCGTGTAGGGAAAGAGTGTAGGATAGGGTG
>CAZXDD010000434.1:0-6866 GCA_964639415.1 uncultured Armatimonadia bacterium
TACACCCTATCCTACACTCTTTCCCTACACGACGCTCTTCCGATCTGGTGAGCGCTGAAGACGCCTCGCCTCTGGAGCCCTCGCGGGCCAACCCCTTCGTCCCGCTGGACAGACCGCAGCCGGAGGTGCGGTTCGCCACCTCCCGGACGAAGTATGGACCCGACTGGAGCAGCGTGCCGCTGGGCTACCTCAACGACCTGCCCCAGGCGGAGATCCCCGCGGCTCCTCCGGTGCCGATACCGCCGAATCCCACGGCCAGCGCGGACCTGATCCGGGTCAACGCCATCGTATGGCCTCAGAGTGATACCGGGGCCGGTGCACCGGGACGGGCCTTTGCCACATACGAGGACCCCGACGGTCGCACGCGCATCGCCGTTCCGGGCTCCACGATCCGCGTAGCCCATCCGGACACCGAAGAGGCGCAGCGCTGGCGAGTGGAGAGTGTCGATCAAGACAGCATGACGGTGCGCAACCTCGACAGTGGCGAGCAGGCCAAGATGCGAGTGCGGCCGCGCAGCCGAGCGGAACAGCGGCACTTCGGAACCGTGCGCATGGGCGACGACCTGCAGCGCGCGGCGGACTCGGACCCGCCTTTGGTGCTCCCCGGCAAGGCGCGACCGATGAACTCCGCCGGCGGCGCTTCCGCCGCCCCGGCAGGTGGCGGCGAGATGGGCATGGGCATGGGCATGGGGCCGGGCGGTGGGATGCCCGGTGGAGCTCAGTACTAGCGAGCACTGAAGAACACCGGCGATGTGTCCGTAGTCTATTGATAACAAGGCGCAACGCCCATCGGATGGCAGGGCGGGACGCACCGGCGGCCCGCGGCCGCCCACAGAAAGAGGGGTTCCAATGACCAAGGGCTTCACAGCTTTGCTGTTATCGATGATTCTCTGTGGTCTGGCCGTCTCCGGCGCGATGGCGACGGAACAGGCCGCCACCTTCTCCATCGACTGGGCCGATCAGCCCCTCTCGGTGGTCCTGACTACGCTCAACAAGCACTTCGGAGTGAGCTATGTCCTGCCCGCCGAGCTGGGCAACCTGCGGGTCAGTGCGAACCTGCTCAACGTGACCCCGGAGCGCGCACTGCGTACCGTGGTCGCCAAGGCGGGCCTGCTGGCGCAACTGCGGAACGGGACGTGGATGATCTCCTCCCCGAACCCGACGGTCGCCACCCCCGCCGTGTATGCGCAGTTCCCCGGAATGCCCGGCATGGGCGGGGGCGGAACGATGGGGATGGGGCCCGATCCCAGCAGGCCGGGCGGGCTGGGAATGCCCGGCACCGGTGGCACTCTCGGCGTGGGCCGTGATCGGACCAGCAGGTTCGGAGCGATGACCGGCACCGGCGGGTACCAGCAGGACCAGCAGGGGCCGCGGAACTACCAGGTGGTGCCTTTGAAGCGCATCGATCCGGCTCTGGTGGCCGACATCTTCGGCGGCGGCGTGATCTGGGGTACCAGCGGGGGCAGCGGCGGGTATGGCAGCAGCGGCAGCAGCAGCAGCGGCTACGGCCGGAGCAGCAGCAGCAGCGACTACGGCAGCAGCAGCCGCAGCAGCAGCCGGAGCAGCAGCAGCAGCCGGAGCAGTAGCAGCAGCAGCCGCAGCAGCCGCTACTAGCGGTCGCAGGCTGTTTCGGCGAGGGCGCACGGGTGGCACCGGAGGTCTAGGTGCGCCCGGGCCAAAAACACAGAGATCTCTGTCAGTGCCCAGCACGGGAACAGGTGGGAGTCCACGTACGGGGCAGCGACGCACGGACGCCTACCATGCAGGGAGGGGACCCATGGCCAGGCCACTCAATGGCAACTGCCGCACTCCACTCGCGGGAATTGTCCTAGCACTCATCACCACAATTGCGTGTACCTTGGGACCGATTGCGGCGATGGCCGAGGGGGAAATGTCGGCGGACGCTCCCCCCATCAACATGACCATCAAGGACGCCCCCATCGCCGACGTGATGACGATGCTGTCGGAGGCCTCGGGTCTGAACATCGTCACGGGGCAGGACGTCACCGGCAACATCACCGGGGTGAGCTTGACCGGGGTTAGCGTGGAGACGGCTCTGCAGGCGATCACGCAGGCCGCCGGCCTGTACTGCACCAGGCACGGGAACGTGTATCTGGTGACGAGCAAGCCGCCGGTACCGGGAAGTCGGCCCGATCTGGGGGTGGCAGGCGGTCAGCAGCAGGCCGCCGTCGCTCAGGCTCCGGCGGCGCCGGGTGTGTCCGGCATCTCGTCGGTACCGGACCTCAAGGTACCCAGGGCACTGCGGTCGGCCGCGGTAGCACCCGCGACGCCTCCGGCGGTTGCGGGCCGCGCCGCGCCCGCTCTGGGCCAGGGGGCCTCCCGTCCCGTGGCTCCGGTGGTGCCCCAGACGGCGACTGTGCGCGGTGGCGGCGTCCCGGCGGTGCCGCCGGCCGCGGTGAGCCAGGCACCCGCCAAGGGTTCCGCGACGCTGCAGGGCGTGGCCCCGGTGGCTCCGGTCTTCGGCGCGCGGGCGCAGGCGCCCCTGGCCGCACCGTCCCGGGCCCTAACCGCTCCGGTTCCCCCACGAGCTGTGACCGAGGCAGTCGCCACCACTCCGCGCCCCGCCGCACCGACCGCGGGCTCTGAACCCTCCCGGAGCGCCGCCATAGCGGATGGTATCGGCATCGCCGATGCATCTTCGGCAACCTCCCGGTACGAGCACAATGCCACCAGCGCCGAGGACAGCATGACGCAGGTTGCGGCCGGCGGGCGGCCTATCGTGCTGCCGGACGGCAAGAACGTGAAGGTCGCCATTCCGGTGAAGCACGCGGACCCCGCCAGTATCGCGCGGTTGTTGGGCGGAAGCGTGTTTGACGGCCGGCGCATGGTCTCCTCCGGATCGCGGCCGAGCCGCAAGAAGGCCTCCAGGAGCGACCGCAACTCCGACGTCTTCGGCGGCATGGGCGGGAGCGACGGGACCGATCGCTATTGGATGCAGGAGCTCGGCGGCGGCGGACTGCGCCGCGGCGGCGGCGACTACGGTGGCTCCAGCACCACCACCGGGCGCGGCGGCCAGAGGGGCCAGACCGGGACCAGCGGCGGCCGCGGCGGCACCGGCGGCGGCATCGAGCTGCCGGAAGGCGTCAACAGCCTCACCGCCTTCATGCCCCTCAACACGCTGATCGTCGAAGGCGATCCGGCAGGGATCGACCAACTGCGCGAAGTCCTGCAGATCATCGACCAGCCCACTCGCCAGGTGGAGATCTCCACCAAGTTCCTGACCGTCAGCGTTACCGAAGCCACCGCCCACGGTATTGACTGGTTCGTCTCCGACGGCAGCCTGGAGTTTTTCAACCTCGGGTTCGCGCCGGGTGAGGCGAGCAACAATGTCGTCCGCTGGTCGCGGGGCAAGTTCGAGGCGACCCTCGCGGTCCTGGAGCGGCACGACGTAGGCCAGATCGTCCAGGAGCCGCGCGTGACGGCGGAGAACAACATGGAAGCCTACATCGCCTTCACCAAGACCTTCAACTTCTTCTACTCCACAGTCACCTATAACGAGTTCGGTCAGCGGCAGATTGATCCCGGCGAGGCCGAGGAGATCGAGATCGTGCAGGAGCTGGCCGTGACCCCGCGGATCAATGACGACGACACGATTACCATGTTCCTGGAGCCGATCATCGAGGCCCAGGACGGCACTCAGATCGCCCCGGACGGGCAGCAGTACCCCATCATCTCCAGCCAGGAGGTGTCCACTCAGGTCACGGTCCCGGATGGAGACACGGTGGTGCTGGGCGGGATGATCTCCAAGAGCAAGACCTACAACGAGATCGCCACCCCGCTTCTGTCGAAGATTCCCATCATCGGGAACCTGTTCAAGTCCCAGCGCGAGAACATCATCGACACGGAGCTCCTGATCTTCGTGACCCCGCGCATCATCCGCGAGATCCCGGCGGCGTAGCCTGCCGCCGCTCCAAGATAGCAGCGACGAACGGCACGGGCCTGGGCTCAGTGCCGTTCGTTGGTGATAGGGAGGTTTGTCGCCGTTGCTGCGCTACCTGACCGCCGGCGAATCCCACGGGCAAGAGCTGGCCGCAATCCTCGAGGGGATGCCCGCGGGGGTGCCGGTGACTGAAGAGAGCATCGCGGCGGAGCTGGCCCGTCGGCAGCGGGGTTACGGACGGGGGGGGCGCATGGCCATCGAGCAGGACCGGGCCGTGATCGCCTCCGGCGTGCGCCACGGGCTGACCCTGGGGTCGCCCATCTGTCTACGCATCGACAACCGTGACTGGCCCAACTGGGAGCGGGAGATGTCTCCCGCACCCCCGGAGGAGACCTTCATCAGCGCGCGCCGGGTGGAGGTTCCCAGGCCGGGCCACGCCGACCTCGCCGGAGCGGTCAAGTACGGGCACGGTGATATGCGCAATGTCCTGGAGCGCGCCAGCGCCCGCGAGACGGCGGCGAGGGTAGCCGTGGGGGCCGTCTGTCGGGCACTGCTCAGCCGGGTCGGGATCACGGTTGCGAGCATGGTGGTGCGCATCGGGGACGCGTGCTGGCGGCCGCCGGCCACCTGGACGCCGGAGCAGATGAGCGCCGCCGATCAATCGGATGTGCGCTGCCCCCAGGATGTCACCGCGGCCCGCATGCGACAGTTCATCGATCGTGCCGCCGCCGCCGGAGACACCGCCGGCGGCGTTTTCGAGGTGCGGGCCCTCGGCGTGCCGGTAGGGCTGGGGAGCCATGTCGCCTCCGACCGGAGGCTCGACGGACGGCTGGCCGGCGCCCTGATGGCCATGCAGGCCATCAAGGGCGTGGAGATCGGCATGGGCTTCGAGGTGGCGGCGCGACCGGGCTCGGAGGTCCACGACGAGATCTTGCCCTCCTGCGGGCGGTGGCCCTTCTCACGACCCACCAACAACGCCGGTGGTCTGGAGGGCGGCATCAGCAACGGCGAGCCCATCGTCGTGCGCGCGGCGATGAAGCCCATCCCGACACTGACGCGGCCCCTGCGCTCGGCGGAGCTTGCCACGCTCTCCCCGGTGCAGGCGCACGCGGAGCGCAGCGACGTCTGTGCGGTTCCGGCCGCAGCCGTCGTTGCCGAAGCGGTGGTCTGTTTCGTGCTCTGTGAGGCCGTCCTGGAGAAGTTCGGCGGCGACCACCTGAGCGATGTTGTCGGGACCCTCGAGCAGTACAGGTCCGCGCGGGCAGGCCTCTGGGGGGCGGCCGATGCCTCCTGAGATGGCGCTTGCTCCCCCGGCGCAGGCGGTGTTTCTCACCGGGTTCATGGGTACCGGAAAGAGCACCACGGGTGCGCGCCTGGCCGAGCGGCTGCAGCTTCCCTTCGTGGACACCGATGTGGTTGTATGCGACCTGGCGGGTCAGAGCATCCCCGACGTATTCGCCCGGGAGGGAGAGGAGCGGTTCCGCGCCCTGGAGACCGAGGCCCTGCAGAGGGCGATCGCGGCCGGCCCGGCGGTGATTGCCACCGGCGGTGGAGCCATGCTGCGGCCGGGAAATGTGGAGCTGATGAGGGCTGCCGGACCCATCATCTGTCTGCATGCCTCGGCGGAGACCATCCTGCGCCGGACGGCGAAGCGTGGCGGCCGGCCGCTGCTGGAAGGCGGCGACCCCATGCGGCGCATCACCGACCTGCTCCGGGAGAGACAGCCGCACTATGCCCGGGCGGATTACCAAGTCTCGGCAGAGGGCAGCGATCGGGAACTCACACTCTCGCGCCTGGTTGAGGTCCTGTCCGCGGACCGGAGATCCCGCCTCCTGGTGGTCAAGGAGGTGAGGGTCTCGGTCAATGCCGGGGCACAGACCTACCCCGTCCATGTGGCGCAAGGCGCCTACGGCAACCTGGGGCGGCTGTGCCCGGCGCCTGAAGCGGGCACCGCCTGCGCCGTGGTGAGCACCGACCGCATCGCGCCTCTGTATGCCGCTACGGTGATGGAGGCTCTGCGGAGCGGCGGTTGGGCGCCGACACTGATGACCGTGCCTGACGGAGAGCGAAGCAAGACGCTGCAGACGGTGTCTTGTCTGTACGACCGGTTGGTTGCCGCGGGAGTGGACGGGGCCGGGGCGGTGTTCGCCCTGGGAGGGGGTGTGGCCGGGGACGTCGCCGGCTTTGTCGCCGCCACCTACAGACGGGGGGTACGCTTCGCTCAGCTCCCCACCAGCCTCCTGGCCCAGGTGGACGCCGGCGTGGGCGGGAAGGTTGCCGTCGACCACCCGGCGGGAAAGAACCTCGTGGGCACCTTCTACCACCCGGCGGCTGTTGTGATAGATAGCGCGACGCTCAGGACGCTCCCGGAGCGGGAGCTGCGCAGTGGACTTGCCGAGGTCATCAAGCACGGTGCCATCGCCGATGCGGCGATGTTTGAGTACCTGGAGCAGCGGCTGGGTGAGTTCCGCGGGCTGAGAGCCTCCGCCGTCCTCTACATTCTGGGCCGCAACTGCCAGATCAAGGCCGGTTTCGTCGCGCAGGACCCTCTGGATCGGGGCATGCGCGCCTGCCTCAACTACGGACACACCATCGGCCACGCGGTGGAGCGCGCCGCGGGCGACTGGGGTCTGGCACACGGCGAGGCGGTCGCGGTGGGCATGCTGGCGGAGGCGCGCCTGGGTGCGGCTCTCGGGATCACGAGCGAGGCCGTGGTGGCACGTCTAGAGGCCCTGCTTCAGGCGGCGGGTCTGCCGACCCGGGCACCGGGAGTGGACGCTGAGGTGGCCCGGGAAGCGTTGCTGAAAGACAAGAAGATCGCTGCAGGGCGCCTACGGCTGCCGGTGGTGTCGGAAGTCGGCAAGGTTGAGCTGCTTAGCGATGTCGACCCGGAACTGGTCTGCAGCGCGCTGGAAGAGGCCGTGGGCGCAGGCTAGCGGTGCGGCCTGGGAGCCGCGCTCTGCCG
>CAZXDD010000435.1:0-6858 GCA_964639415.1 uncultured Armatimonadia bacterium
CGCCTCCAGCGAAGCTCCGCCCCAGACCGACGAGCACGCCACGTAGGCTCGCCTCGGGTCGGTGCCACGGCGAGGCGAGCGCCCTCGCGGGCGCGGCGCCTTCTGGCTGCCCGAATCGACGGGTTGAAGCCCGTCGCTGGGGGGCGGCGCTACGCGCCGCCGCGCGGTCCCTCGGACCTGACGGCCTGCCGCCGCCCGCCCGACAGCAGACAGCGCTGGACACATACCAACCGGGACCGACCCCTTCGGGTGCGACAACGGCGAAATCGGGGTGCAGTGCGTTCGTGCATAGTGCGAGTGGGAAGCCCGACCTACGGGGTGGTCAACGGCTCGGTTGCGGCCCCAGAACTCGCTTCAGACGCCAAGAGGTGCGCCCAAATAGGCTTCTAGTCCGCGGCGACCGGCGTCAGGGTCAGCGGACCCGTGTACGTGGCCTCGCCCCAGGTGTAGGTCATCGTTCCCGACAGCTTCCCGTCGGTGTCTGGGCTGGCCAGGTCGAGCGTCATGGTCCTGGTGGTGCTGTCGCCGTAGTCCTTGCCGTGCAGGTCGGCGGTGACGCCGCTTTCACTCCGCGTGTAGGTGCCTTCGAAGTTCAGCCCGGCGTTGATGGACGATGAGGCCGAGAGTCCGATCTTGCGGTCGGCCGTGGGGGTGAACTTGGCAACCATGTTATCAATCTGGTTCGCGCGCAGTTCCGCCTCCATCGCCTGAAGGACAGTTGGGTCACCCGCGTACACACTGACGTACAATAGGGTTGCGGCGTGGTCCGAGTCCTGGTTGCAGCCGGGACATCCGAAAAACACAGCCATGGTGGCACCGACGAGGAGCGCGAGGCGATGTGGCATCCTTGTGACCTCCGTAGGGTGGTGTCGACTGCGAGATAGGCCTCCACAGGCGGCTGCCGCGGCCATGGCCGCCCTGCCGCAACTCGGATCCCCCCCACGCGGTGCCTGCAATTGCGGGGCCACGAAACCACGCTGATTTGCCATATTCTGTTGCGCTCATCCTCGCCATGGGCCGAACGCCATACCTTGTGGCAAGCCTCCCATGGGAGACCACCGGCACGTCTCGTGTCCCCTTCAACGCGGAGGACACTCGCCTGTCGGCGCCGAATTACCACTCCTGCACCGTACCCCACTCGTCACGCACTACTGGAAGTGATTGACCTATGCCCAGGTACCGCTCGCTGCTGTTGGGCTGCGGCCCGCGCGCCACCGAGCATGTAGACGTCTACCGCGATATCGACAACATGGAGATGGTGGCCGTCTGCGACCTCTTACCCGCGCGCAGACAGCAGTTCATGGAGCGCTTCGGCATCGACGTGGAATACGACGATTACGAGACGGCCCTGGCCCAGGAGCAGCCGGATATCGTGCACATCTGCACCAGCCCCGGAAATCGGGTGTGGGAGGCCGAGTGCGCCGCGAAGGCGGGAGTGAAGGTGGCGCTGTTCGAGAAGCCCGTGGCCATCCGCCCCGCCGACATGATCGGGCTGCGCGATGTGCTGTCGCGCACCGATATGAAGGTCGCCGTCAACTGCCAGCGCCGCTACTTCCCCCAGTTCCGCGACGGCACCATCACGCGGATCATGAAAGAAGAACTGGGGGAGGTGTACTTCATCCGCGCCAGTACCAAGGGCAACACCATGGGTATGGGCCCGCACACCATGAGCCTGCTCAAGCTCTTCCTGGAGGAGGCCGACCCGGTGGCGGTGTGGGCCATGGCCCACACGATCAACGAGGAGAGCTATCAGGTCTCGCACAAGGCCCCGGAGAGCATCATGGCCCAATACTGGTTCCCCGGCGACGTCCGGGTGGTCTTCGACTGCGATCCGCTGGCCCTGGGCACCCCGGGTGAGACGAGTTTCTGGATGCACCTGCATTTCGACGTGCTGGGCACCAAAGGTCGGCTGTTTCTGACGCAAAACGGCGGGTATTGGTACCAGTCCCACGGGATGGCCGAGCCGGTGTACGGAGAGAGCAGTTGGGACAAGCAGGGCTGGGAGGGCCAGCGGGACATGACGAGGGCTCTGGCCGACTGGATCGAGGGCGGCCCGGAGCACCTGAACTCCTTTGCGTACGAGGGCAAGGTGGTGGATGCCCTGCTGGCGGCGCAGAAGTCCGTGTACGAGGGCACTCGGGTGGAGCTGCCGGCTCAGTTCACCGATGCACAGTGGGAAGAGCTTCGCGAGCGCCTGAGGGGGACGTAGGCCCACCGTGCCACAGGAGCCGCTGGTCCTGCTTTTGGTGCTGGACTATCTGGGCACGTTGGCCTTCGCCGTGTCCG
The DNA here is from genome assembly GCA_964639415.1 of uncultured Armatimonadia bacterium. GTDB lineage: Bacteria > Armatimonadota > Zipacnadia > Zipacnadales > JABUFB01 > CAYRFY01. The sequence continues at coordinate 2,287 of CAZXDD010000435.1, forward strand.
GAGCACTCAAGGGCATCCGCAAGAGCATGGACATCTTCGGTGTCACCACGCTGGCCGTTGTGACGGCCATCGGGGGCGGCACGGTGCGCGATGCCCTGCTGGACCTGCGGGTGTTCTGGCTGGACGACCAGGTGTATGTCCTGCTGGCCATCGTGGCCGCGATCGCCGTGTTTTTGCTCTACCGCGTGGTGCAGAAGACCGAGACGGCCCTGCTGTACTTCGATGCCGTGGGGCTGGGGGTGTTCACCGCCATCGGGGCGATGAAGGCCCTGCAGGCCGAGGCGGGGCTGGTGGGGGTGGTGGCCATGGCCTGCCTCACCGGGGTGGGCGGCGGGATCATCCGCGACCTTCTGGCCGGGGATATCCCCATCGTCCTGCGGGCCGAGGTGTACGCCTCGGCCACCATCGCCGGAGCTCTGGGATTCTGGAGCGCCCAGCGCGTGGGTGCCCCACTGGAGCTTGCGATCCTCGTTGCCGTGGTCATCACCATTGCTCTGCGGGTGGCCAGCATACTGCTGAAGTGGAACCTGCCCCGGCACGCCGGAGCGCTGGAGCATCCCGACCGGGAGGACCCATCATGACGCGCCCCATGCTCGCCTTGCTCTGCCTGACTCTCGTGGCCTGTCCCGTCGTGGGGCAGGACATCCTCAAGCAGTGGGAGTTTGACACCGACGGGGACACCGAGGGCTGGCTGCCCGCCCACTCCCTTGCGCCTTTCGTCGTCGCCGGAGGGACGCTGAAGACCCGCGTCATCGGCCCCGACCCATACATGCACGACTCGGCGGGGCAGGCCTTCGAGATCACCTGCAATGACTCGCAGTACATCGAGGTCCGGATGCGCCACGATGATGGTAAGGGGGCCGAGTTCTTCTGGGCCGATACCACCGAGGGCGCGGACGCCGGGTTCGTCGCCGGCAAGGAGCGGGGCTTTTCCACCGAACCGGACGGACAGTGGCACGTGTACCACGTGTATCCGCTGTGGAGCGGCAAGGTCACGCGCCTGCGCCTGGACCCACCGGGTGAGAAGGACGCCGAGGTGGAAATCGACTACATCCGCATCATCCAGGGACCGATCAGCTCGCATGACCCCACGAGCCCCGTCTGGGACTTCGCCGGGAACAATGGGGGCTGGATCGCCGTCACCGGTGGCGGTCATCTGGCCCAGACCCCGGAGGGGGCCAAGGCCACACTGGCGGCCGAATCGGTGAACCTCACCGGTCCGGCGGTAGACCTGCAGGCCGCGGACTACAAGTACGCCATGGTGCACCTGGTTGCCGGCGCCCCGCTCACGGCCATGCTCTACTGGTCCGCCACCGACGACGGCAACTTCCCCGGCTGCAACCAGATCATCTTCGACGTCTCGGCCGGGACCAGTACCCTCAACCTCCGGCTCACCGACAACCCGATGTATGACGGCGAGATCAAGCGTCTCCGCCTGTCCCTGGAGGGTGCCGTAGGGACGGAGGTCACGCTCAAACAGCTTGCCCTGGTGGCCACGCCGCAGGGGCCGGCCAGTCTGAAGGTCTTGTCCTTCGCGCCGACGGCGGCCCTGGCCGCGGTCGGCCGGCCCGCGGGCCTTGTGGCGAAGATCGAGAATCTCGGCGGGGAGCCGGTGGAAAGCGCCGAGCTGAGCGTGGCCGTCGGCGGCGACGCGGCCGCCCTGGTCGGCCCCGCGCGACAGACCGTCGACGGCCTGGCCCCCGGTGGGGCGCGAGAGCTCACCTGGGAGCTGGACCCGCGGAAGCCCGGAGAGGTGGCGCCGGCACTGAGCGTCAACGGCAACCCGGCCGCGACGACCACGCTCCGCATCTCGGCGCCCTTCGACACGCCCGAGCCCCGGGAGGCGCCCGCCGCCGCAGTGGAGCGGAACATCGCCTGGATCGGCAGCGACAAGGTCTTGCTCACCGTGGTCCGCGCCGGTGAGCGGTTCTCAACCGCCCTGCTCTCCGCGGTGGAGGGCGACGAGACCCGACAGATGGCGGCCCTGCCCTATCTGGCGGCCCTCGCCACCCCCAACACCGAAGGCTACGTGCCGCTGACCGCCTCCTACGCCCGCGCCGCGGACAGGGACGGTACGGCAAGCCTCAAGCTCGGTGGATCGGCGACGGTGGATGGGGCCAGGGTCACCTGGAGCGTGACTTACTCGCTGGCGCCCGGCAAGCAGTACATCGAGGCCGCCTACGACCTGGGAGCCGACCGTGACCTGCAGATCACCGGCTTCCGGGGTCCCTGGCTGTGGGCGGGGGAGGGCGCCTTCGGCGCTTCTCAGGACCTGGGGCTGTTCCCGGGTTCTGAATACCTGGTCAGCGGGGAGCGGTCTTCCAGCACGCTGGACATCGCGCCACCCAAGCACATCCGGTTCGCCCCCCACCCCAACACGGTGACGGTGCCCAGCATGGCCATCGAGAAGGACGGGGCCATCGTGGGCCTGATGTGGGATCCGCTGCAGCGCTGGGACCGGGAGCACCAGAAGCCCTCGGCCGTGTTCGCCTCCCCCAACTTCCTCGAGGGGTATCAGAACCATCTGATGGGGCTGTACTTGCCCTCGATCCCCGAGTGGGTCAAGGCCAACGAGCTGCAGGCCGAGACACCGTATGAACTCAAGTCCACCGGTCGTCTGAGCCTGAGCTGCTGCCTGTTCGCCGCGGCGAAGGCCGCCGTGCTGGATTCGATGGACTACTACTTCGACCGCTACGGCGTTCCGCCTCTGCCGCCCATGCCCCGCAGCTACGAAGAGACCATCGCCATGTCGATGAAGGCGTATGAGGACGTGCTGTGGGTGGAGAAGGCCAGGGGCTGGATGGGCGTGATCGGCTGGGCGCCCGGGGCCAGCCAGTCGGTGGCGCTGTCGTACCTCCTGGCGGCCCGTCGCACGCAGGACGAGGCGTCGGCCCGGGAGCTGAGGGAGAAGGCGTTGTCGCTTGCCTCCCCCGCCGACCTGGCCTGGTCTCTGCACCATTTCGGCGAGCCGTGCGCTGCGTTGAGAAACGCCTTTGCCCAGGGCCGGTTGGAGGCCCGGCGGGCTCCGGAGGACGGCAAGTACACCTTCCAACCCGACGAGAAGCAGCGCTCCCTGGGCAGCCCGGGAGCCACCGCGGTGGGCATCTGCGCACGACAGGTGCGCCCCCTGCTGCACAACGCGCGTCTTACCGGAGACCAGGCGCCTTTGGATGCCGCCCTCAAGACGCTCAAGTACATGGAGACATTCAGGGTCCCCAGGGCCTCGCAGGTGTGGGAGGTGCCGCTGCACACCCCGGACATCCTGGCCTCGGGTGACGCCTGCGATGTGTACCTGACGGCCTTCGAGCTCACGGGAGACCCGGAGCTGCTCAAGCGGGCGGTGTACTGGGCCAAGACGGGCGTTCCCTTCGTGTACATGTGGCAGGCTCCGGAGCAAAGGCCTCTGATGCTGGGCTCCTCCATCGCCGTGTTCGGGGCCACGTTCTATACGGGAAGCTGGTTCGCCCGCCCGGTGCAGTGGAACGGGCTATCCTACGCCGATGCCCTGCAGCGCCTGGCCAGGTATGATGACTCCATGCCCTGGAAGCACTTCGCCGAGATGATCACCATCTCGGGGATGAACCAGCAGAGCGTCCGGGAGGAAGACTACGGGACCTACACGGACAACTGGGATGTGATCGACGACGTCGAATGCACGGTGTGCATGCTCTCGCCGGGCGGGATTCTGAGCAATGTGTTCTCCCTCACCGGCGTCCCCGATGGGTATCGGACCGAGGTTGTGCGGGCGGGGGAGAGCCGGCTTTGCATCACGGCGGCGCCGCTGATCTCGGAGGTCGGCTTCAAGGACAACATCCTGCAGTTCGGTCTGCGCTATGATGCCGGACAGACGGCCTATGCCACGATCATGCCCATCGCCGAGCCGGTGCAGGTTGAGGTCGGCGGTGCGGAGCTTGTCAAGCGGGCGGAGCTGCGCGAGGACGCCGAGGGCTGGTCGTATGATCCCTCCCTCAAGTGCCTGACTTTGAAGCTTCGCTTCGCCGCCGATGCCCGTCGCGTGCGGGTGATCGGGGCCCGGCCCGCGGCACCGGAGCTCCCTGCGCCGAAATGGGAGTTTGACCGCCCCGGCGATACCGAGGGCTGGAACGCCCGACATGATGTGGAGCCGCTTAGGGTGGAGGACGGGAGGCTCGTCATCGAGGCCTCGGGCGCAGACCCCTACGTGGTCGGGCCCGGTATCCTCGTCGAGGCCGAAGCGCTGGGCGGCCTGAAGATGCGGGCGCGTGCCACGGCTCCGGGGGGACAGGTGTTCTTCTCCACCGAGGCCGGGGGCTTTGCCCCGGAACGAAGCGCCTCCTTCCACCTGCCCGCGGACGGGCAGTTCCACATCATCGAGATCGACCTGTCGGACAACGAGCACTGGAAGGGTCTGGTAACCGGGGTGCGCATTGATACGGCCGGTCCGCCTTGTGTCCTGGAGATCGACTGGATCCGTCCGCTGAAGGAGTAGGTGAAAGGAGCCACGGCAGACGGCACCGGTCACGCCTCACGCCTGGCCCCTGCTGTGGTTACGCGGGGGGGGGGGCGACGGCAACGACGACGGCAACGGCGGTG
>CAZXDD010000436.1:0-518 GCA_964639415.1 uncultured Armatimonadia bacterium
CCTCCCCTACTCCAGCACCTCCGCCACCATCACCTCTCGCCCCTCCGCGAGGCTTCTCTTGCCCGCCTCCAACACCGCGATGACCTCGACGATCTCGTCCAGCGGGACCACGCATCTGGCGCCGGAGTTCACCATGTTCACGAACTCCTGCTGCAGGTACACGTACAGGTCGGTGAGGTCGGGCTGCACCGAGCGCCAGCCGCCCTTACCGTAGACGTTGATCTGGTACCCGGCCTGCATGTAGTCGCGCTCGCCCACCAGAAGCACGAGATCGCGGCCGTCGGCGAAACGCACGCGGACGATGTTGCGTCCGGGTTGGCCCACGTTCTGGCACGACACCGCACCGGGGCCCAGGACCGCGTAGGCCGTCTCCAGTGCGTGGATCCCGTAGTAGACCAGCTCATTGCCACAGATGCTGGTGGCCAGGTGGATATCGCCGAGGGTCTTGACCTCCTCGGCCAGCTTCAGGGTGTCCGGCACGTAGCGCAGCGAGCTTGCGGACATCAGCGGGGCCTCGT
>CAZXDD010000436.1:528-3897 GCA_964639415.1 uncultured Armatimonadia bacterium
GCATCGTGCTTCCTGGCCAAATCCACGATCTCGCTGGCCCGCCTGGCCGTCATCGCGATCGGCTTGTCGATGAAGGTGGGGATGCCCCGGGTGAGAGGGGTGACGGCATAGTCCGCGTGCTCGCCGGAGCCGTCGTCCACGATGACGACGGCATCTACATCCTCGGCGCACTCGTCCGGCGTGTCGCAGACCTGGGGGATGCCGCACACGTCGGCCAGTCTCTCGGCCCACTCCTTGTGTGGGTCCCAGACCTTCACCACCGTGGCACCTTCCAGGGTGCGGCCGGCCGCGGCGAAGGTCCATTCATACTGTCTGGCCTTCTCGGGGTCATAGCCGTTGTAGGCCGAGGAGAACGCCGTGCCGTGGAACGAGCCCGGCGTCCGGGGTGCGCCCATGTAGCCATACGTCGCCGCCGATACCATGCCGATCTTGATCATGTCAGGTTTCCTCCAGTGTGTCGCCTGGGTCGTGGGAGACGTCGCCGGCCGCACAGCATGCGGGGTCTGGGGGCCTGTGGCCCCAACGGGGTGCCGGGGCGGAGCCCCGCGCCGTTGGCCGTTTCTCGTTGTCCGTCGCTGCTACTTGCCAAGCCGCGAGATCAGGCGGGCGATGAGCTCACGCTCGGCGTCCATCGCTGTGCCTTCGCGGTCGAACTGGCGCAGGTTCTGCGAGACCTGTGGCCGGACCTTCAAGACCTCCTGCGCCAATGCCAGAGCCTCGGCATCCGCCTCCGGGTTGGTCCGAACCAGCTCATCGAGCCGGTACAGAAGCTCGTAGTCCTCGATCCCGTCGCGGATGGTCTCCAGCCGCAGGGAGCTCAGGGGCCTGTCCACCGCCGGGCCGGGGTAGAAGAAGTACCCGTCACCCATGTGGTTACCCGCCTCGCTGGTTGTCGAGGAAGACCACGGGCCATTGGGGAACCGCTGGTGGACCGGGGGCATCTCGGCGCCCCACGACAGCCAGTAGTTCAGGCCCCAGTACAGCACTCCCGTGACCCGATACTGCCAGGTCTGCCAGAACAGCGCCCGCATCTCGGCGACCTTCCAGTTGGTGAACAGGTTGGCGTAGGGCTCCCTGGGGCCGCAGCACACGTACCACCAGATGGTGTCACCGCGGTCGCGCATGGCGTCGAAGCGGCCGCCCTCCACCTGGGGCGACAGCGGACACCACAGGTTCACGACGCTCTCCATCTTGCCCTCATGGGCGTCGGGGTAGATGGCGTCCATGAGACGGGGGATGTCGGGCACCCGCTCCTTGATGCCCTTGAGTATCTGGTACGACTTATCCAGGCCCTCGCCGTACGGCTCGTCCCAGGGCTGGATGTAGCAGTAGTCGAACTCGCCACGCTGCTTGAGGTGGTCGGCGGCGGCCCGCAGGAAGTGGCCGAGGGCGTCCAGGTGCTGTGGGCTCCCGAACTCGTGGCCCGGGGCGGTGGTCTCTCCAGACTTACGGTCGATGACCTTGGGCTGACTGCCGGTGAAGTAGTGGGCCATCCAGTGGGTGAACCCCAGGTGGATCGTGTTGGCTCCGCCCAGGCGCATGCGGTCCAGGTACTTGTCCCACTGGGAGAAGTCGTAGCTCAGGGTGCCGTCTTCCTCGCGATAGACTGTGACGAGGGGCACCGTGGGCCCCTCCAGCGTGTCGATGGGGCTCAGGCGGTGAGAGGTGGCCAGGTCGATGTACGGGTAGTAGTCCTCCATGGCCACATCGTCGTCGAGGCCGAAGAACTGGTTGATCTGCCCCCGGAAGAGCCAGAAGCTGGACTGCAGGTGGGTCTCAGGGGGCAGGTCGGCATCCCACACGCGGATCTGGAAATCGGTCTCCGTGGCCGCGGCGCCCTGAGGCGTGATGCTCAGGCGGCCCGTGTATTTGCCGGCGACCGCGTCGGCGGGTACGTGCACGGTCAGCCACAGGACGATGGGGCCGTGCTCGGGAGCGGTGAAGGGCTGGTCTTCCATGAGCGGGTCCGGTAGCCACTTGCCGGCGAAGGGCACGTAATCAAGCATGCGGACCTGGCAGCGGGCGGCCGGAATGCCCGCCCCACCCGGACCGGTCAGGTCGCTCACTGTGGCCTGAAGCTTCTCGGTCTTTGCTCCCGACACGAAGAGTACCTGCAGCGAGAGGTACTCGTTGCGCACACCGGCGGCCACGGCGGGCGGCTCGTGCCCGTGCTCCACGGCCCAGCGCAGCCACTGCTCATCGGTATTGTTCAGCCAGGCCGAGCAGACGCGAGTGGCCGCCTGGCCTCGCGGCAAACCGAGGGCTGCGGCCAGCACCCGGTCGCGGTTGCTCTGTCGGATCTGCGACAGCCGCGCAACGGTGGCGGGAAGCAGTCGCGTCTGCCAGGGCAGCTCGAGAGCGGCAGGCGCCGTTGCGAGGGGCGTGGCCGAGGCGCCCATCAAGGAGGCGCGGACGGCGGCGCTCGCCCTGATCCCGACCAGCAGCACCGGCGGCACCCCGGTGGCCTGCGAGTAGGCCACTATCCTCGTGGAACCGTACCCGCCCGCAGGCAGCGCGGCGGTCTTCAGCTCTGCATTGGCCGGCCCCTCGGCCAGCAGACGGGTCTGCACGCGGGCGCCGTCGGCATGCTCCACACGGACGCCGCAGCCCGCGGGGGCGGCACCTCCGGAGACGGCCCAGGCGACCTCCGCAGCCGGCGCCCCGACCAGCTCGAACTGGGCCGTGCCACCGTCGGCGACGATCGCCCACAGGTACTGCCGGTTGTCGGCGGCCAGCCTAAGGAGCGGTGCCACCATGGCCTCGCCATCGGCGACCAGAGCCTCGCCATCCTCCAGGGCCAGGTCATCGAAGAAGCATACCCCCGGCCCGCCCTGGGCGCGCATCTGTAGCTCGAAGTGGTCGGTGCCCGCCTGGCTCTTGAACACGAAGCAGAACGGCCTCCAAAGCTCTGTAGGGGGCAACGCCACTTCCCAGGCACCCAGGAACTGCCCGGCCGCGTCTTTGAAGTAGACGCATGGATGGGCGACATCGCCGGTGCTGCGGTACCGGCCGCGGATCTGATAGACGTGCTCGGGCAGAGCGGTGCCCTTCTCGTACGTCTGTCGGGCCATCCAATAGTTGCCGGCCTCCTCCATCTCCAGGCGCACGCAATACCTGCCCGAATGCGGGTTCTCGGTGACCCAGCGCGCCGAGCCGGCACCGACGCCTTCCATCCCAAGCTGCCACTGGGCGGGCGCGTCTTGTCCCTCCTCGAACCCGGGATTGCGGATCATGTTGGTGTCCTGAGCGTGGCAGACAGCGATCGTGAGTAGGGCAATGAGCGATACCAGAGCGATGCGGTGCATGGGGGAGCCTCCTATGCACGGGTATTTCGCCGAGGGGGCGAGGAGGCCTTCAGAGGGAGGCAGG
>CAZXDD010000436.1:3997-6834 GCA_964639415.1 uncultured Armatimonadia bacterium
AAGGCCTGCTCCCCGCTCCCGGCGAACTGTCCGTCTCTACCGTCGGCCTTTGGAGGTTGCCATGACTTCGCAAGAGCGCGTCATGACCGCGCTGGACTTTGGGACCCCCGACCGCGTGCCGCGGTTCGATGAGTTCTGGCCCGAGTGGGTCACCCTGTGGCGGCGAGAGAGACCGCAGTATGCCGATGTGAACCCCAGGGAGCGCTACGGGATCGATATCCAGATCGTGGTGGGCGACGAGTCCATCGCGCCCTCGCGGGCAGAGACACTGGAGGAGACGGCCGCCGGGGTCCTGCGTCGCGACGGCTGGGGCCGAGTGGTGCGCACCATCCCCGGCGGGTACTTCTACGAGCAGGTGGAAAACGCCCTGGAAGACAAGCGCGACCTGGATAAGCTCCACTTCGACCCGCCCGACATGGCCTCGCGCTACCAAAGCTACGACGCCGGCATGCCCGCTCTGAAGGAGCGCACCTGCGTCTTTGCCAAGACCGGCGGGCCCTTCATCCGCACGTACTTCGTGCGAGGCGAGGTCAACTACCTGATGGATATGGTACAGGACCCGGCCTTCGCCGCCGAGCTGACGATGCGAATTGCCGACCATCTCATCGCGGTCGGCCTCGAGGAGCTGCGGCGCTGGGATCTGTATGATACGGGCGTCTGGATCTTCGATGACATGGCCTCGGCCCAGTCGCCGATGTTCTCGCCCCAGACCGCCGAGGCAATACTCGTTCCGGCCTGGGCCAAGATGGTGTCGACCTTCAAAGCCGCCGGGGCCCGTAAGGTGATATTGCACAGCGACGGCAACATCGGCCCGCTACTGGACAGGTTCATTGACATCGGCTTTGACGGGATCAACCCGGTGGAGCCCAATGCAGGGCTCTCCGTGGCGGCGTTGCGCGAGCGGTATGGCCACAGGCTGGCCCTGCTGGGCGGGATATGCAATAACCAGATCCTCCCCAGGGGCAGCCGGGAGCAGATCCGGCAGCATACGCTGGAGGTGCTGAGCGCCGGACGCGAGGGCGGACTGGTCATCGGCACCCACAGCATCGGCCCCGACATCCCGGTGGAGAGCTACGAGTACTACCACGAGTTGATCGAGGAGTACGGACGGTATCCGATGGGGTGGTGAGGGCCGGGCGCGTGCCGCCGCGGTGTCGCTCTCAGCCGTTGTCGGTGGCCGGAGGCTCGAACCGTCGGCGTCCGGATGGCGCCGACTCACGACAGGAGGAACGAGCACATGTCAGCGGGCGCAACCGGGGCAGACGACAACCCGCTCACTAGGGACCCCTTCGACGTTGCCGTCATCGGCGCCGGGCCCGGCGGCATCGGCGCGGCCTGTGCGGCCGCAAGGCTCGGAGCCAGGACCATCGTGGTGGACCGTCGCGGTTTCCCAGGCGGGGTGGCGGCGGCCTGCTGCTGCCCCTATCTCATGGGCTTTGCCCACGGTGGGCGGCAGATCGTGGGAGGCATCGCCGATGACCTCGTGCGCGAGCTGGACCGCATGGGTCACGCCGCCTTCATCCAGGAGCCCAGTGCTACACCGGAGCCGAGGCCCATCGGCGACCGCCCGTTGCTGGGCAATGTCATCACTTCCGTGGAGGGCGTTCGCGTGGCGGCCAACCGCCTGCTGGCGCGCGCGAGCTGTGAGCGGCTCTTGTATGCCCGGCTGATTGGGGCCACCGTGGAGGACGGGCGCCTGACCGCCGCCGTCGTCGATGCCGCCGACGGGCCGATGATGATCCGTGCCAAGGCCTTCGTCGACGCCACCGGAGACGCCCACCTCGTCGCCCGCGCGGGAGGGCATGTGACCGCAGGCCCGGTGGAGGACACCATGACCAAGACCATCTTGCTTCGCGTGGGCGGTGTGAACGGGTTCCACCGTCCGCAGGTGGAGGAGGTCTTCTACAGGCTGGTGGAGCAGGGCAAGAGCCCCTTCCCGGCGCAGGACCGGTTCATGGGCTTTGCGACCCTCAACCCCGGAGAGGTGTTGCTGAACTTCACGCTCACGGCGGGCGATGGGTTGTCCTCGGCGGAGCTGACCCGCATGGACGGCGAGCTGCGGGAGCAGGCCCTGGTGACCGTAGATTGGTTCCGCCGGCACATCCCCAGTTTCGTGGATTGCTTTCTTGTGGACACCGCCACGGAGCTGGGGGTGCGTGCGGGTCGGTGCATCGTGGGCAAGGAGACCATCACCTGCGAGGATGTGGATCGCGATGTGCCGGTGCCTGAGCCGGTGGCTCTCGGCACCCGATGGTACGGGGGCCACGGTCTGGATGGGTTCACGTCATCGTGGGCGAAGAGCAATGCGGGCATCCGGGCGGTGCCCTGGGGGGCGCTTCTGTCGGCGAGCTACGGCAACGTGGTGGCCGCCGGCAGGGCGATCTCGGCGCAGGCCCGGGTGATTGACACCTTCCGGCTGATGTCGCGCTGCCTGGCCATCGGGCAGGCGGCGGGGGTGACGGCGGCTCTGGCGGCGCGGAGCGAGGGAGACACCAACGTGGTGAGCTATGGGGCGGTCAGGGAGGCGCTGCAGGGTCAGGGGGCCATCCTGCAGTAGGCCCGGCAGGATGAGAGCCGGGGCCCGGGTTCAGACCTTGGACTGGGGCCGGTCCGCGATCCGGGCCAGATCGTCCAGCTCTCTCTCGGCTCTGGCGGCCTCAGCGGCCCGGGGCCAGCGTCGCGGAATCAGCTCCAGGTACCTGCGCGCCAGGTCGGGATCCTGCTTGCGGTACCTGGCCACCAGGCCGGCCTGCAGCGCCGCCGCCGGGGCCCGGGGCGATGAGGGGTGGGCGGCCAGGACGTCGCGACAGGCGAGGATGGCGGTGTCGTAGCGGCCG
>CAZXDD010000437.1:0-6829 GCA_964639415.1 uncultured Armatimonadia bacterium
GGGCGCCAGACAAATACGAAGTCCGGGCCTGAGAGACGCCGCTGCGCGGCGCCACGCGGTCCTTCGGACCTGACGACGACGGCGGACGGCGCCGCTCTGTAGGGCGCGGGCCTGTACCGCGCCGAGAAGTTCATCCAGCATCAACGACAAACGGCGGCGGCGCACAGGTCGCCGCCCTACAACGGCCAACAGCCAACGGCACTGATGACTCCTCACCTCCGTCCCCTCTCGGCGTCTCTGCGAGCCGCTTGCGCGGTACGGCTGCTCAGGCGAGGGGTGCACGACCCACGGCACGGGCGCCAGACAAATACGAAGTCCGGGCCTGAGAGACGCCGCTGCGCGGCGCCACGCGGTCCTTCGGACCTGACGACGACGGCGGACGGCGCCGCTCTGTAGGGCGCGGGCCTGTACCGCGCCGAGAAGTTCATCCAGCATCAACGACAAACGGCGGCGGCGCACAGGTCGCCGCCCTACAACGGCCAACAGCCAACGGCACTGATGACTCCTCACCTCCGTCCCCTCTCGGCGTCTCTGCGAGCCGCTTGCGCGGTACGGCTGCTCAGGCGAGGGGTGCACGACCCACGGCACGGGCGCCAGACACATACTCAGTCCGGGCCGACGGGGCTCCCGACCTCGGCGCTTCGGACCCTCCCCAGCTCATACTCCGGGCGCCGCTCCATCTGGATGGCCGCGTGGCTGTAGTAGGGGTACACACTCCATTCGACGCAGGCCAGAATGTCCGGGCGGCCGTCGCCGTCGAGGTCGGCCACGGCCGGGTGGGGTCCATGGGCGGTGACCTTGATCGGCTCGCCGAAGCAGCAGAGCGTCACCGGCGGCTCGAACAGCGGCTCGGCGACCGTGCCGCAGTTGCGCAGCAGGTAGATGCTGCCGTCGGCGTCTCGGGTGCCGGCGCAACTGTAGATGAGGTCTACAAGACCGTCGCCGTCCCAGTCGATGCAGCGGAAGGCCTCGGTCCAGTGGGCCCGGCGCCCGACGATGGCATCATCGATAAGCCGGCCGTCACGAAGCCTCAGGGGCCCCTCCTTGCGCAGACGACGGGTGCCGTCGGGGGCGATGTACTGGGCAAACAGGGTGGCCTTGCGGGTGGCCCCGTCGTGGGTGACCATGTCCATCAGGCCATCGCCGTTGAGGTCGGCAAAGCCCGCTCCCGTGCGCCAGAAGAAGGCCTGGTCCTCCTGATACGGGTACGGGCTGTTTGCCACGCTGTCATCCGCGGCCAGGAGGGCCGTGTGGCGCCGGCTCTCGGGTGAATCGGGGTAGCCGTCGCAGATCACCTGCTCCCGAGGCCCGAAACGCGGCTCCGAACGGGTGCCCACGTTCCGGTACCAGAAGATGCGGTTGGTCTCGTTGGGGATCACCAGGTCCGGGAGGCCGTCGCCGTCCCAATCCACGAAGGCCGGGTAGGGATAGCCCATGTTGTGCCAGTGGCGACCGCCGAGGATCTCGTCTCGTAGCAGGCGGATGGGACGGCCCTCCGACAGGATCTGCCGGGGCTCGGCGAAAGCGGGGCGCTGGGCGCTGCCCTCATTGAGCACGATCCGCGGCCAGCCGTAGCCACCACCCACCAGGAGGTCCCGGTCGCCGTCGCCGTCCCAGTCGCACACGTGGGGCCAGGCCTGGTCGCTCAGGGCCAGTGGGGCCGAGAGCGACTGCGCCGTCCCGAAGCGCGAGAACCGCGGCGATCCGGCCTCCGCCGGGCGGCACTCGTAGAACGAGACCTTCGTGCACACGTCGTGCAGGACCAGGAGGCCCCGGCGCGGCCCCTGATTCACCGCCGCCAGCGAGCTGCACCAGAAGGCGTCGATCTCCGGCAGTGGCTCGGGTTCGGCGAACCGCGGCGGATCGCCGCCCAGGTTCTTCTGCCACGCGACTCTCCTGGCCCGCGGCTCGTCTTGCGGACCCGGGACCAGGCAGACGGCGTCCGGGAGGCCATCGTCGTCCACATCGAGGAAGCAGGCCCCCTCCCCTACCTGAAGCGCCACTCCGGGCGAGAACCGGGGCGGCCAGGTGGCCTGTCCCGCATTCCGCAGGTATGTCTGCCCTACCACGAGGTCCACGGTCCCATCGCCGTTGAGGTCGATGGCCCGGCACGGCTCCCAGGCCGAGGTCTGCCGCGGGACGCTCCCGGCGGCGACGAACACCGGCATTCCCCCGGCGTCGCGCGTGCCGGTGTTGCGGTAGAAATGCACGCTGTCCGACCCGGAGGGGCAGTACACCAGGTCCGGGAGGCCGTCGCCATCGAAGTCGGCGCAGTCGGCGGTCATGTAGGTGTGGCTCAAGAACCGGAAGTCCTCGGAGGTCTTTTCTTCCTTGTAGCGCAGCCGCACCAGATCACCGAACTCGAAGGCTTCGTCCTCACCCACCCGGGGATAGCACAGCACTCCGTCCCAGGGGCGGCCGGGGCGGTGGGCGTAGTTCCAGCAGCCCACCAGGTCCTGCCTCCCGTCGCCGGTGAGGTCCACAAGGCCGCTGAGGTAGATCAGGCAGACCGGACGCGGCACCCCGGCGTTGTACACAAGCAGATCGCCGGTTCCGATGAGGGGAGTGTACGCCGCGGGCCGCAGGGGCGGGCGGGTGGTCGCCGTGCGGAAACGCACCTCGTAGCTCCGATGCGCGGGGTCGCGGATCACCCACGCGATCCTTCCCGCGTCGCCGTAGGCGAAGTCCTCGCTCACGGCGCAGGGCACGGGCGCGCCGCCGGTGGCATCGACCACGCAGATCGAGTTGGGGTCCAGCACTCCCGGCAGGCCGCCGTCGCCGATGATGGCGGAGAAGTCGATGTGGGGCTCCATGGGGACATTGGGGCAGGGCAGGTCGGAGGTGACCCGCAGGTCAATGGCGTAGAGCCTCTGTCCGGGCACGTCGGCCAGGGCCCGGACAAGCGTCAGGGCAAGGAGGGCGGCGACGGCGAGGGCGTGCTCGAGCATGAGGACCTCCCGGGAGGCGGCACCACGGGCCAACAGTGCGCGATGGTCTGGTTCCCGCCCGGGTCTGGTCGGACCTGCCGCTCATCTGACGGCCGCTGCCAGCGGGCGCAATGACCGTGGTCGCGGGGGGTGGGGAGGGACACGTCTCCGGGGCGCGAATTGCTCACTTCAGTGGTGACTTTGGAGGTACTGCATGACACCTCGCGAACGTGTGGCGGCCGCTTTGCGCCTGGAACGCCCCGACCGTATCCCGTGGCTGGAGATCGGCGTCTCCGGCCACGTTTTCGCTCATGTGATCGGCGAGCCCATGCCGGCCGGTTCCGGCTTCCACCCCCTGGCCGATGTGGAGGCCTACTGCGTCTACCTCAGTCAGGTGATCCGCGCCGCGGGCGAGCTCGGACTATGCGGGGTGCCGCTGAAGTGCTGGAACGTGGCCTTCTCCGCCGGGGAGAGCACGACGGGGGCCAGGGCGCACAAACGCGCCGGAGCCGTGGACGGCCTGCCGTCACTGGAGGAGCACATCGCCACCGCGCCACGGGTCGCGGATATGGCGCCGATCCGCTGCGCCCCGGTCTACGACGAGCTCATGCAGAACACAGACCTGTTCCGCGTCCTCTCGGTGGGTGGTGTGTACTCCCACGCCGAGGCCTCGATGGGCACGGCCGAGTTCGCCATCGCCTGCCACGAGCAGCCCGAGCTGGTGCAGACGCTCTGCCGGTGGATGGGCGATCGCACGCTGGAGATGCTCGACGAGTTACTGGCCCGGGTCGAGCCCGACGCCATTCTCTTCGCCGATGACATCGCCTTCAAGACGAGCACCTTTATCTCCCCGCAGATGCTGCGGAGGTTTGTGTTTCCCCAGTACGCCAGGATCTCCGAGCGTGTCGCCCGGGCGGGCCTGCCCCTGATGTTCCATAGCGACGGGAACCTGACCGAAGTGCTGGAGGACCTGATCGGTCTGGGGATCGCCTGTATCCATCCTCTGGAGAACCTGGCCATGGACATCTCCTGGGTGACGGAGACCTTCGGCCAACGGGTGTGCCGGATGGGCAATCTGGATATGGATATCATCGAGCGGCTCCCGGCGGCCCAGGTGCACCGGGAAGCCCTGGACCTGCTGGAGAGACTGGATGGCCCGGGCTACATCTTCGCCAGCGGCAATTCGCTGAGCCCCTGGGCGCCGCCGAAGAACGTTCTGGCGATGGCCTCCGCGGTGAGGCAGTATAGGAGTGGGTAACGGCAATGCCGCCAACACCGACACCTCGCGGGCGCTGCTGGGGGGTAGGGCCAGCGGCCGCGCTGGCTATTGTGGCAGTCACCGCGCTCGCCCACTGCGCACCGGTGGAGATCCGCCCGCAGATCGATGAGCGGGTGGCAAGCAAGACCGACACTCTCGACCTGCGCGGCCTCACGCCCGAGCAAGCGGTGGAGATGGGCGCTCTCCTGGCCACCCGCCACTACGGCCACGGGTCTTCGCCCCGCAATGTCCTGCACCTGCGGACAGACCTGGCCGAGCCGGGGGTGTTCGCTCTTCTGATTCGGGCGGCTTCGGTGGGTGGGGCGAGGCTACAGGTGACGGTGGGGGGCACGATATTCTCCCGCACCTGGCCGCCGGCGGACAGCACCCACCGGGAGGGCAGGCTCTACGGGGTCCCCGTGCCGGCGGGCGAGCAGCATCTGCGGGTGGAGGCCGTCTCCGGCGTCGTGGTCGTGGACGCCTACGTTCTGTATCCCACGACAGCCGAGGCACTCAGAGAGGCGATTGCGATGCTGGAAGAGCAAGAGCCGCCGACCTTCCCGAAGCTCGATGGCTATCGGGGCATCTGGTACTACAATCAGAAGAGCGATGATGAATACGTCTACAAGTACAGCGGGGGCCTGGGCACGTACTGCGCCAAGCACATCCCGCTGGCGGTGTACTCCGAGGCCGCGGACAAGACGTTTTTCGTCTACGGGGGCACGGCCGACGACGCCCGGCGCCTGCTGATCATGGCCTCCTACTATGACCACAGGACCGGTCTTGTGCCCCGCCCCACGATGGTGATCGACAAGCAGACCGATGACGCCCACGACAACCCCACGATCGCCCTGGACGATGCCGGGCATGTGTGGGTGTTCGCAAGCTCTCACGGCACCGGGAGACCGTCGTACATCTTCCGCAGCCGGACGCCGCACTCGGTGGACGACTTCGAGACGGTGAGAGTGACCAACTTCTCCTACCCGCAGACCCACTATCTCCCGGGCAAAGGCTTCTTCTTCCTGCAGACCATCTACCAGGGCGGACGGAGGCTGTTCTGGCAGACCAGTGCCGACGGCCGCGAGTGGGGCGAGCCCCGGGAGCTGGCCACGATCGAGCAGGGGCACTATCAGGTGAGCAATTGGCGGGGAGACGGTGTCGGCTCCGCCTTCAACTATCACCCAGAGCCGCAGGGCCTGAACTGGCGCACGAACCTGTACTACGTGCAGACCGCTGACTTTGGGGCAAGCTGGCAGAATGCCGCCGGGGAGAAGGTGGAGGTTCCCATTACCACGGTGGACGGCAATGCCCTGGTACATGACTACCGTGCCGAGGGGCTCAATGTGTACATGAAGGACCTCGTTTTCGATGCCCGGGGGCATCCGGTGATCCTGTACGTCACCAGCCGGGGCTACGAGTCGGGACCCAAGAATGCCCCCCGCACCTGGACTACGGCCCGTTGGGACGGGACACAGTGGGACATCCGAGGATCGATCACCTCGGACAACAACTACGACACCGGCTGTTTGCACATCGAGGCCGATGGCACCTGGCGGCTGATCGGTCCCACCGAGACGGGCCCGCAGCCCTACAATCCGGGGGGCGAGATGGCCATGTGGGTCAGTGAGAACCGGGGCGAGACGTGGCGCAAGGTCGCCGACTTGACCCACGACAGCCCTTACAACCACACCTACGCCCGCAGGCCGGTCAATGCCCATCCCGACTTCTACGCCTTCTGGGCCGATGGCCACGGCCGGCGGCCTTCGGAATCGCGACTGTACTTCTGCGACAAGAGCGGGCAACGCGTGCGGCGCCTGCCGCAGAGAATGGAAGCGGACTTCGCCCTGCCGGAGACGGTGAGGTGACCCCGGCGCTCTCCCGGCGAAGCAGCGGCCTGTCCCACGCGCTGGCGGTCCTGCCTGTTGGGACGGTCGCCATAGCCCCGCAAAGTGGTGACTAGCGTGACCTTGCCGGTGTACCGCTGGCTCATCCTGCAGGACGGGTCGCTACCCATCAACCCCGATGGGACGCGAAACGTCGGGACGCCGCACCGCTGCACCTGTACACTGGTGTGGCCCGAGGGGGCGAGCCCGGCGCCCGGCGATACGCTGGTCGTGGACCCTTCGCTGGACGGCCCCGGATACGGGGAGGCGGTCCTGCGGCTGCGGACGGTGGGCATCGCCTGGCAGGGCGTGGGGAGGCATCTGGTGACCCATCCCCACGGAGACCACCGCGTGAGGGGCCGGGAGACAGACCTGTGTGGCTGCGGGCAGGTGTTCGCGGTACGCGAGGCGGGCGAGCTGTCCGGGCTGCAGGTCGTCCCTTGTCCGGGGCATCACGAGCGCCACGTGGCCGTGCGGTTCGCGTCGCGCGATGGTGATACGTGGGTCACCGGAGACGCAATCCTGGGGGAGGACTGGCTGCGGGCCTGGCAGTACTACTGGCCCAACGGGTATCGCCGGGAGGAGATCGCCCAGACCTGGAGGACGGTGGCGGCGGTCCTGAGCCATGCGGACCTGGTCATCCCCGGCCACGGCCCACCGGTACGGGTGACAAGCGAGCTGCTGGCGGATCTGATTGAAGGCTTTGGGCGCGCGGAGTACCATAAGGACTGTCTGGAGGTGAGAGGGTTGCTGGAGGGGAG